>PXPT01000019.1 GCA_003021505.1 Cyanobacteria bacterium QS_4_48_99 | reverse complement strand
TTTTTGGCTTCAGTTAAGGCTTGGCACTGGCTAGCAAATGTCGGGCGCCCTGCATTAGCAGGAATAACCTACTCACCTTTAAGAGAACAAGCGTTAATCTGGCATGATCTCGACTTATACCAATCCTTGCGCTCACCAAGGGCATAATTCCAGACATTGCGGCTAGTTTCTAACCAGTCGCACATAGTCTGAATTTGTCCCTTAGTGGGCTCAAGCTTGTATTGCTACGTCAAGTTAATTATGCGTCTATCTTATCTTTTGCGTACTGTTTAGTTAAAACACGGTAGCTCAAGCTACCTACGCTACATCCCACGTTTTCTAAACGTGGGCTTTGCTTTCATTTCTGTAAAACTAGTACGTCAATTTTGCCGCGCACCATTTCACCCTCATCTTTAGCAGCAATTCTTACTAGTGCCTCAGCTTTTAAGTGAAAGGGAGGGCGAAAAAACCGCTAACGACAGTAGTGGAGACAACACTACCATTTTTACCATCTCTTCATGGCGAGGGTACTCGGTTAAGTAAAGAAAATCCGCTTTGACTTATCTAGCCATTGTTTTTCGGCATCTGTCGGTTCTGGCAAATCCTCCTGCCATTCCCAGAAAAATCGTTCATCTGCTACTTGCTGGAGGTTAAATTTCTCTTTGACTTCATGCAAGGTCAATTCACTTGCCTGGATGGATTGTGCCATATTTCTGCGTGTTTACTACTGTAGGGCAATTGCAAGCGCGATTGATCGCCAAATAAAAATGGGCGTATGACAATACACCCCAGAAGTCGAACTTGCAACTCAAGCAAGCGCTTTTCTGATGCGCTCTAACTTTAAATGCGCAGATTACCCACAAGAACAATTTCTCCATTCGTTGGAAGGCAGAGGGCAGAAGTTTTCTTAAAACCACATCTTCTACCTTTCTCCTTCATACTTAATTCCTCATAAGTGCCTCCTGCCTCCGTTCTTCTGGAGGGGCTGTAGTTCGAGGAATAAGCGAACCCTGTAGGTTTCCCGTTCTTATTTACGAACGTGAGCAAAAGCGCATAATTTCGGAAGCAACGGCGTGGGGCTGCTCGATATGCGGTGCGTGCCCCGCCTCCTGAATCCAGACTAACTCCGAATCTGCGATCGCATGCTTAAATTTGTAGGCATCAGCCGTGCCCAACATCTTGTCTGCTTCTCCCCACAAAATTAGTGTCTGCTTATCAAGTTGGGGAATTCGCTCTGCCAAATGCGTATAACCGCCACTTTTGGTAAAGCTAGTTATTGCTTCGTGCCAACCCGGCATCTCCAGATGTAAGGCTGAAATACGAATTGCTTCAATCGAGGCAGCATCTAAACTCCCCGTCGTTTTGCCCCAAAACAATGCTTGCAGTTTGCGCTGACGCCACCACTCTACTGCCAAAAAGTCAATTGGCGGAAACAAAAAAGCACCCATCGGAAACCCACCAGAGTAGCCCACGCTGTCGATTAGTATCAGCTTTTGCACCACTTCGGGATAAGTTAGTGTCAAATCAATCGCCGCTGCCCCTCCCATAGAAGCCCCCACTAGGATCACAGGTTGCTCGATCATCGCCTTCCAGAAGCAGTAGAGATGAGTTTTAACACTAGCAGGTGTGTAAGCCCACTCCCGAATACGTTCGGTAAAGCCAAACCCCAGCAAATCTAGTGCACAGGTTTCATTCTCCTCAGCAAGTAGTGGGAGGAGGTGACGGAACTCTAGCAGGGAACTATCAAAGCCGTGAAGTAAGACAATGGGCGTCTTACCCTCCCCCTGATGGACATAAGCCGTTGCTAGCGGTTGCGGATGAAAAGGAGTCGCGATCGCTTTCCGTTGAGTGCTCTGGGCAAGTGAAATTGCGCTAGACTCTCTCAACTGCAAGAGGGAGTCTGGGAAAAAGCTGGCAAACATGGTTCTACGGGAAGATCTACCCACATAGGTAGTTTAGTGACACTAAAACGTGTCATCATTACAGAAGATGTTTAAATAAAAGTAAAATCTATCATGGCAGACGACAAAAATTTTTCCTGGAAAGGTAGCCCTAACGCCGGAAAAGTTCTCTTGATTATGGCATTGTTGGGCGGAGCATCAGTGATTCTGATGGGGTTTCTCGGCTAGTTGCTCCATCGAAGGGCAGTGCTGTAGCGAGTTGCTGCCCCTATCCCTTTGCGATGAGTCGTAATAACTAATCTTTTTATGCTGGGATGTAGCTTAGGTAGATTAATTGATAACTTTGACTTATTTATAGTCAACCCTAGGGATTCATCCCCTGCTTAGATTTTGGCGGTATCTCCGCATCGGCTGCTGGACAACCTTCTATTTTCTGTCGCTTCCCCTTGAGGCGCTGGTAGCGAAAAAAAGTGCTAACGTCGAATAAACCGCCTACTACACTCCCAGTGAAGCCAATTGTAAACGCTCCTTGAATGGCAGAACCACTGCCGAAGGTAGTTAGGAACTTCAAAATCTGTGCAGCACCCATCCCGCCTACCATCTCTAAGCCAGGGATGTAGCTGGTAAGCAATAAAGCAGCTATTACTCCCCCCACTAAAATAATGGGAGCGGAAAAGCTAAAAAGCACGGTTAGCAACAGAGAACATAACAAATTCGGCAAGATGCTCATAAAATCAAGTTATACCAAATTGAACTAAGCAAGCGGCTTCGGCACTTCTTGCTGTTTCCCAGCATAGATGGGATTGTTTTGAGCAAGGCGCCAAACTCAGAAATATTAAATATTAATTAAAAAATCTTGGTCAATTCGGTAAATGGTTTGCAAAAAAACTTAGTGAATCTTCATTAGCCCCTGGAAACAGAAATTGTCCCATGTCCACCCCTGCCTCCTTTCAGTGATAACCTAAAAAATAGCAATCAGAGTACGCGCGTAAGCATGGTCAAAACTAGAGAAAAGACAAGCACTGGTCAGATTACCCAAATCATCGGTCCGGTGGTGGACGTGGAATTTTCCAGCGGCAATATGCCCGAAATTTACGATGCCTTGCGTATTCAAGGCAAAAACGAAGCTGGAAACGATGTTTCTGTCACCTGTGAAGTTCATCAGCAGCTTGGTGACAATCAGGTTCGCTCTGTTGCCATGAGTGGGACAGATGGTCTAGTGCGGGGCATGGAAGTTACGAACACAGGTGCTCCCATCAGCGTTCCTGTCGGTAGCGCTACCCTAGGTCGGATTTTCAATGTTTTAGGGGAAGCGATCGATAACCGGGGTGAGGTGAAAAGTGAGGATAGTTCACCGATCCACCGAGCTGCTCCCAAGATGACCGAACTCGAAACCCAACCTTCTATTTTTGAAACGGGAATCAAAGTCGTCGACTTGCTCGCTCCCTATCGACGCGGCGGCAAGACGGGCTTATTCGGCGGTGCTGGTGTGGGTAAAACCGTGATCATCATGGAGTTGATCAACAACATCGCCAAGGCTCACGGAGGTGTTTCTGTGTTTGGCGGCGTGGGCGAACGCACCCGTGAGGGCAATGACCTTTACACAGAAATGATTGAGTCCAACGTCATCAACGAAGAAAACTTGGGCGAATCGAAAGTGGCATTGGTCTACGGCCAAATGAATGAGCCGCCGGGTGCGAGAATGCGCGTCGGTTTGTCAGCGCTGACAATCGCAGAGCATTTCCGGGATGTCGATAAGCAGGACGTACTGCTATTTATCGACAACATTTTCCGGTTTGTGCAAGCCGGGATGGAGGTGTCAGCACTGCTGGGTAGGATGCCTTCTGCTGTGGGATACCAGCCCACCCTCGGAACTGAGATGGGGGATTTGCAAGAGCGCATTACTTCCACCAAGGAAGGATCAATCACCTCGATTCAAGCCATCTATGTCCCGGCTGACGACTTGACCGACCCCGCCCCAGCCACAACCTTTGCTCACCTGGATGCTACCACTGTGTTGTCTCGTGCTTTGGCTTCCAAAGCTATCTACCCGGCTGTAGACCCCTTGGACTCTAGTTCCACAATGTTGCAGCCTAATATCGTTGGTCAAGAACACTACGATACAGCTCGTGCCGTTCAGTCAACCTTGCAGCGCTACAAGGAACTTCAGGATATTATCGCTATCTTGGGACTAGAGGAGCTATCAGAAGAAGACCGACTGACGGTAGACCGGGCACGTAAAGTAGAGAAATTCTTGTCTCAGCCATTTTTTGTGGCGGAGGTCTTTACGGGGTCGCCCGGGAAATATGTGACCCTCGATGAAACCATTAAGGGATTCCAGCGAATTATTTCTGGGGAATTGGATGACCTTCCCGAGCAAGCATTTTACCTAGTGGGCAATATCGACGAAGCGATCGCCAAAGCCGAAGAAATGGAAAATCAAGGCTAGCTAGTGGCAACTCGACTGGAGGTTAGAAGGTTTGAAGACTAGCAGGTTCTAATGCTCCAGCTCTCCAACTTTCTAACCTTCCACTCCTAGGTTCCCATCATCAATAACTAACAACTAACAATAGCCGATGAGTTTAACTGTGCGTGTGATTACCCCAGACCAAACTGCCTGGGATGATTCTGCTGAAGAAGTAATTTTGCCTAGTACCACAGGACAACTGGGTATCCTCGGTGGTCATGCTCCTTTGTTGAGCGCACTAGATGTCGGGGTTCTGCAAATTCGCCCTGGTAGAGACTGGCAGGCAATTGCCCTCGGAGGTGGATTTGCTGAAGTAGAGAACGACGAAATCACCATTCTCGTTAACAGTGCCGAACGAGGAGAAGAAGTGGATGCAGAAGCGGCGCGTTCGGCTTTCCAACAGGCACAAGAGCGGGTGGAGCAGTCGGAAAGCGGCGAGGATAGCCAAGAAAAAATTCAAGCCTCCCAAGACCTCAAGCGAGCACGCGCCCGCCTCCTAGCGGCAACTGGCAAGGTGGAGTGAATAGTAGAGGAGCGGAGGTGCTGAGGGGAAATAGTTTCTGAGTGCGTTAGTCTCTCCCCCTGCTCCCCTGCCCCTCTGCTCCTCTGCCTTCTTTAATTGCTGCCAGCAAAAACCACTTCTGGGAATTTTGCCTGCGCTTCTGACATTGAGGTATATTTGCTATACTCTTGCCAGTAGTTGATCACTTCTGTGGCTTGATTGAGAAGTTTGATCCGGTCAGTCTCGGAAATCCAATGCTTGGCTTCTAACTGTTCTTTAAGCTGCTCCCAAGCATCGTTGCGGGGCCAGAAAAAATAGGCAGTTAAAGGGCTTGTCCCCTTGCCAACCACCTGGTCAACCGCGATCGCAGCGTTGTTATCTAACCAGACAACTTTTAGGATAAACCTCTGATCTTCCAATTGTTGTTCCATAAAAATGGGATTATTAACGACTATACAACCTCTTATTGTAACGCTTTGCTTGAGTTGCTAGCTATTGTTGTTTTTGATATTGACGGTGTTGTGCGCGATGTCGGGGGGTCTTACCGACGCGCTCTAGCCGATACCGTGGAGTATTTCACGGATGGGGCTTATCGACCCACCCCGGAAGACATCGACCAACTGAAGTCAGAAGGAATTTGGAATAATGACTGGGAGGCATCCCAGGAGTTAATTTACCGCCACTTTCAGGTTCAGGGACAGGAGCGAGCAAGCCTTTCTCTAGACTATGATGCTCTGGTGGCATTTTTCCAATCTCGCTATCGCGGACCAGACTCCGAGAACTGGACAGGTTACATTTGTCAAGAACCACTATTATTGCAGCCAGACGATTTAGCCAGACTCAGCGCTAGTGGGATAGCTTGGGGCTTTTTTAGTGGTGCAACTCGCGCTTCCGCAGAATACGTGCTGAGCAAACGCCTAGCGCTTCCGCAGCCAGTGCTGATGGCAATGGAGGATGCCCCCGGCAAGCCAGATCCCGCCGGGTTATTTGAGACAGTGTGTCAAATCGAGCAGCAAGGCAGTGCGGATGCTTCCACACCCGTGATTTATGTAGGCGACACGGTGGCAGATATGTATACCGTGGGGAAAGCGAGAGAGCTTCAGCCGGGACGTGATTGGATTGGTGTGGGAATTTTGCCCCCTCACATCGCCGAGGCATCTTTGTCCCGTAGGGAGGCTCACACGGCCCAACTGAAAGAGGCGGGAGCAGCGGTAATTTACAATCAGGCACAAGCGTTAACGCCCGTTCAAATTCAGCAGTTAGTGTGTGATTAAGAAGTGAGGAGGTGCGGAGGGGAAATAACGTTGAGACGCGACGGGGCTTACAGGGTTTCGAGGTTTCCTCGAAACACAGCCCCTCAAAATTCGCGTCTGTACGCGTTACCCTCTCCTCTGCCCTGCTTCTGGAGCTCCTGGAGCTTTTTCTCACACTCTCACGCGCTCACGCCTCACTTCCCATCCCAAATCCCTCACGCACTCAAGCTCTCACTCCTCACTTTTCCCTACTCCGCTGCTAGGTATCCCTTGTCCGACACTTACTGAAAATTAATAAACTTTTCTAGTGCGGCAACCATTTGCGGGGGCCAGCGGCGGATATTTTCCACCCAGTCGAGGTTTTGATAGCGACTGTCAATTCCCATAGCTGCTACCCAGTTGCTTTTGGCTTCGCCCTGATCCCCCTGCTCCCAAAGAACTGCACTTAGAGCAGCCCGCATGTCGGGAAACATGGGATACTTGCGAACTAAGTTACGCATTTTGCGCAGTGCCTGCTCCTTCTCACCCGTCTGATAGAGGGCAAGGGCAGCGTTGCCACGGGCAAAGGCAAAATCAGTCGGGGCGATTTCTGCCGCTTTTTGGTAATCTGTGATCGCCTCTTCCCAGCGTCCCTGTCCCGCTTTGGCATTACCGCGATTATTGTAAGCCATGGCATCTTCGGGGTTCAGTTCGAGTACCCGATTGTAGTCGGCGAGGGCTTTTTCCCAGCGTTGTTGTTTCTCATAGGCAGTGCCGCGATTGAGGTAGGGATCAGGGGCATCCCCAGCAAGTTCAATCGCTTGGTTGTAATCGGTGATCGCTTCGTCTAGTTTATTCTGACTGACACGGGAATTCCCTCGGTTGCTCCACACCGCTGGGTTACTGGAAAATACATTAATGAGCTGCGTCCAGTAATTTTCGGCGGTGGTAAAGTTACCCTTTTCTGTTGCCTCCAACGCTTTCTGTGCCAGCTCATCTCCCTGCTGTAATTGCTCCTCCGTAATTTCGGGGGTCTCAGCTTCTTGCGCGATCACAGGTGCAGGAGCGCACAAAACCAGCAGCACGCATAGTAAACTAATTATCCAGCGCATCATGATAATCCCTAGTTCTCATTTTTTATTATTGCCGCGATCGCTTTTTTGCAACACGACCTTTAGTAGTCGTTGAGGCAACTCTAGGCAGCTCTTTTTCCTATGATCAATTTTTGAAGGCGTATGGTGAGCTACTCTGCGCTTATTCGGACGTGTGGAAAGTCGCTTTCTCGCTCGCTTCGGGAGCTGCGACTGCAACGCATTCGCTCGGTAGCGCGGGGAAGCGGGCAAGAAGTGAGTGCGTGAAAGCGTGAGTGCGTGAGAGTGTTGGAAATAGAAACAAATTTTTCTATCAAACCAGCCCATCTACCTCCTCACTCTCTCACTCCTCACCCCTCACTTTCCGTTCTCCGCGTCAACGCGTCCGCGCGTCCTCTTTCTCCCCCCTTGCGAGATGTATTGTACTCAACCGAGAACCGCCATATCAGCCTTCCCAGAGAATTGGGAATCGCTAAACTGAAAAAAAAACTAAAAGTAAATACTCATGGTCAATCCACTAAGAGAAAAGGCTTCCCAAAACACCCAAGAAAACGCTTTAGTCCTCTGGTTTGAAGAGGTGGGAAGCAACGATGTCGCCAGAGTGGGCGGGAAAAACGCTTCCCTGGGCGAGATGATTAACGGGCTACAACCCAAAGGGATCAATATCCCTGGCGGCTTTGCCACCACTGCCTATGCCTATCGTCATTTTATCGAGGCAGCAGAATTAGAGGAACAACTGCGCCAAGTGTTTGCCGACCTCGATGTTGATGATTTCGACAACTTGCAAAAGCGGAGCAAAAAAGCCCGCTCCCTGATTCTTCAAACCCCCTTTCCTGAAGAACTTAGAGAGGCATTTGCTCAAGCTTACCAACAACTCTGCGATCGCTACGGCGAAGATACAGACGTGGCTGTGCGCTCCAGTGCCACCGCAGAAGACCTCCCAGAAGCTAGTTTCGCAGGTCAACAAGAAACCTACCTCAACGTCCAAGGCGTCAACGGCGTCCTCGAAGCGACGCAGAAATGCTTCGCCTCCCTGTTTACCAACCGTGCCATTTCCTATCGCCACCAAAATGGCTTTGACCACTTTGACACCGCCCTCTCTGTGGGCGTGCAAAAAATGGTGCGCTCAGATTCGGCAAGTTCGGGTGTAATGTTCTCGATTGACCCCGAAAGCGGCTTCAAAAATGCCGCCTTGATCAGTGCCGCCTATGGTTTAGGAGAAAACGTCGTTCAAGGTTCAGTCAACCCGGATGAATATCTCGTTTTCAAACCCACCCTTGTCCGAGGCTACCGCCCCCTGTTGGAAAAACGCCTAGGCAGCAAAGAGATCAAAATGGTCTACGATGTTGGCGGCTCGAAGATGACCAAAAACACACGAGTGCCGCAGTCTCAGCGAGAGCAATTCTGCCTCAGCGACTCCGAGATCTTGCAACTCGCCCACTGGGCAGCCGAGATTGAAAACCACTACTCGCAGGTGAATAACCAAGAGACACCCATGGACATCGAGTGGGCAAAAGACGGTATTCTCGGCGAACTGTTTATCGTCCAAGCCCGCCCCGAAACTGTGCAATCCCAAAAAAGCACCAACGTCCTCCAGACCTATCGCCTTAAAGAGCATAGCGACGTATTAACCACAGGTCGTAGTGTAGGTGCAGCCATTGGTCAGGGGAAAGCCCATGTCATTCTCGATTCCAGCAAAATTGATCTTTTCCAACCAGGGGAAGTTTTAGTGACCAGCCGCACTGACCCTGATTGGGAGCCGATTATGAAAAAAGCCAGTGCCATTGTCACCGACCAGGGGGGACGCACCTCTCATGCGGCAATTGTTTCGAGAGAGAGAGGGATTCCAGCCATTGTGGGCAGTGGCAATGCGACCGAGGTGATCAAAACCAAGCAAGAAGTGACCGTTTCTTGTGCAGAAGGGGAAGAAGGTCGCGCCTATTCCGGTTTACTCCCCTTTGATGTGGAAGAGAAAACGCTCGATGATTTGCCCTTTACCCGCACCGAAGTTTTGATGAATGTGGCAAATCCCGACCAAGTTTTCTCCCTCGCTGCCATTCCCTGCGATGGAGTGGGGTTAGCTCGCTTGGAATTTATTATCGCTAACCACATTGAGGCACACCCGCTGGCATTGACTCACTTCGAGGAATTAGAGGACGAATCGGTTAAAGCCCAAATTGCCGAGCTTACCAAATGCTATGAGAACAAGCCCCAGTTCTTTATTGACCGACTCGCGCGTGGCGTTGGTATGATTGCTGCTGCTTTCTATCCCAAACCAGTAATTGTGCGCCTCTCGGACTTCAAAACCAACGAGTATGCCAATCTCTTGGGCGGCAACCCCTTTGAACCGAAAGAAGACAACCCCATGCTGGGCTGGCGCGGTGCTTCCCGTTATTATGACCAGCGTTACCGCGAAGCCTTTGGCTTAGAATGCCGAGGTATCAAGCAAGTGCGAGATGAGATGGGCTTAACCAATGTTATCCCCATGATTCCTTTCTGTCGGACACCAGAAGAAGGTCAGCGCGTGGTAGAGGAAATGGCAAGACACGGGCTGGAAAGAGGTGTCAATGACTTGCAGGTTTATGTGATGTGTGAGTTGCCCAGCAACGTCCTTATGGCAGAGGAGTTTAGTGAAGTGTTCGATGGCTTCTCGATTGGTTCCAATGACCTCACAGAACTTACCCTAGGCATTGACCGCGATTCTGCCTTAGTTGCTCGCTTATTTGACGAACGCAACGAGGCGGTGAAGCAAATGGTGAAAATGGCGATTGAAGCCGCTAAGAAAAAAGGCTGTAAGATTGGGATTTGCGGTCAAGCGCCCAGCGACTATCCCGAATTTGCCCGTTTCTTGGTAGAAGCAGGCATTAATTCCATGAGCCTCAACCCCGATTCTTTACTGGAAACCCGTTTGACAGTGGCAGAGGTGGAAAACAAAGGGTAAGCGCATCAATCACTTTCATGGCGGTTTCACTTCAACGAAGTACAGCGTCTCACTCACAGAAGTTTTGCAGTTAAAGTGCAAGGGGGAAGAAGTGAAGCGAAGGGCGTGAGAGACTGACAGAAAAGGACATGGGGACGCGCGGACGCGGGGACACAAAGAGCATAGGGGCAGAGGGGCAGGGGGAAATAACTGAGAGCGTGAGGGCGTGAGAGAGTTGAAATAGGAAGAAATTTTTCAAGCAAACAAGCCCACTTTCCCCCTCACTCGCTCACTCCTCACTCCTGACTTGACTCCTCCACACCTGGAGCACCTCTTTGACTCCTCACTCCTGACTCCTCCCAGTTTGCTGACCCCTTTGTAAGAAGAGGTGTAAAAAGTATATAATTATACTAATTTCGGAAGTAAACACCGTAACCTCGCTGAGTAAATGAAAGCTTCTTTAGTTTCGGGGAAGCGCTCGTAATCTTTGCTCCACCGTCGCGCTT
>PXPT01000018.1 GCA_003021505.1 Cyanobacteria bacterium QS_4_48_99 | reverse complement strand
CCAGTTGATAGTTCTGGCCCGTAGTAGGGCATCAGCAACATTGACACCAAGCTCAGGCGACCTCCATGCCATCTCCCATGGGAGCGCAAGGTATCGCGCGCTAGAGTAGCCTGATCATTGATCGGGTTTCATGGGGTTGCTAGCAATTCTATGAAACCCTTTTCCTGCTCACTCTTCCAGCTTTGGTCCTGTACTGAGGCCATACGGTCAAATTACCGCCTCGATGGTATTATCTTCTCCGGTCAAGAAGCGGGTAATTTAACACAACTTCTCCTCGCCTTAGTTACACTCCGCTGCCCTCGAACAGCCACAGGGAGTACACCATAGCTTGCTCTCCTCCTGCTTAGCCTGCCAAAAAAATTAGAAATTAAAAATTAAAAATTGATGAGTCATTAGTCCACAGTCCGTAGTCATCAGTAAAGTTAGATCAACGTTAGTACTAATAACCAGTGACTCATGACTAATAACATTTTTAACTGGGGCGAAGCGACGTTGGCTCCCCCTACTTCCCTTGCTTCCCTTCCCCCTTGTCTCCCCATCAGTTCTTAATCCCCGTTGTCCCAATTCCGCGAATAAACTGCCGTTGCCCAATCAGGAACAGTACCACTACCGGAACCGTTGCAATTATTACTGCTGCCATCAGCAGAGACCAACTATTAGTAAACTGCTCTTGAAACTCGGATAAGGCAAGCTGCACTGTCTTTAACTCCGGTCTAGTGGTGAATACCAATGGCTTAAATAAATCGTTCCACTCGCCAATGAAGGTAAACAGAAATAGCGTCACCAACGCCGGACGAGACAGCGGCAACATGATGCGAGCGAGAATTTGCAAACGGTTTGCCCCATCCAAAGCGGCGGCTTCCTCCAACTCCTCCGGAACCGTGGTGAAATACTGCCGCATCAAAAAAATACTAAAGCCATTGGCGGCGCTGGGGAGAATTAACGCCCCGTAAGTATTAATCAGATGTCCCCACTTGAGAACCAAGAAAATCGGCACTACCAAAATCTGAAAGGGAATTACTAGTGTTGCCAGGATTAGCAATAAAAGTGCTTGTTGCCCTCGAAACTTCAGTCTTGCCAGGGCATAGCCTGCCAAGGCAGAGGTAACAATCTGAAATCCCGTCACCGACACTGCCACCAAAGTCGAATTGGCAAATGCCAGCAAAAAATCACCCCGCTGCCACGCCTCTCGATAGTTCGCCCAAGTGGTAGTTTCAGGAATAATTTCTTCGCTTGGAGTCGCCCCAGTTGGGGCTAGGGAAGTCAAAAATACGATGCCTAGCGGTAGCAAAACCACACCCGCCCCCAGCAGTAGCAGCCCCAGCAGCAAAGGCCTTCTCAACTCCAATAAGCGTCCTGGTAATCGGTCTATAGGCATAGATCAGGATTTGTCCCTATATTTTTCTGATTTGATAAGTTATTCTCTGTTTTAGGGACACTTTCGCAGCAGAGGGGAACTTAAATAACATGGGGGAGAGATGACAGATCACTCCACCATGTTGCGGTGAAACCTGCTCTCACCGTTGGTCAAGTCCAATAATGAATTGACTTTGACCCTTAATATTACAGTAGATAAAAATCTAAGGAGACCAGCAACTTATGCAAGAACTTGCAGCTACCCCCGAGCTTGACTATAACAGTGAAACCTACAAAGATGCCTACAGCCGCATTAATGCCGTTGTGATCGAAGGCGAGCAAGAGGCGAAGGACAATTACATCCATCTGGCACAGCTACTGCCAGAGCAACAGGAGGAGTTGCATCGCCTCTCCAAGATGGAAAACCGCCACAAAAAAGGTTTTCAAGCCTGTGGCAACAATCTGAGTGTCACGCCCGATATGGAATTCGCTCGCGAGTTCTTTGCGAAGCTCCACCGAAATTTCCAAGATGCACTGGCTCAGGACAAACTAGTCACTTGCTTACTGATCCAATCCCTGATTATCGAGAGTTTTGCTATCTCTGCCTACAACATCTACATTCCTGTTGCCGACCCCTTTGCTCGTAAAATTACCGAAGGTGTCGTCAAAGATGAGTACACTCACCTCAACTTTGGGGAAGTTTGGCTCAAAGAACACTTTGAAGAATCTAAGGCAGAACTGGAAGAAGCCAATCGCCAGAACTTGCCCATAGTCTGGCAAATGCTCAATCAGGTTGAAAAAGATGCCCATACCCTGGGAATGGAAAAAGATGCCCTGGTGGAAGACTTTATGATTGCTTACGGTGAAGCCCTGAGCAATATTGGCTTTACCACGCGCGAAATTATGCGGATGTCAGCCTATGGTTTGACCGCGCACTAGTCTAGCGAAAGAAACCTATAGCGGTTTGCATGTCAACGAAGTACAGTTTGTCACTCACAGAGGTTTTGCGGTTAAAGGGTGGAGGGGAGAACCCAACTCGCCCAGCCTTCGCGCGTACTTAAGGGGAAATGTTTTTTGTTGCTTTCCCCTTTTACCTTTCCCCTTTTCCCAACTTCAACCCAGGTGTACCTCTCGCTTAATCGAAAACTGCTGTATTTCTATGTGCATAGGCATTTGGTAACTAGCCGCTCTCCATGAGCGGCAATTTTCTCTAATATTGGTTAGAATTTTTAAAGTTTTCTTTAAACTCTTAACCCTGTTTAATTAACAGGTTCAATCATTGAGTAATTTATGTTTGGTCTTATCGGTCACTTAACCAGTTTGGAACATGCCCAAGCCGTTGCTAGTGAACTTGGCTATCCAGAATATGCTGACCAAGGGCTAGATTTCTGGTGTTCTGCACCGCCCCAAACAGTTGATAGGATTAAGGTTACTAGCATTACAGGGCAAACGATTGAAGGTTGGTATGTCGAATCCTGCTTTCTGCCGGAGATGCTTGCCAATCGCCGAGCGAAGTCAGCTGTCCGAAAAATTCTCAATGCAATGGCTCATGCACAGAAGCAGGGGATTGATATTACCGCTTTAGGCGGCTTTTCCTCGATTATTTTTGAAAACTTTAACCTCAAGGAAAACAAACAGGTTCGCAATGTCAAGCTCGAACTAGAGCGCTTCACTACGGGGAATACTCACACAGCTTACATTATTTGCCGCCAAGTGGAACTTGCCTCAGCCGAGTTAGGCATAGACCTATCGAAGGCAAAGGTTGCTGTTTGTGGTGCAACTGGGGATATTGGCAGTGCGGTTTGTCGCTGGCTCGATGCCCGAACTGATGTTGACGATCTGTTGCTGGTTGCGCGCGATCGCGAACGGTTGCAAACTTTACAGGCAACCCTCGGACGGGGCAAAGTAATGGGCATGGAGGAAGCACTCTCTCAAGCAGATATTGTTGTCTGGGTTGCTAGTATGCCCAAGGGCGTAGAAATTGACCAAACAACTTTGAAAAAGCCCTGCTTGCTCATTGATGGCGGCTATCCCAAAAACTTAGGGACGAAACTCCAGCATCCTGAGATTTACGCCCTCAAAGGAGGAATCGTTGAGCATTCCCTCGATATTGATTGGAAAATTATGAAAATTGTCGAGATGGAGGTTCCTGGTCGCCAGCTTTTCGCCTGCTTTGCTGAATCCATGCTACTGGAATTTGAAAAGTGGTACACCAACTTTTCTTGGGGACGCAATCAGATTACCGTAGAAAAGATGGACAAAATGGGGCAGTGGTCAGCTAAACACGGATTTCAACCCTTGTTGAATTACTCGTAACCTTGGAGGTAACGGGGACAAAGCCCAATTATGTCAACGACTAAGCACCAAACCTTTCTTCTCGATTTTGAAAAGCCGCTTTGCGAACTAGAGTCGCGGATTGAGCAGATTAGAGAACTGGCAACAGAAAATCACGTTGATGTCTCGGATCAAATTCACCAGCTTGAATCAAAAGCCGTACAGCTTCGCAAGGAAATTTATAGCACCTTAACACCTGCTCAACGCTTACAACTGGCCCGCCACCCCAGACGTCCTAGTACCCTCGATTACATTCAAGCCATGAGCGACGAATGGTTTGAGCTTCATGGTGATCGCGTGGGAAGTGATGACCCGGCTTTAATCGGTGGTGTGGGACGTTTGGCAGGACGTCCAGTGGTGATGTTAGGTCATCAAAAAGGGCGCGACACCAAAGACAATGTTGCCCGTAACTTTGGTATGGCTGCTCCTGGCGGCTACCGGAAGGCGCTGCGGTTGATGGAACATGCCAATCAGTTTGACATGCCGATCTTGACTTTTATTGATACTCCGGGAGCTTGGCCAGCAGTGGAGGCAGAAAGCCAAGGTCAGGGGGAGGCGATCGCCTACAACCTGCGGCAGATGTTTAGCTTTGATGTGCCCATCATCTGTACCGTGATTGGCGAAGGCGGCTCGGGTGGAGCGCTTGGCATCGGCGTGGGAGACCGAGTTTTGATGTTTGAACACGCAGTTTATACAGTTGCTACTCCCGAAGCCTGTGCCGCCATCCTTTGGAAAGATTCCAGCAAGGCAGGACAAGCAGCAGCGGCGCTCAAAATTACCTCCTGGGATCTCAAGGATTTAGGCATTGCTGACCAGTTGTTGTCTGAACCACTCCGAGGCGCTCATGCTGACCCTCTAGGAGCTGCCGCTATCCTAAAAGAGGCTCTGACTACCCACTTAGAGGAACTTTCTGGGATGCTCCCGAAGCAGCGCAGAGATCTACGTTACCAAAAGTTCCGCAACATGGGCAAATTTCAGGAAGTCTCCTCTCTGGCTTAATCGCTGCGCGGAATTGGGAAATTTTTTGTCAAATTGTTAACATATTAGCCGCCACGCCCACCCAATTTTTTCAGTGTTGTTCAGTGTATTGAGAAATTATACCCAGAATGCGCCAACGCAGCATTCCAGAGGCAGGTAAGGTTGCCTCTATCGCCTCGCTTCCGCCCTTCCCAGGCTGGGGAGCGATCGCCTGGTCGAAAACCCTCTCAGCAGAAGGAAAACTAGCATAGTATCCGAGTTGTTACCATTTCTCCTGAGTATGATTAATATCCCTTTTGGAACACAGATACTGTGTAAGCTGAACACTCTGTAATGTTGATATCCCCTATTGTTGCTTAATCGAGCCTTCCAACTGCGTTAATGCCAGAGCAAGACTAGCCGCCCTAAGAGCGCACTCATGTTGGTGAAACGACGCAAGTCGAAAATAAAAATTTTCAAACCTTAATTATGACAACTGCTTCTTCCAACGGTTCCGGTCGCTATAACGATTCTTCCGAGACTAATGGTAAAGACTTTCTTGAGGAGGGCATAGACTATAGCGTTTCTTCTAGACCACCTCGCAATACCCAGAACGGTCAGGAACCGGACATCGAACCTCAATCAGAGGAAGCGAACGCTGAAATGAGTGATGCGGTTCGTACTCTACTAGAAGGAGTCGGTGAAGACCCAGAGCGTGAAGGACTGCTGAAAACTCCCAAGCGAGTAGCTGAGGCACTGCAATTTCTTACCCAGGGCTACAACCAGTCCTTAGAAGATATCGTCAATGGTGCCATCTTTGATGAAGGGCATAGCGAAATGGTGCTGGTACGGGATATTGATGTTTTCAGCCTTTGCGAACACCATATGCTGCCGTTTATGGGTAAAGCTCACGTCGCTTACATTCCCAACGAAAAAGTCGTTGGTCTGAGCAAGCTTGCCCGCATTGTGGAAATGTATGCCCGACGCTTACAAGTGCAAGAGCGCTTGACTCGTCAGGTAGCCGAAGCAATTCAGACCACCCTAGAGCCTCAAGGGGTTGCCGTGGTTATGGAAGCAACTCACATGTGCATGGTCATGCGGGGAGTTCAGAAACCCGGTTCCTGGACAGTTACTAGTGCGATGCTTGGAGTGTTTCAGGACGATGAGAAAACTCGTGAAGAATTCCTGAACCTGATTCGCCATCAGCAAAGTTTTTTGTAGTCATTAGTCATCAGTCATTAGTATTAGCGTTTATCTTACTTAATAGGACTACGCAGATACATTAGGACATTGTTTGAAAGCGGCATCCACACCATCGCGAAACACATCAAATTCATCCCACCGCTTCATCCCATTTTTGAGTACAAACCACCAACGCTCGATTCGAACTCGAACTCGATCTTGTTCAAGTAGGCGAGAATAGGGAGGAAGATACCATAACTCACATCCCGCTGCTGCCACCATTTCGTCAACGCGGGTGGCAACGGTGAAAACTGGCATGATCGATGACGATGACATCCCCGGGTTGCAACTGCGGTAGCAGAGACTGCTCTAACCACCTCTCGAATAAGTCTGGGTTGCATGAGTCTGCAAAAGTCATCGGCGCAAAGAGCTCCCCTTGCTTGAGCGCGGCCATCCCACTAACTCCCTCGGTGCGTTTACCTGATTGAAGGGCATGGAAGGGTTGCCCAATTTCGCAGTAGCCATAGAGGTATTCCTCCCGATGATCAATCCCTGCTTCATCCACCTACACCATCTCACCCTCGGATTTGCTCCTCAATCGCTGTTGAAAGGCTTGGCGCTTGCTCTCCTCCCGTTCTCTATCTCCAGACGTCTGTGTTGAGTGTGCCTTGCATTTCCAGGGAACCTCGAAATGGCACACTCGCTTTTTTTTACGACTCCATCCCATCTTACCCAGGGCATCACTGAGATTTTGCTGAGTCACTTTGTCTCCCCATAACGAAAGCTATTTCTCCTTGCGTGTTCCCCCCCCGTGCTCTCGAACCCACTCACCAAACCTCTTCCAGTCAGTGATTTGATGACCACATCCCTGCTGATGTTGGGTAATGGCTTGGCAGTCCCCAGTTTGTTCTTCCCGTTTTAGCCAGAGGTGTTGGGGATTGCGGCTAATGTTGAACATCTGGCTCACGTCTTTTTTGCGTTCGCCTCGTTTGACTGCCGCGATACGCGCGGAGCGCGTCACGCCTTCGGCGTATCGCTTGTTGCCGCATGTCGTAACTGTAAGGAGCTGGCATGGGTGTTTTTTAGTTACTCTGCGCTATTCCCATTAGATGTCCTAATACATTTTCGTGGTGCTATACTGATGACTACGGACTGTGGACTGATGACTGACCAATTTTGAATTTTTAATTTCTAATTTTTAATTGTTTGTCCCCGCGTTCCCGTGTCTCCGCGTCACTTTCCCTCCTTCCAACCTCTCAAACAACTGTGCCACCAAAGTCAGGTCTTTATCGCCAGGCGATCGCTCCACCCCACTGGATAAATCAATGCCGCTAGGGTGTAGCCGTGTTAGAGCCTCCGAAATATTGTTGGGGGTAAGCCCTCCGGCAAGTAACCAGGGGCATATTGGGTAAAATTGTTCTAGGGTTTCCCAGTTAAGAGTTTTGCCAGTACCGCCGAGCAATTGGGAATGGTAGGCATCCAAAAGTAGCGCGTCCACAGTCTGAGCGTATGATTCTGCCTGGGATAAAGACTCAGGCGTTTTAATTTTTAGGGCTTTGATCTGTTCGATTTCGGGAAGGCGCTGGCGTAGTTGAGCGCAAAATTCGGGGGACTCATTGCCATGAAGTTGGATGCCTGTTAAAGCTGCCTCAGTAACAACTTGCTCAATCGCGTCACTGCTAGTGTTGGCGAACACGCCAATCCGGTCAATTGAGGGAGGAAGTTGCTCGACAACTGCTCTGATTTGTCCCGCGCTCACGTAGCGGAAGGATTTTTGCACGCAGATAAAGCCTAACGCCGTTGCTCCTAGTTGAGCGATCGCTTCACCTTGCTCTGGTTGGGTAATGCCACAGATTTTTACCCGCATTTTGAGAAACTTTGTTTATACACCCATTTTTGATTGTGCCTCAAAACTTGATAAAAAGTATTAAATTTTCCAACTAAGTTAGTTTCTTGGCAAATAAGATTACTATAATTCATTTTGTTCATAAAAGTTTATCAAGATAGGAGCAAAAAACTTGACACCCTTAACTTTACTCGCACAAGCTCAATCAACAGTCCCTCACACACCAGAGTGGAGTTCCTCTGTCGCCCTAATAATGATTACGTGCAACGTGTTGGCCGTCATTATTGGTCGCTTCGCCATTCGGAATCCCGGTCGAGGACCAGCTCTTCCCCTTGCCAGTGGAATCTTAGGGGGCTTCGGTGTCCCGGAACTAATAGCGACGACCAGCTTTGGTCATGTTATTGGCGCAGGTGTGATTCTTGGACTCGGTAATGCAGGTATTCTATAGGAGGTAAGGGGAAAGAGACCCCCCTCATTTCCTACCGAACAAGCGCAAACCCCTGCAGGGCAAGGCAGAAAAACGAGGGCAGAGGGATGGGGCTTTTAAAGTGCGGAACTCGGCTGAAGCACACAGCCCCTCCAGAAGTGAAGCGCGCTTACAGAGTTTTGCTGCAATTTCCTTCTGCCATCTGCCTCCTGCCATCTGTCTTCCAGGGCTTCCGCTTGCACTGTGGATATCTCACGGGGGCAGGCTGTAGCTGAATTGATCGAGCAACGATGTGGTCTGCGTCGGTCGCGGACTGAGGTGGATTTCCCGGCGGTGATGGAGTGCATGCCCCAGCTAAGGGCACAAATTAGCCATCACGATTCGATTGATGTTTTCTTAGGAAGCGGTCGTTTTAAGAGCAAAAATACTATCACGGTGGGTGATCGCCGCCTCCGATTCAAAATGGATTCTCAGGAGTTTATAAGAATTTTTCGTTGAGCTCAAAATCGAGCAATTCTACCGGATCTTAAACAGATGAAATTTCCCGGCTATCTGCTCAAAAAAACGGGTAGAGCTTTGCGGCAATGGGATCTCAATTCGCTACAATTTCGGTTGACAGTGGGAATTGCTGCTGTCTCTGTTGTTGGGCTGGGTAGCGTCGCCATTTGGAAGCCCTGACAGCACAGTTACAGCTCAGTCGGCAAGCGTTGGCAGCCAGCAATTAACCTCTTTTTCTGCGACGTCGTTTCCTTCTCAAGTGGCTCAAGTGTCCCAAGTTAACGGACGCTATTGGGTGCTGTGTAAGACTCCTTTGCAGGTGAATGGTAAGAGATTGGGGAGGGTTTAGCTAGCTCAGGATATTAACGGGGATCAAATCTTGTTTTTGCAGTTGGTTCGGAATCTGGGGATTGCTAGCATCCTTGCAATTGCGGGCACAACCGTAGCAATTGCCTTTTATGTGAAGCGATCACTGCTCCCCTTACAACGCATGAGTCAACTTACCGAAAAAGTTTCTGCCGAACGTCTGGGTGAGGCACAGATGCAACTGGATCATGCCCCTAGCGAAGTGAAACAACTGGCACAAACCTTTGACCAAATGCTAGTTTGCCTCTTTGATTCCTGGGAGCAGCAGCGGCAATTTGTGAGCAATGTCTCCCACGAACTGCGCACGCCTCTAACTCTGGTTTCCGGTTATCTACAGAGTACGCTGCGTCGGGGCAGCAATTTAACTGCACCTCAGCGAGAAGCCTTAGAAATTGCTAGCTCAGAAGCCCAACGAACGGTTCAACTCTTACAGGATTTACTCATCCTGGCACGAGCAGATAGTGGTTACATGCACTTGCAGCTCGAACCTTTGGTAATCAATGACTTCTTAGAAGAGGTGGCTGGCATGGCAAGGGAATATAGCAATCGAGTGATCGCCCCGGAATATACCACCCGTTCCATCGAAGTCCAAGCAGACGCCAATCACCTCAAACAAGTCTTACTCAACCTGATTGACAATGCCGTGAAATATTCCGATTCCGAGCAGCCCATGACGCTAAAGTTAGAGCAACGGGGCGATCAAGCCGTCATTCAGGTACGCGATCGCGGCATGGGCATTCCCTTACAAAAGCAAACCCGCATCTTTGAGCGTTTTTACCGCGTTGACGATGCTCGTTCTCGCTCTACTGGCGGCACTGGATTGGGTTTATCAATTGTGAAAACGCTTGTGGAAGCAATGGGAGGTGAAGTCTCGGTGAGTTCCCAGATGGGGGAAGGGACGGCATTTACACTCACTTTACTAAGGCGATTCCCCTATTCGCGCAAGACGTAGCCCACTCCACGCACGGTTTGAATCAGGCGCTTTTCCTGGTTAGCCTCTAGCTTCAGCCGCAGGTAACGAATATAGACTTCAATAATGTTGGAGTCTCCCATAAAATCGTAGCCCTAAACCCGCTCGAGGATGCCATCGCGGGTGAGAACTTGCCTAGGATGAGAGAGTAAATATTCCAGCAAGTCAAACTCTTTAGCAGTCAACTCGATCAAGCGAGTGCCGCGATAGACTTCACGGGTGCTAGTATGCAATTCTAAGTCAGCAAATTCCAGCAGATCGGTTTCTTCTTCTTGGGTGCGTCGCAGGTGCGCTCGGATGCGGGCGAACAATTCCTCGATGCTAAAAGGTTTGACTAAGTAGTCATCCGCTCCCGCATCTAACCCCGCTACGCGATCGCCCACTTCATCTTTGGCAGTTAACACCACAATAGGCACTTTGTCCCCCGTCTGGCGCAGGCGTCTACATACTTCCAACCCAGAAAGTTCGGGTAACATTCAGTCAAGAATCACCAAATCGGGATAAGACTCCCGCGCTGCTGCTAAACCTGCTACTCCATCAGAAGCCACGCTGACTCGATAGCCTTCATACTTCAGTTCCAACTCAATAAATCGAGCTAGTTTAGCTTCATCTTCTACGATTAGAATGTGGGAAGTCATTGCCCAAGACGCTGCCAAGCGTGGTGGTAACTCCCATATGCTACCTTGAGCAGGGGAAAACGTTGAAAGGTTCATATAACCTGTCTAACTTGCAACCTGCACCTCTTTTTTTATTGCTGCTCTCTGTCTCGGTATAAGCTACTTTTAATTCCCTTCTCAGAAAAAACTCATCTGGCTTAGATTAAATAAACTTACAGCAAGGAGAGAAGGGATTAGACAGAGATGACAACTAATCGGCAGCAGCAACTTGACTCATTTAACCTCGAAAGTGCCGTACTAGAGCGATACCAAGCTGGGGCAAGGCAACCAAAGGCAAGTTTGTGCTGCCCCACCGACTACGAAGGCAAGTATCTTGCCATCTTGCCCCAAGAGATTATTGAGAAAGACTACGGCTGCGGTGATCCCACTCGCCATGTCCCAGCAGGAGAAACCGTCGTTGATTTAGGCTCAGGTGCTGGAAAAAATTGCTATATCCTTGCCCAGAAAGTGGGAGGAGATGGAAAAGTGATCGGCGTTGGCTTGAATGACGAAATGCTGGCACTAGCGCGTAAGTATCGTAAGGAAGTCGGTCCAAAACTTGGATATCATAATTTTGATTTTGTCAAGGGCAAAATTCAAGACCTAAAATTGGATGCAGAACAAGCAGAAGTTTGGTTAGATGCCCATCCGATTACCTCAATGGAGAAGTTGGGGGCATTTGAGGCAGAATGCGATCGCCTACGTTGCCAATCCCCTCCTCATCCCTGACAATAGCGTTGATGTCGTCATCTCCAACTATGTCCTCAACCTCGTGCGCCCCCAAGACAAAAAACAGCTCTTCTCAGAAATCCACTGCCTCCTCAAACGTGGCGGCAGGGCAGTCATTTCCGATATCGTTTGCGACCAAAATACCATCCCCGAAATTCTCCATGATCCAGAATTGTGGAGTGGCTGCATCTCCGGTGCTTTCCGCGAAGACACCTTCCTAGAAATGTTTGAAGAAGCAGGTTTCTACGGCATCGAAATTCTTAGCCGCCAAGAACAACCCTGGCAAGTCATTAACGGAATTGAATTCCGCTCAGTCACTGTGCGTGCCTTTAAAGGAAAAGAGGGCGCATGCTGGGAACGCAACCAAGCCGTAATTTACCAAGATCCCTGGAAACAGGTGCGCGACGATGATGGACATATCCTGCACCGAGGACAACGGACAGCAGTTTGCGACAAAACCTACCAAATTTTCACCCCTCCCAATAGCCCCTACTCTCACAAAATTATCCCCGTTCCTCCCTATCAAGACATTCCCTTAGAATTAGCCCAAGAATTTGATTGCCAGCGTACGCAAACCAGACACCCGAAAGAAAGCAAAGGACTAGACTACCAGCTAACTCAAACCAACAACCAAACAGCAAGCTCTAGCAGCGAAAGTTGTTGTTAAAAAAACTAAGATCGAGCAGTCAAGTCTAGCTAGTTTACCCCTCTCCTTTGCGCTCTCTATGCCTCTGTAGTTTATTCCAAATAGAATTTGCAGCATAGCCTTAGCTTTTATTTTGTAAAAACGCTAGGGTAGTCAAGACTAACCAAAGAAGCAATCACTAAAAATGGTCAAATCACCCATCAAAAATCAAAATCCCACCATCACTCCCTTCTACCAAAAAATAGAAGCTCCCTTAACCAAAAAGGGAATCACCGTTTTACAAATTAATTTAGGGAAGCGTTGTAACCTCGCTTGCACCCACTGCCACGTGGAAGCAGGACCAAAAAAAACTGAAGAACTCTCCCCGGAAATTTGCGAACAACTGCTTGAAATAATTAACAAATTTCCTCAAATTGAAACCGTCGATCTCACCGGCGGCGCACCAGAAATTAACTATGGTTTTAAGCCCATAGTCGAAGCAGCAAGAGCAAAAGGAAAGGAAGTAATTGTTCGCTCAAATTTAACGATTTTTTTCGAGCCTGGATTTGAAAATTTACCCGAGTATTTTGCCCAAAATCAGCTTAGAGTTGTGGCATCTCTTCCCTGCTATATAGAAGATAATGTGGACAAACAAAGAGGAGCTGGTGTTTATCAGGTTTCCATTCGCGCTCTGCAACGGTTGAATCAGTTGGGATACGCTCAAGACCCCAATTTAAACCTTGATTTAGTCTACAATCCCGCCCTTCCCACATCACAAGAAAAGTTTTCTATTCCTCCCAACCAACAGCAGCTTGAAAAAGCTTACAAAGACTATCTTCAGCAACATTTCGGAATTGATTTTAACAACTTGTTTACAATTACTAATTTACCAATTGGGCGAACCAAACAGTTTTTGCAGCGTCAGCAGCTACATCAATCTTATTTTAAGTTTTTGGAAGATAGCTTCAATCCCAACACTGTTCCTAACCTCATGTGTCGCAATGAACTCTCTGTCGATTATTCTGGCAATGTTTTCGATTGCGATTTCAATCAGATGGAAAATGTCCCAGCAAAAACACCGGATGGGAAAAACTTGACTACGGCGAAGCTACTGGAAATGGACGATTTGGATGTAATTAACGAAATTCAAACTAGACCCTATTGCTATGGCTGCACTGCGGGAAGTGGTTCAAGCTGCGGCGGTTCTCTAGTTTAGGAGGGACAATGGCTCAAGCCCAGAAAAATACATGGAATTCCCCACTCAAACTGGGGATAGGAATTCTTGTTGTGGCAACACTAATTGTTGCTGCACAATTCATTAATATTCAGGAAATCCTGAAAGGGGTACTCGATTGGATTGATAGCTTGGGGGCTTGGGGAGCAGTAGCGTTAATCGTAATTTACATTGTTGCCACCGTGTTATTTATTCCTGGCTCCATTCTCACTCTGGGGGCAGGTTTCCTGTTTGGAGTAATTCAAGGGACAATTCTTGTCTCCGTTGGTGCGGCAATTGGGGCAACTGCGGCATTTCTGGTGGGACGTTATTTAGCAAGGGGATGGGTTTCTAAACAACTGGAAGGGAAGCCCAAATTCCAGGCAATTGATGAGGCGGTGGCAAGGGAGGGATGGAAGATTGTGGGCTTGACACGGCTGTCTCCGATTTTTCCCTTCAACCTTCTCAATTACGGTTTGGGGCTGACGCAAGTTTCTCTTCGGGACTATTTCTTTCCCACCTGGATTGGTATTATTCCCGGCACTATTTTATATGTTTACCTCGGTTCCCTAGCGAGTGATTTTGCCACGCTGGGGGCAGGAGAGCGCAGTCGCACGCCCGCAGAATGGGCATTTTATGGCATCGGCTTAGTGGCAACGGCGGCGGTGACTTGGTACGTGACGCGGGTAGCCAGAAAAGCACTGAATCGCAAGGTTGACACCAGTGATGGCAACCCTGATTGATCAAGCATAGACTCACTCCACCGCCACAGCAGGAGTGTTGCAAGGGAACAGTCACTTGCCTTTTTCCCACTTTAGGGTTTCTTACTCTCTTATCTATTAAGAGCCACTCCAGAGTTCGAGGGGGCGCTTTGTGCCCTTTGCATCTTTGCGGTTAGTTAAATTCCCTGTTTGCTTAAGCCTTAGTAGGATGGGAGTAACAGGAAAGGGGAAGCAAAACACTATATGGAATTCATGGATATTTTGGAACGAATTTCGGACACCATTTGGGAGATTCCCGTTTCTTACCAAGAAAGGATGCGCGTTCCTGCCCGGATTTATGGGACAGAAAAATTAATCCAGCAGGTGGACAACGCGGTTTACGAGCAACTAAACAATGTTGCCACACTTCCTGGAATTACTGACTATGCCTTTTGCATACCGGCAAGGCGATTTCATTCTAAGTGGTAGGATAAGGATGCTTGGTTAAAAACAAATGGAAGAAATGAGCGAACTTGCCCTTGTAGATGTGTTCGAGCAAATGCCAGATAGTAGGCGCAAACCAGGAAGAAGACACTCCCTGCAATGGTGTCTTGCTTGGTTTAGCCAGGCAGTAGCTGCCCGAAATCGGGGCTTCCTT
>PXPT01000017.1 GCA_003021505.1 Cyanobacteria bacterium QS_4_48_99 | reverse complement strand
GACTCAATATTCTCTCTCCAGCGGCATGACTGTATTGGGCGTTAATCTGTTGAAAATGGTCTACCCTAACCACAGCTAGGCATAGAGGCTGATCATGGCAATTGGCTAAGTGAAGCAGCTGAGTTAGCTCTCGGGTAAACCAGTGGCGATTCATGACTCCTGTGAAAGGCGTTTCATTCGCTCGAGATGATGGATAATGCGAGTCACTAGTTATGACTCAACTGTGGGCTTGCTCAACAACTCATCTGCACCGACGGCAAATACCTGATTACTCACATTGGCATCGGTTCGATTACTTAGAAAAATGATTGGCAATCCGCCCCAGTGGAGGTCACTGCGCACGACTTGACACAGCTCGATCCCGCTCACCTCAGGCATCTCTACATCCAGAACTAGTAGATCTGGCGAAGATGCTGCAAGCATCTCCCAAAACTGCTTCGGATTGTCGAGGGTGGTTACTCTTAAGCCCCAAGGCTCCAGTAAAACGCGCAAGCGAGCGAGAATTTCGCGATCCTCGTCCACGATCATTACCTTGGTCTCTGCCGGGCGAGACTGCTCTAGCACTTGGGTGACAGTTTCTAATACCTGCTTGGGAGAGATGGGCTTGTGTAAAAAGCCTTGCCCGCCTAAGCGGGCAATTTCAACTCTATCCATCAAACTCTCTTCAGCAGTTAAAACCACCACGGGAACCGGGGGCGTAAAGTTCGTTAGTTCTGCAAGAAACCTCAAGCTGTTCCCAGTTCCCTCTGAACAACTGAGATTGAGTAGCACGACATCAGGTTGAGTGGGTTCGATTACCTCTCTAGCTTGCGACAGGTTAGTTGCAACCTTGATTTGTATTCCCCAATTTGTGGACTCCCTAACTAACCTTTCTGCTAGTTCCACCTCTTCATCGACAATTAACAACAACGGCTGCCTAGCTACGGTAGGTGGCTGAGAAGGTGATTGATCTCAGGCTGCTTGAGTTCAGTTCGCAGCGCCATAACTCGCTCAGAAAGGTAGAGCAATTGCTTCTGACTCGGCGTGGTTTCGGTTTGAAGATGGAAATTGGCTAGTTCCTTCTGATCAAGTTGTCGCTGAGTATCATCACGTATTCCCCAAGCATCGCTTTTGTACCTGTTGGACTTCTGATTACTCTCATAATTGCTCTCATTTGGAGCAAGTAGAAAATATTCTCTTTGATCGTTTGTGCGAGCAAGAGAACCTGAGAATCAGGAACTCTGAAGGTATTAGCGTTGGCTTGGACGTCTGTGAACTACCCAGCGCTAAGTTCCTATGAACTTGATTCGTGGGCTTCCAGTTTCAACAGCATTTGCCAGCACAGAGGATTTACGTTCTCTGGTTGGTCTGACATTGCCTCCACTGGCAGTCGCTTCCGTCCCAGAAGCGAGTACCCGTAAACCTTCATCTCGAATCTTGATAGCAGGGTTGATGTCTCTGTCGTGTTGTGCCTGGCAACCTTTACAAGTCCAGTTACGAACATCGAAAGGGAGACTATCTACAAGATTGAGACAATAGTTACAGGTTTTGGAAGATGGGAAGAACCTATCTATCTCCAGAAAATTTTTCCCAGACAAAGTTTAGAAAATTGCCCCAGCCACAATCAGCTATAGACTTAGCCAATTTGTGATTACGGAGCATCCCTTTGACGTTTAGATTCTCAGCAATGATAGCAATGATGAGTTGCTTTTAGTTCACCAGCTTGCGTGAGAGTTGATGGTGAAAATCTTGGCGGGCGTTACTTACTTTTTCGTGTGCTCTAGCTACTAATCGTCTTGCCTTGTTTCGAGATTTAGAAGCTTTTTTTTTACGAGAAAGGTTGTTATGTTTTCGCTTCATATTTGCATCGTGTTTATTTAAAGGTTTAGGATTTTGAAATTTGGAACCATCAGAAATTATAGCAAACTATTTTATTCCTAAATCGACACCTACAGCCTTACCTTGAGTGGAAGCTTGAGGTTCCGGTGTACCATCATCAAAAAGCAACGAAGCATAGTAATGCCCTCGCTTGTTTTTAGATACAGTTACAGTCTTTAATTTACCTTCAAACGTCCTATGTATTTTGGCAGCCACCAACCTATCTTAGGGAAGTAAAGAGAGTGAACGCCTAGCTTAACGTTTTGGGGATACTGAAGAGACTGTTTACCGTGCTTTGATTTAAACTTTGGGAACTTAGCGCGACCCTCAAAGAAATTGATAAAAGCTCTAGACAAGTTCAACATACTAGCCTGATAGACTTGGCTGTATGTTTCGGGTAGCCAAGGATACTCTTGTTTTAGTTCCGGTAGTCTTGAATTTAGAGCAGTTCTAGATAGCCCAAAACCCGTTTCTTTATAGACACGATTGTTCTCAGCAAGCGAATTCTTCCATAGCCATCTCACACAGCCAAAGGCTTTAGAAGGCTGGTTTGTTGATGACTATTAGGGTAAATACTGACTTTAGCAACCTGTCTCATACCTACATTCTGACACAAAATTCGTGGTAATAAGATTAGCCACTCGCCTTAGATGAGGGGCTGTCGCCTGGGAAAACCCAGGCGTTTCTAAGCCCCGTCCCAACGCCATAATCTCTAATTTGGCGTTATACTCCCTAACCAGGGTTAGAGTTTCACCGTAAACACATCCAAAGATTACTACAAATGAAAAAGCAACTACTAGCCTTAACCACTGCAAATCTTTCTGCCACCACTTTCGTAAGCTGCGGATTTTTTAACAAGAAATATATCCGATTTAGTGGTTAACATGAAATTAATTATATGGGAAACAAAAAAAGACTTTGATGAAAATCCAATAGATTGCAACAAAAATAGCAATCCTATATGATTTTAGAGATCATAGGAGGTCAGTCTCTATAGTAGTACCATGACTCTCGAAAAATGAATCGCCAGCAACCCCGACCCCAGAAAACTCAAACGAGCTTGAGCAGTTAAGATGCGGCTTCAGGGACTGAAGCACCGAGAAATTCAGCCGGTGTTAGGACTTCCTGGAAGCTATATCACTGGTGGGGAACAACCCTACCGCTCGCGC
>PXPT01000016.1 GCA_003021505.1 Cyanobacteria bacterium QS_4_48_99 | reverse complement strand
TGCAATTTAAAATTGCTCTTGCTGATGTTTACAACAAAGGGAAGTTTGAAATAGTAAACTCGGAAAGTTTAGAAACTTGAAACCTTGCCATTCTATCGATTAGTGATCGCTTGTAAAACTCACGCTGTTTTTAATTAGATCTCCAGGGAAATTCTTTATTTCCAGAGTGTCTAGATCCAGTTTTTTTAGAAGCGAGGTCAATATCAATGCTAATGATGTTCCCATCAGCATCGAACTCCACTACCACATCATGTGCCATTTCTTCAGTGTTAACGCTGGCACCCTCTTTTAGCCCAATAGAAAGAGTGTCTGTTTCTGAATAGTAATGCAGTTTCATGTGTTTTCAGTTTCCCTTTGTAGTCTTTTCAAGAAGTTGCAATCAAAAAAAGCGTTGTGAATAGTTTCTCCATCTTCTAGAGTTATTACCCTTAACACCCTTCCGCCCATTTCTGGCACAGTGCCCCAATCGGATACGACTGTCAGGTTGCATTTCTGTTGCTATGGGATTAGCTACCACCCGCGTGGAAGTTCCCGACATTTTGGCAGTACCTCCTCCTCAAAGTAACGGGTGGTTTTCGTTTTGCCTTCTAGCTGCCCATTTGTGCCTCAGAAACCCAAGTGCCATGAAATCCGTAAGGTACTCGCTGAGGCATGAGCACCCGCGCTACTGGTTCAGCGCTCAAATGTTGGGCATCGACGACTACTAATTCAGAAATCTGCTCTCCTTCATCACGAACGAAGGTCAGAAGCCAGCCATCATCCTCAGCTGTTCCATCAGGGCGAGGAACAAAGACTGCCTCTCCTCCATAGCGCCCCGCACCGAAGGCATGAGTTGCAGACGTGCCACTGTGGAAGTCATGCTTAATCAACCCTTCAAATAGAGGAACCTCGCTGTCTGCCATCTTTGCCGTGTAGCCGTATCGCGTCTTTCGCCCCAGCCACTCCTCATTCACGCGGGGGAATTCCGAGGGCGTCTCATCGAGCCTTTCTTCCTTAACTTTGCCAGTGCGAATATTAAATCGCCAGCGGTGCAGGCGAGGGATATTCCCATCCGGGTTATCTTGGGCATAACCTCCTCCTAAAACATCTGTGGAACTCATGCGGCAGGCAATCAGCACTACCTCATCCCCTTCCTCGTAGGCATTGAGAGTATGAAAGACAAAGCAAGCCGGAGTTTCAAACCAGCGAATGCTGCTATTATTCCCATGACGGGGCAAAATCCCGAAGCGAGAGGGTTTGTCTTTCTCAAACATAAAAGCTGGTTCGCCCCGTTTTGCGCGTTCCTTCCGAAACGTGAGGGGCAAGTCCATAAAGATGGTGTAATTCTGGGTGACAGCGAAATCGTGCATCATCACCCCGACAGGCAACTCAATCGGCACTGTCCATAACAAATCGCCCGAAGCGGAGACGAGACTATATTTGAGGTAAGGTGGCTCAAATAAGGAGTAGCCATAGAACATCATCTCGCCCGTTACGGGGTCTACCTTGGGATGGGCAGTGAAAGCAGAGGTGAGCTTGCCATTGTAGGTGTATTTGCCCTTTGTCTCTAACTCAGGAACCTGAACGGCATGGGGCGCCCCCCCTTCCCAAAGCGCAAGCAACCGACTATCATGCCAGACTAAAGCTGTGTTAGCGGTATTCTTCATGGGACCATGAGGATTATCCGTCTGGGGAGGCTCTAATAGCCCCGTCCAGATAGCACCACTAGCCTCCCGCTCAAGCTGAAAGCCCTGGGTGCGTAAATAACGATTGCGGTACGAGGCTTTTCCCTGATGAATTCGCACGCCATGCAACATCCCATCCCCGTCGAACCAATGGTATCTTCCCATAGGCGGAAACTGAGGGTTGGGACCATTGCGGACAAACATCCCCGATAAATCAGGCGGAAGTTCCCCAATCACTTTCAGTTCATCAGCAGTGATTTCAGAACGTACTGGAGCAAAGTTGCCCTCCAGATAGGGATTAACAGCGGTTGTAGTCATTCTTTCGGCACCAAGTTAAGTTTTCTTTCCTAAGATCTAGTTTGACAAATCCCCTCTTTTTTCTCTCTTTCTGTTCTTTGCTACGGACAGCTCAAGGGTGCGAAGTAATTCGCACCCGTGTCCTCGTCTTTGTGGTTTCCTATGCTTACTTCCCATACCCCAGCCATTACCGCCAGTGAATTCCTGCAACACCAAGCAGCCTCCCTACTGCTTTATCAATCTGTTCTCAGCGACGAAGTGGGGCAAGCCTATATCAACTTACTGCAAACCCTCAGTGACAATCGGGATCAACTCGCTTGCCTGCAAGCCTACGGAGATTGGTTTAAAGCCTTAGCCGCAAGAAACCAAAGCTGGCAAGAATACCTCGTTACTCGCATCCTGCAAGACGATAATCCCTTTTCTCAGCAGGCACAGCGCCTTCCTATACAGGATTTGCCCCCAGCCGTAATTGCGGCAGCCCAGCAGGATTTACAGGCATTGCAGCAACTCTACCAATGCAGCAGCCAGCACCTCAGTCAGTGGGTGCAACAGGCATCCCAGAGTCCCACTACACCTGTCGCTTGGAATGTGGAAAATTCGCAAGCAACCTTTCTGCAGCAGCAAAATAACTGGGCAGATGCCTTGGAAGCGTTAGTTGCCTATTATCGCCAACATGGCACGGGATTATTTGCCCAATATCATGCCTTGGGCTGGCAGCAAGGGAAGTTAGTGGGAATTGCCCATCCTGATCAGGTGAGACTAAATGAGATTGTGGGTTATGAATGGCAGCGGGAAGCCTTAGTAAAGAATACAGAATTCCTACTAGCTGGGTATCCTGCCCAGAATGTGTTGCTATATGGCAGTCGCGGTTCGGGAAAGTCTTCCTTAGTGAAGGGATTGCTACACGAGTTTGGCAAGCAAGGGCTGCGACTCGTTGAGGTAGGCAAGTCTAACTTGAAATATCTCCCAGCTATTATCGAGCAGTTGCGGAGCGTGCCGCAGAAATTTATTGTCTTTGTGGATGACCTTTCTTTTGAGGAAGACGACGAAGCCTTCAAGGCTTTGAAAGCTGTGCTAGAAGGGAGCCTCACCGCCAGGGCAGAGAACGTTGTGGTGTATGCGACCTCCAATCGGCGGCATTTGGTGCGAGAGTTTTTTGACGATCGCCCACGCCCTAGGGACAAAGATGAAGTCCACTCTCAAGATACCATGCAGGAGAAGTTGTCGTTTAGCGATCGCTTTGGCTTAACCCTGACCTTTGAACCTGCTAACCAAGACACTTATCTCCAAATCGTGCGCCATCTGGCAGCAGAAACCCAAATTTCTCTTAAGCAGGAGGAGTTAGAGTTTCGCGCCAAACAGTGGGCAACTCGTCAAAATGGACGTTCTGGACGCAGTGCGCGGCAGTTTATTGATTTTGTTCGGGCAGAATTAGCAATGTCCCAGCCCAATTAAACCATGCTCGCGCGTCGCAAATTTCTGCGCGTCGGTTAAAAGTTAAAAATTAAAAATTAGTTTTGCATTTTGAATTGTTTGTGATGTCGTTGACTTATTCGCGCATGGTTCGCTTATCGGACACCGATGCTGCTGGTGTTGTCTATTTTGCCAATGTTTTGACTATGTGCCACCAAGCCTATGAAGAATCGCTAGCCGAAGCTGGCATTAATCTCGGCGCATTTCTCAGCAACACCTCTAGTGCGATTCCGATTGTTCATGCCGATGTGGACTTTTTTCACCCCATGTTTTGTGGAGATAAGTTGTTGATTCATTTAACCCCACAGCAGGTGAGTGAAACGGAGTTTGGGATTACTTACTCGCTTGTTGATGCTTCCTCACCAGAAAAGCAACTGGCAAAGGCAACGACGCGGCACGTTTGTATTAATCCTAATAGTCGCAGACGGACACAGTTGTCCGAGAGTATTCTGCAATGGTTAAGGGAATAAAGGCGCGATCGCAACTTTGATTTGATGTAAAATAAAACTCAACTGTTGCAGTAATCTACCCTGATGAGCAACTACCCAGACTTTTCCCTCCACGGCTATCAAGTTAACCAACAACTGGGCTACAACCACCAAGGTGGAAGATTCACTTATAAAGCAACCAACCTTAGCACTCAGCAGCCTGTCGTCATTAAACAGTTTCGGTTTGTCACTGATGGCAGTGACTGGTCTAGCTACAAAGCAATTGAGCGCGAGATTGGCGTGCTGCGGAGTCTCAATCACCCCGGCATCCCTCGCTATCTTGATTCTTTTAATTCTGGGGATGGCGTTTGCTTAGTACAGGAGTACAAAGATGCTCAATCTCTATCCATCCCCCGCAGTTTTGATCGAGACGAAATTAAGAGCATTGCTATCTCGATTTTAGAAATTTTGGTGTATCTGCAAGAACGCATACCACCAGTGATTCACCGAGATATTAAACCGGAAAATATTCTAGTCGATGAGCAACTCCATGTTTATCTAGTTGACTTTGGTTTAGCAAGAGTGGGGGGAAATGACCTTGCCATGAGTAGCATGGTGGCAGGGACAGTAGGATTTATGCCACCAGAGCAATTGTTGGACCGTCCTCTCACTGAAGCCTCAGATTTGTATAGTTTAGGAGCAACATTAATTTGCTTACTAACTGGAACTAAATCAAACAATTTAGGCAGTTTAGTAAATAACAGCTTTCATATCAATTTTAAACCGCTTGTTCCTAAACTTAACTTTCGCATGATTGAGTGGCTAGAGAAGATGGTGGACCCCAATCTCGACCACCGTTTTGATAATGCCAAAGCGACGTTAGAAGCTCTAAAACCACTCTATGTAACTCGCGTCCCAGAAGTGGAATTAAGTCAGTCTAGCCTGGAGTTTGAGGCATCTCAACTAGGCGAAAAACTGAGCAAAACTATCACAGTTGATAATTCCATTCCTGAAACAGTTTTAGAGGGAAGTTGGGAAGTAGCACCGCATCAGAATGACCCACCACACACCCCAGATAATCATGCTTGGATTTCTTTTGACCCACGCGATTTTAGTAATAATTCTATCCAGTGTCAAATCTGGGTAGACACTAGTAAGCTGATAGCCAATCAATTTTATAAGCGCCAAGTAATTTTACATGCGAATTCCTCATTAGAAAAGCATCCTATAACAATTGAAGTAAAAACAGCTTCCCTGCCGATTGAAATCATAAAACTGCCTTATGTTTCTCTAATTCTGTTGCTTTTCACTTCTTTAGCTGGAGCAGCGATCGGAGCGACGGCTGCTAGCATCGCTGGGGCGGCGGCTGCGACTTTGATTGGGGTTGCAGTGGGAACTGGGCTTTTTGCTGTGCTTTTTGCTACGCTTGGCGTCGTAATTGGTACTGTGGTAGGAATTGGTGCCGTAGTTGCCGCTTTGACTGTAGCTGTGATTGGAGTAGGAGGTTGGGTAGGAGCAGGAGCTTTAGCTGCGATTGGGCTTTGGCTGTGGTTGGGCTTTGGCTGTGGTTGGGCTTTGGCTGTGTTTAGGGATGATAGAGGCGAAGAGAGTAATTTAGTTGAGAACTTAACCAACCGAGGATTTAGCGAAGTTTTTGCTGTTTGGTTCTCGCTACTGACAGCAGGGTTTGGGATTAGTTTAGGAATTAGCTTGGTAGTAGGATTACTAAATCCCTATGCGATATCGGCACTGGCGGGAACAGGTTTACCCTTAGCCGCAATGACTGTTTATCCACCTTTAAAACGAAACCGCTTGATTGCTAAATATCGTGCTTCTCAGGAACATTTGATCAAGCCGTAGTGACCAGGTAGCAACCAAGAATTATCAAGGTGAATGTAGTAATCAACTGCATTCAAGGTGAGAATCTAACTTCGGATTCATTAATGGAACCGACTAGTTATAATTCATGTTACTCTGAGCAGGGATTGACTTTCTCAAAATACGTCCATTCCATCAATGATTATCCTGACAATTATTTCGATTTAGTTTTAGTAGATGGCAGAGCAAGACCTCCTTGCATTAAACAGGCTTGTTCAAAGGTAAAACCAGGCAAATACATTTTGCTTGACAACTCAGATCGAGACCGTTATCAGTTGGCAATTCGAGAGCTTCTTCTAGGGTGGAAAAGAGTAATATATGAGGAACCAACACTCTGCTTACCTTGGTTTACCCAGACATCAGTTTGGCAAAAAAAAGTGTAATTAACGCGCTTGAAGAGGGTAAATTAAGCCTTGTAGCAGATTACGCTTGTCTGCCACTCTCCCCCGTAACCAGTGCCGCGCCAATCAGGTGTGCCAATCGCAGTGCCTCCGGTACATACCCACAATCAGTCAGGCGTGCCAACACTTGCGCTGTCACCTCTGGCGTAGCACCGCATACCTGAAAGCAAAAGGGTGGGTATTCATAAATTGCCCCCGCACGGCGTAAAATCTCCATGCGCTTCTCTGGCTGAGGAAGATTATGGATTGCCTGCTCCATTGCTGCCAAGTCGGGCAAGCGTCGCATCACAGCAATGCAGGGACGCTCTAGCCTTTGGGCAAGTAAGGGGAGATCAATAACATTGAAGCCGCCTACGGAAATGCCATCCAGGAGGACAACGTGCAATTGGGGTAAGAATTTGCTGCTGCTGAGAAGCTGAGTGAGGGTATCTGTGGCATCCCAACCATCCGGCTGCACTTGTCCCCAAACCATCCCCTCAAAACGAGTCCCAGCGCAAACCACTCCCGCTACTGCCACGGGATCGCTCGATTGACGCACGAAAGGGGCATCATCAAAGCCCATGACACGAATGGTGCGATCGCGTCTGAGTAGAACTTCCAGTTCCATGGCAAAGATCATCCAACAGAAAAATGGTAGCCTACAAAAGAAGGCAGAGGGGAGGAGGGGCAGAGGAGAATAAATCTGCAACCTGTAACCTGTAACCTGCAACGCTGATATGACGAAAACAATTGCCTCTGAGCTAGAAAGCACGGTGTCTAACGCCGAGATTGTGAGTGAGGAAAATCTCGCCCCCAACTGGCAAGAAGGGATTACTACCAACAGTCATCCCAGTTGTCTAGTCTCTCCCTATACGCCAGAAGCGCTTTCCCAAGTCATGGCGATCGCTCATTCCCATCGCTGGAGGGTTATGCCCTGCGGCAGCGGCAGTAAACTTACTTGGGGAGGATTGCCAAGCGACATCGATCTCATCATCAGCACGCAATACCTCAACCGCATCATTGATCATGCCGTTGGCGATTTGACAGTGACACTAGAAGCTGGAGTTAAATTAGCCGATCTCCAGCACACACTCAATCAGGCTGGTCAATTTCTCCCCCTCGATCCCGCCTATCCAGAGTCAGCTACCCTAGGCGGCATAGTTGCCACTACCGATTCGGGAAGCTGGCGGCAACGCTACGGCGGCGTGCGCGATGTCATAATCGGGATTTCCTTTATCCGTGCCGATGGGCAAATTGCTGAAGCTGGGGGGCGGGTAGTGAAAAATGTTGCCGGATACGACTTGATGAAGCTATTTACGGGATCGTATGGCACTCTGGGGATTATTTCTCAGTTGACCATGCGGGTTTATCCCTTGGGGGAAGCAGCGGGAACTTTCGTATTGACGGGAGACAATGAGGTGATCGCTCAAGCCTCTCAAACTTTACTTGCCTCTACCTTAACCCCAACTGCGGCTGATTTACTCTCGGCATCGGTGGTAATTAACCAGGGAATCGGGCAGGGAATGGGATTAATGGTGCGCTTCCAAAGTATTGCAGCCAGCGTAGAACAACAATCGGCACACCTAGAAGCGATCGCGCAAAAGCTGGGTTTACAGGCAAGTTTCTATCACGATACAGAAGAGCAAAATTTATGGCAAAACTTGCGAAAACTAGTGCGCGAACCTACCTCAGCTTCAGCAATTACTTGCAAAATGGGATTAAAACCCAACGCCGCTGTTAATTTCCTCGTTCACTTAGGTGAGATTACCTCTCAAGATGGATGGGGCATCGTTCATGCCAGAAGTGGGTTAGGGCAATTGCACCTCGACGGGGAAGACTCGCTTAATCGCGTTTCTAAGTTGCGATCGCGCTGCCAAGAAAATAGTGGATTCCTAACCGTCTTAGAAGCACCTACTACGCTCAAGCAACAACTCGATCCTTGGGGTTACACAGGCAATGCCCTAGATCTTATGCGTAGACTCAAACAACAATTTGACTCCGAAAATCTCCTCAGCCCTGGTAGTTTCGTTGGTGGGATTTAGGGAGTTTCCATTAATTTTTTGATAATTAGTTAGGATCAAAAAAAAGAGCTTTCTAACTAGAACACTCAATTAGAAAAGATATTAATTAGCTTCATCAAGTTATGCAAACTGAAGAAAACTCAGCGGAAAACCCCGGTAGCACCACCGAAAACTCCTCAGAAACTCCTACCGAAGGCTCATTTACCAATTTAAACGGCTTTGACCCTAAAAATCCGCCTGATCCCGAACTAATTGACGATTGCGTTCACTGTGGATTTTGCCTCTCGAGTTGTCCGAGTTATCGAGTTATTGGCAAAGAAATGGACTCTCCCAGAGGGCGCATTGATTTGATGGATGCCATTAACGAAGATAGGGCTTCCCTCGATAATGCCACTGTGCAACACTTCGATACTTGTCTGGGATGCCTTGCCTGCGTTACCACCTGCCCCTCGGATGTTCAGTATGACAAACTCATTGCCGCTACTCGCCCCCAAATTGAGCGCAACTATCCCCGCAGCCTCCTCGATAAATTTGTCCGGCAACTAATTTTTCAACTTTTCCCCTATCCGCAACGCCTGCGTCCCCTCCTTGCACCGCTTTGGCTTTACCAAACTACCGGATTCCAGAAACTCGTCCGCAGTACAGGCTTACTCAAAAAAGTGTTTCCTCGCCTAGGGGCGATGGAGTCGATTCTGCCCCAAATCACTGCCGATTCCTTCCGGGATAATCTGCCTGATGTCATTTCCGCCCAAGGAAAGAAACGCTACCGCGTGGGCATGATTTTAGGTTGCGTGCAACGCTTGTTCTTCTCTCCTGTGAATGAAGCCACCGCGCGCGTTTTAACTGCCAACGGCTGTGAAGTAGTCATTCCCAAAACGCAAGGCTGTTGTGCTGCCCTGCCTGCCCACCAAGGACAACAACAACAGGCACAAGCACTGGCACGACAGATGATTGACAGCTTTGAAGCGACAGATGTTGATACGGTAATCATCAACGCTGCTGGTTGCGGTCATACTTTAAAAGAGTACGCTCATATCCTCCAAGATGACCCCGAATATAGCGAAAAAGCGCAAAAATTTACCGCGAAAGTCAAAGATGTGCAAGAATTTCTCGCCGAGGTGGGATTAACAGCAGAACTCTCTCCCCTGACGGATGGCGAACTACCCGTCGTCTATCAAGATGCCTGTCACCTCTTGCATGGGCAACAAATTAGTTTGCAACCACGCCAGCTATTGCAGCAAATTCCGGACTTGAAGCTGCGCGAATCTGTCGATGCGGCTGTCTGCTGTGGTAGTGCAGGCGTTTATAACATGTTGCAACCAGGCATTGCCGATGAGTTGGGCGATCAAAAAGTGGATAATCTGCTTAACACAGGGGCAACGTTAATTGCTTCTTCTAACCCCGGTTGCTCTTTGCAAATTAAAAAGCACTTGGGCTTGAAGGAGAAAGAAATGCCCCTAATGCATCCGATGGAATTGTTTGATTACTCCATTCGGGGAATTAAGCTCAACCTGTAGTCTAAGGGTTATCAAAGTAGGGTGTGTTAGCTTTAAGTCTGATTTTGTCCTGGCAAATCCAATGCGATTACTAGAGCTTGCTCCAGTTTTCTCAGGGCTGTATCTGAAAGCGAACCTCGCAAACCCAACAGACGAGTCTTTGCTAATACCCGTACCTGCTCTCCTAGCGCTACCGAATCCTGTTCGAGTCCTCCATCGGGAGCTTTAACCAATACTTGAGTCGGATATATGCGCCTGTTACGGCGAGAGGTTGTAAAGGGAATTGCTAAAACCACTGGAGAGGCGGCATTAATGACATCACGGCTAACTAGGATTACCGGAAGAGTTCCTCCTTGCTCCGATCCCTCAGTCGGCTCTAGACGAGCTTCGTACACTTCCGCTCGTCTCATTCTCCTGAATCAGCATATCGCCACGCCTCCCACTGAGTTTCGGCAAACTCCGCCTCAATTTGTTGAGCTTCTGCCTGGTAGTCGGGATCATTAGCCATTTTTGCTAAAGCTGCATCAATCTGTTGCCGCTTTTGAGCTGCAATTTCTCGTCGCAGCGCCTGCGCTACAAACTCATTGCGACTTTTGACTTTTCCTAACTGCACCGCTTTGTCTGCTGCTTCTAATAGCTCCATAGGCAGAGTCAAAGTGGTTCGTACAGTATGATATCCCATTCTGTTATACCTCCAGGCGAGCCTCAACTCATGCGCATTGTTGCATCTCAACTGATGTTTAAGTTGATGTCTTTTTTGAGACTAGTTGTGAAGTCACTCAAGTATCGCTTCTCAGCGAATGGGAGTAAGGCAAAGTGAGTCTTATGGTAGATGGCAATAGCAGTCGCATCCATAGACAATGTTTTCAGTTTGTAGAGTAAGAAGAGATTTTTATGATTGAGTCACTTGGGCAGTCAATTTGGAATGCTCTGGACTGGGCACTGGGACTCGAAGCCCAGAAGATCAGCTTCTGGCAAATGGCGTTGCGGGCAGTTGTGGGTTATATAGTAGCGCTGGCGGCGATACGGCTAGGAAACCAGCAACGCTTTATGGGTAAATATGCAGCTTTTGATGTGATTATAGGCTTTATTTTCGCGGCTACCATTGGTCGTTCGCTCGGTGGCTCCGAACCCTTTCTTTCCTTACTAGGAGTGGCTTTAGTGATTGTAGGAATGCATCGGCTATTTTCTGCTCTCGCTTTCCGTTTTGAGCGCTTTGAGAATTTGGTTAAAGGTTCGCCCCAATTACTGATTAAGGATGGTCAATTGCAAGAGGAAACGATGCAAAAAACTAGCCTCTCCAAAAACGACATCGAATTGGCTTTACGCCTCCAAGAAAAACTGAGCCAACCCAGCCAAATCAAGCTTGCCCGTCTAGAGCGTAGCGGTGACATTAGCGTTACGCCACAAGATGAGCAAATACCGGGAGAGAAGTCACCCCAGGATAATCAAGCAAATGGAGAGTCTGAAAAGGCGGACTCACAGAACCTAGAAAACGTAGGCTAGCTTACGGAAAAGAAAAGCAGGTTCCTGGCGTAAAAGTCACAAGTATATGCACTAAATCAATTCACCCAATATAGTTCCTTTTAGTAAGGAAACTCCCTTCTTTATTCCTCAGTCAAGTAAGGAACTTATCTTTATTTATCCGTTAGTGAGGGGCAGGGCTATTTCATTCTAAAAAGAGATCAAACCTGCTCCAGGCCCAATCCACATTTCCCCTGTGCCTGAGCCATCTTGGTAAATACTGCATCTCGATCGA
>PXPT01000015.1 GCA_003021505.1 Cyanobacteria bacterium QS_4_48_99 | reverse complement strand
CCAGGGGGCGCAAATCCTCTGTGATGGCAAATGCTGTTGAAGCTGGAAGCCAACACCATAATCAAAGATTATGGTGTTGGTAGTTCACTAAACAGCTAATTCCACGGATTTGATCTAAAGTGTCGCAAAACAGAATCGTTACCTTACTGAGTGACTTTGGCTTGCAAGATGTGTATGTCGGCGTGATGAAGGGGGTTATCGCCACCATTAATCCGCAATTACAAGTGGTAGATTTGACCCACCAGATTCCGCCTCAGAGCCTTGCTGCCGGTCGATTTAGTCTGCTCAATGCCTGCCCTTACTTCCCGACTGGAACGGTGCATGTGGGGGTGGTTGACCCCGGCGTGGGAAGTCAGCGGCGCTGCGTTGCCGTAGCATTTCCTGGCGGTTTTCTGGTGGGACCTGATAACGGGTTGTTCAGCGGCATCCTTAGTCTGTCCCCAGCGGTGGCAGCCGTGGAGTTAACTAATACTGCTTATTGGAGAGTGCCTCACCCCAGTGCCACCTTTCATGGTCGAGATATCTTTTCCCCAGTTGCAGCACACCTTGCCAAGGGTGTCGCTTTGGAAGCATTGGGAGAAAGAATCGATGTAGAAAGTCTTGTGAAACTACCCATCCCGGAATCTCATCCCACCAACGTTGGTATCGCTGGATACATTCAGTATATAGACTACTTTGGCAATCTCGTCACGAATATTCCCGCTGAGGCAGTGGCTGGGAAAACTTGGTCAGTGGCAGTGGGAAATGTGGTGATTCCTGTTGGTCAAACTTACAGCGATACTCAGACGGGAGAGTTGGTTGCCTTAATTGGCAGTCACGGTTGGGTAGAAATTGCGGTCAATTGTGGCAGTGCTCAGTCACAGTTGCAGGTTGATTGGGGAGGTTCTGTGGAAGTGGTTTTGAGTAAAACGAATGTTAAATAAGCTAATTCAACCGCTTGGAAGTCTGTTAAATGAAAAACCAAAAAAATATCCAATTTTATGGAAATATTTTCCATTGTAACTACGTTCGGTTTTCTCTAAACTATTAATGTTACTGATATCGCTTTTTTGATTTTTCTACTCACTTAGGGAACGCAATGTAAAAAAAACAACCTTAGCTTACTGCGACGCGAAATACAACACAAAACATCAACTTTAGAAACTACCGTAGGCAAGATTGGTGACAAATACCTAGGACAAAGTTGGAAAAATTTTTTAGATCGCCCAATAACTGCATGGAGCGGAGTTGTTCTATTAGCGAATTGCATTTCTCGCTAACGACCAGCGTTAGGCAAATGTGAGATCTAAGAGCTATCTGGGAGTTGAACTACTTTGCTGCTACCAAGATGAGAGAAAGGGGAGGCAAAGTCAGATAATGGAGTTATGCTGCAATCAAACCGTGCAAACTGTGAAAATATTTTTCCCCTAAATTAATCACTTTTAAGTAACTTGTAAGTGCTTTACCAGTGTTCTCTATATGAACTAAACTGCTAGTGCTGGCGATGGCTTAATAACTTCTTGTGAGTAATCGATCGAAAATCAGACAGTAGTTTAACCCCAATCGTGAGTCAATCCTTCCCCCCCCCAAACCTCCAGATTTAAATATGGAGTAGTATATCCCATGTTTTCAAAGCAGTTAGGTTCTACTCTGGAAAAAGTAGACCTAGTTCAATGTTTGAGCCAAACCTATAAAATTTTTGAGTTTCAGTTAGGCGACTCGATTGTTAGTTTACCCGCCTCTTCCAAGCAAAATGGCGATGAACAAAGTGTTAAGAATTTATACATAGTTTGCAAGGGACGGGTGCGGTTACTGAGCTTTGACGCAGAGAGACAGCGGGAAGTGTCCACCCAGCTGTTAACAGAGGAAGAAACCTTTGGCGGTGACTCTCTGTTTTGCGAAGATCCTTTACCTTACCGGGCGATCGCAGCCAGTCAACTGCAAGTGGCACAAGTTCCCCTAGACCAGTTGCAGAAACTAGAAGAGCTACTGGAGTGGCAAGAGAACTCGCTTGTGGAGGCTGCTCAGCATCGGCAATGCTTGATTTTTATTAAAAGTGCAACCACGCTGCGATCGCTTCCTAGTTCCCGTTTGCAACAACTCTCATTCTACTTACAACAACAAAGAATCGATGCAGGAGAGTACCTTGCTCAAGCAACTCCCTCAGAGGCAGGTCGCTTCTGGCTACGCAGTGGGGAAATTCAGACTAACAGTCAAACCCTAGAGGTAGGAAGTGATTGGGGATACCCAGAGGAGATTCCAGCCGATTGGGTTGCTCAAACTGATTTATGGGTTTATCACCTCCCCAAGCAAAATTGGGAAGCTGCAAATTTCGGACAACACCTCCAAACTCAAGCGCAAAACGCTAGCAATGGGCACCAAAAAGGCGCAGCAGCTACCTTTCCACCCTCGAATCAACCCCCAGTCACTCCCTCTCCTCGCAATAGAGATCGCGCTCCCCAACCAGAAACTCCCACCATTCAACCGCAAACAGACACTCCCGCGATTGAATTTCCCAAACCATTGAAGCGTCGCCAAGGACTTGGGAGAGGCTATCCCTTCGTGAAGCAACACAGCGCCTCAGACTGCGGTGCTGCTTGCTTGGCAATGGTTACTCAGTACTGGGGCAAACGCTTAAGCATCAATTCCATCCGCAATCTAGCGGGCATCGGGCGTGCTGGTGCATCCCTCAACGGATTAGCCAAAGCAGGAGAAAGCTTAGGATATCGAGCTAAACCCGTGCGGGCAAGTCTGAGCAGCCTGATCGAGAATGTTCAGGGGAAGCCATGGATTGCTCACTGGCAAGGTGATCACTATGTGGTGGTTTACCGAATCAAAGGCGATCAAGTTCTCATTGCCGATCCAGCCCAGGGGAAGCGAAGGCTGACTCGCGCCGATTTTCTCACTGGCTGGACAGGATATGCCCTCCTGCTGGAAGCAACAGAGAACCTGCGAGCCATTGAATCCGAGAAGCGCTCTCTTGGCACGTTTTTCCGGGCGCTCATTCCTTACCGCTCCCTGATTATCCAAATTATCATTGCCTCGCTGTTGATTCAGATTTTTGCTCTGGTTACCCCCATGTTTACCCAGATCATTCTGGATCAGGTGGTGATTAACAAAAGCTTCACGACGCTGCATGTGTTCGCAGTGGGACTTTTGATATTTGGTCTCTGGCGTGTCGGCATGGTCGCTGTTCGCCAATACCTACTGGCTTACTTCGCCAACCGCGTCAATCTCACCCTCATCAGTGGCTTTATCAACCATACCCTACGGTTGCCCTTGAGGTTTTTTGAATCTCGCCATGTGGGAGATATCACCACGCGAGTGCAGGAAAACGAAACGATCCAGCAGTTTCTCACTCAAAAAGCGATCACAGCTTGGTTAGATGCCCTCATGGGGATAGTTTATTTGGGATTGATGTTCTATTACAACTGGAAGCTCACCCTTCTGGTGCTGGGAATCATTCCCCCCCTGGTAATCTTGACCCTAGGCGCGACTCCTTTCTTGCGCAAAGTTTCACGGGAAATTTTCCACGAAGATGCCAAAGAAAACTCCTCTTTAATTGAAATGATTACAGGGGTAGATACAGTGAAAGGGGCGGCTGTGGAGCGCGAGTCACGCTGGTTTTGGGAAAATAATTTGACCGGTATGCTGAATTCCCGTTTTCGGGGGCAGAAGCTCGGTATCACTTTAGAAGCAAGCGGGGGCTTGATCAACACCCTCGGCAACACAGCTTTACTTTGGTATGGGGCAATTTTGGTGATTCAGGGTGAGCTAACAATTGGTCAGTTTGTGGCGTTTAACATGCTCATCGGCTACGTAATTAGCCCAATTATGCAACTGGTGAACATTTGGGATGAGTTGCAAGAAGTGCTGATTTCGGTAGAACGACTCAACGATGTCTTTTCAACGAAGCCGGAAGAAAGTCCCCAAAACCCCATGCAGGCTTTGCCACCCCTGCGAGGTGATGTCCGCCTAGAGAATGTGACGTTCCGCTACGACACCGAAGAAGAACACAATACGCTTCAAAATATTTCATTTGAAGTCGAAGCTGGACAAACGATCGCCATTGTCGGTCGCAGTGGTTCGGGTAAGAGTACTTTAGTGAAGCTGCTTCAGGGTCTATATCAGCCCACTAATGGCAGCATCTGGATTGATGGGCACGACATTAACCATGTTTCTCCCCAGTCTTTGCGATCACAACTCGGGGTTGTGCCCCAAGAGTGTTTCTTGTTCTCGGGAACAATTTCAGAAAATATTACCCTTCGCCGCTTTGATTATACCCAGGAACAAGTGGTCGAGGTCGCCAAACTAGCAGAGGCACATCCTTTTATTCAATCCATGCCTCTGGGATACAACACCAAAGTTGGGGAGCGAGGCTCGACACTTTCGGGAGGGCAACGGCAACGGATTGCGATCGCTCGCGCCCTCTTGGGAGCGCCGCAAATTCTGATTTTGGATGAGGCAACCAGTTCTCTCGATACCGAATCAGAACGGCGATTTCAGCGGAATCTGGCTCGCCTTTCGCGCGATCGCACTACCTTCATCATTGCCCACCGACTCTCAACGGTACGCAACGCTGATTGCATTCTGGTGCTAGATCAAGGCGTTCTCGCGGAGAAGGGTACTCACGAGGAACTGATGGCAAAAGGAGAAGAAGGACTCTATTACCAAATTGCCCAGCAGCAGCTCGATCTTTAGTAAACCTCATCTTTGTCGGCAATGTTTATAAAAGTTAGCTCAAAAGTATCAAGCTTGACAGAAATTTTCGGTAAATTGTCGCAAAGGTTGTTCCGTATATTCACTGAGTTAAAAAATATATCACCATTTGGGAAAATGGGAGTTCCAAGCCTAAATACCACTGCCAAGCTCTGAAATAACCAGCAGTGAAGTTTCTAGTTCTGGGTTACTACCATGCAAAACGTATTCCGATTCATTTCTAAATCAGGCAACTCAAGCGAGGAAGCAAACGGCAACCCCGACAGTGCCGAAGCTCCTAGCACCGACTCTTCCGCCACTGACCAAGAAACCACTTCGATTAAGGGAGGTGATGTATCTAGTACAGAGGCGAAATCAACCTCACAAAGCTCTAACTCTTCCAGGTCACAAAATCAAAGCAGTTGGTCTGAACCAGTACAGACGCTGTTAGACCAGCCACCAGCAGCACTTCCCTATCGCGTACTCGCTGGTGGAATTGTTTTCAGCCTTGCCTTTGCGGCTTGGGCTTGGTTTGGGCACATTGAAGAAGTCGGTACAGCTCAAGGGCAGTTAGTGCCTAAGGGAAGAACTTACAAAGTTGACCCAACTGCTGCAGGCAAGGTAGCTAACATTTCCGTAGAAGAAGGTGAGGTGGTCAAAAAAGGGGAAGCACTGGCGAAATTAAATACCAAGCTAGCAAAGCAAAAGGTGGAGCGACTCCAGCAAAGCCTCAATTCCTATAAAGGGGAATTAGAAAAGAAGCAAGCAACACTGCAAAAAGTACGTTCACAAGCGCAAAGCCGCACCGAAATCGCCACAACAGAAATTCAAGCTCAACGAGCAGCGATCGCTCAGGCAAAGGAGCAAGCTGAAACCACTCGCCAGGTGCTAGCGCAACTGCAATCAGAGGTAACGGATCACCGGGAACGGCTCGAAAAAATGAAACCGTTAGTGCAGGAGGGCGCAATCTCCCAAGAATACGTTTTTAAGGCAGAACAGGCACTGCGCGATCGCCTCTCGGCTGTAACTCAAAAGCAAGGGGAACTCTCTGCCGCCACCAAAAAAGCCAAACAACTGCAAGCACAACTCGCCCAAAAGCAGGCGCAGAAACGCAATATTCGCTCAGAAGCGCAGCAGCAAATTCAGCAACTAGAAATTGAAATTGCTCAGCTCAACTCCCAAATCGCAGAAACTAAGAATCTGCTCGCTAGTGCCCAAGAAAAGCTCCAACAGAAGTTTCTCCGTGCTCCTGTTGCTGGCACCGTTTTATCTCTTAATCTCCAAAATACAGGCAAAGTTGTTAAGCCAGGACAAACCATTGCTGAAATTGCCCCGAAGAGCGCACCAATGGTTCTCTCAGCCTATCTACCCACCAGAGAGGCAGGCTCCATTGAAAAGGGAATGCCAGTGAAGATCAAATTCGATGCTTATCCCTACCAAGACTATGGGGTCGTTCCCGGCACAGTCACTTCTATTTCTCCCGATACCGAATCCCATAAGCGTCTGGGTGAAGTCTACCGGGTGAAAGTGGCTCTGGATCGCGACGAATTCTCCAACAAGCAGGAAGCAATCTCATTTAAGGCTGGTCAGACCGCCAACGCCGATATCGTCATTCGTCGTCGCCGAATAGCCGATGTCATACTTGAGCCTATCAAGAAGCTGCAAGCAGGCGGACTCAACTTATAAATTTCCCTTGACAAGAGGATAACGAAGATGAATTACCAGACTTTCCCTTCTCGGACGAAACTTGATCGCACTATAGAAGTTGAACAGTTCGATGAAATTATCAAAGCAATTGCCGATGGAAAATATTCCTGGGCTTGTATTTTAACTCTCCGTTCTGCCGGATACAATCCTCTCGACTATGTACCGTATCGCACGTACAATCGCCAGCTTAAAGAAAACGAAGATGATAACCCCCAAAATAGCGTTTAAAATCAAAAACCCTCTTAAACCCAGCCTAATAATATCTAGATAACACCCCAACCCAAATCAGAGTATAGTTACTTAGGTGAGACAATGAACACTAAAAAATAGGTAGTGTCCCCACTTTTAAAGCTGATGGAAATGTAAGTTTTTTATCAAACCAACTTACATTTTTTTTCGCTGAAATTAAAATAGTCTGCCAAAATGGCAACACAATCTTTTCATAATCAACTATATTATTACTCAGTAAGCTCAAAGCTTGCAAAACCTGAAGTTAATTTGGAATAAAGGAGTAACCATGAAAATTTCCGATCTAAACTATCTAGAATTCGCCACCGAAGAACAAAATGTTGTCGGTGGGTTCACTAATGAAGCTTTGGCAGAGGCTAAAGCTGATGCGATCGGTGAGCGTAGTGAGAGTTTAACACAGACTAAAGCACAAGCTGTTGAAGGCTTATTCTCTAGCTCCGAATCCCTTTCTGTGGCACAAGCTGGAGGTTAAGATAAAACTTAATCTTAATTTCTAGTTCTAGACTATAATATCATCCACGCTTGTTTCCTCTCCCGGTCAGGGAGGGGAAGTGGTGATTGCAAATGAATAATTCTAGTGGATGATTTTTGTCTGACTACCACGTTGTTTGTTTCGCATTGGGACAATTTAATTTCAAGATTTGGGGAAGCATTTGATGTAACCGCATAAGTATTTGCAGAATCGACAAATAGGCATCTCTATTCCTCGTCCGCTGTAAGTGTTTCCGTGGTGATAACGCCAACAAAAGTAGAAACACCATCAATCAAGTTGGTTAGCTTAAAAAGAATTCCACACTGTGGATTGTGGGAGTTCAAAGAACCGAATGCAAGCCAAAAAAAGGAGAGAAACCATGAGTCAACTAAAAATCACCAATCTCAACTTCTTGGATACAGCTTTTCCTAACCAAAGAGGTATTGAAGGTGGTGGTAACATTACTCCTGACATTTCAACCGATGCAGCTACTGACCTTGATACCAAACTTGAGATAGAAGGGAACCTTCAAAGCGGATTCAAGCTTATCGGTAGCGCTGCTGGTACTGCCGCTTCTGCTGCTTCTGTCAGTGGTAGCGCTGATGCGTCTGCCGACGCTAAGGCTTGAGGCAGAACTCTTCAATTTAGCAATCTGGGCGATAATCCCCTCTTGTAAGGTCTAATTCAAGAGGGGATAAAAATATGATGGCAGTTCATATTTAATTTACAACTTAAAATCTCGGCACAAATTCCCACAGATTTTAAGTTATTGGTATGAGAGGTAAATGAGAGGTGACACTACAAAAGTAAGGCTCTGTTAAGGTTACAAAATCCTGCCAAAATGGCAACACAATCTTGAAAAAGATTACTACTATATAAATGTAGTCATTTCTCGGTAAGGAGAAAAAGCAATGTTGATTTCTGACCTAAACCACTTGTCCACCGTTTCAGAAGCCTCCGATGTTGTCGGTGGCCACAGCGACCACAAGTATTATAAAAAGAAGATGAAGGAAATGATGGGCGACGATGACGGCGGCAACGGCGACAACGGCGACAACGGCGGCAACGGCGGCAGCGAGACCAGTGTCGTTGTCAAGCAAATCGCTAAGTCCAAGGCGAAAGCCTTTTCCAAGGAGGGTGATGCAATAGCCGTTTCCAAGGCAATCAACAAAGCCGTCAAAGAGTAAGTCTCGCTATCTTAGCAAGGCTTAGTTGAAACCGCTGGTAGCTAAATCCCAGTCGATTCAAACGCTATCAGCGGTTTTCTTTTTTTACGGCATTTCTAGCTAAATAGGTTAAAATTCAGCATGTTCAATGCTTTTTAGAGGTTGACTGAATGATTGAGTTTACCTATAATGCTATGTGCTTATGGCTCTGAGGGGTTTCAGGCGATCGCGCTTAGAAGGGTAAAGGAGAGTAAAGGAGAGTAATAGTCATGAAAAAATCTAAAGTAGTGAGTAAGCGGCTGATTTCGCGAGATGGCAAGGTGACGGCAGAAGCTAAAAGCGTGGTGAGTGTGTCGAGCAATAGTGAGAGCGCTACGAATCAATCTGTCACAGTCAGCATTGACTCTAGTGAGGGTGGGAGTAGCAGCTCTAGCTTTTGTAGTAGCTCTAGCTCTACTTCTACTACTCAGTCCTCGGGAAGCAATTAACTTTTTTACTGCAGACAGATTAAAATTTAGGCTATGAGTTGAAGCTAAGTTAGTAACCCATAGCCTTTTTCGTATAGCAAGCATGTTATTCAATAAAAGCACTCAAAAAATATGCCAAATAGGCAACATGACTCTCACTAAGCACTCAAAAAACTGCCAAAATGGCAACATAAATCTCACCTTGACGAGTTAATATTGAAATACAGATAAACATTTGCAACGACCTCAGTTTTTTTTGAAGCAAGAACAGCCATGATTATTTTTGACTTTAACTATCTAGAAACCGTTCCAGAAGGAACTGACATTATTGGTGGTGGTAAGGGGAAGAAGGAGAATAAACAGGGAACATGGCAATATCAGTCTGAGGCAACTGCTTTTGCAGACTCTAATGCCGATGTGATCGGTCGTAACACGAAGACAGTAACAAAGACTGAGGCAACTGCTGTTGTAGACGACGTTTTTTCTATTGCTAGTTCTAACTCTTATGCAAAAGTAGATCTTAGCCCTTAACTAAAGATTCTGAGAGCGAAAATCGTTTTCTTAGAACTAGGAAGTCCATTCAAAAAGGAATTGCGACAAAGGAGGAATCCCATGAGTAACTTGAAAATAACTGATCTTGATTTTTTGGAAACAGCCCTTCCCGAAGAAAGAGAAATTGAAGGCGGCGAGATGAAATTATCAATTCACATAAATGACATGAATCTCGAAAAGCTTTTTAAGGAAATTGGGAATGTAACTAAAAAATCCACCGATAAAACAACGGTGATCACTGCTAGCAGCAAAGGTAAGGGAAATGCTACTTATACTTCTTCAAGTTCAAAAGGTGGCTCTGCTTCGGCATTAGCCTACTCTAGTTAACTTAACGAGCTATCGGCTTAGCCCAACCGATGGCTAGTGCAATCTAGTGCAATAAGAATACTAGTAAGGCATAATTGAACTGTTGGCAGCTCAAGATTAGTTTATCAAAGAGCTGTTGACAGTTTTCTTTATGAAAACTCGTTTTTTTTCAGTACAGGCTTTATCAGCGCATTTTCGCAGAACTCACTTTTTATGGTTTCTCTTGGGAAAGCATCTATCGAGCCAGAAGAGATTGTTAGCTTTTTGAAAAAAAACATACGTCTCAAGGAAGTATATCGAGAAATTGTACATCAAAAAATTATTAATCAAGCTGCTCAAGAAAGAGGTTTAACTGTCACACCAGAAGAAATTCAAGCTGAGGCAGATAAGCAGCGTCGTGAAAAGCGTTTAGAGAAAGCATCAGACACACTTGCTTGGCTTGAAGATCAAATCATTACCTCAGAGGATTGGGAGGCAGGGATCTACGATCATCTCCTTAAACAGAAACTATCTGAGCATTTATTCGCTCAAGAAGTCGAAAAGTTTTTTGCTAAAAATAGGCTAAACTTCGAGCAAATCTTGCTTTATCGAATTAGTACGCCTTCCGAACAATTTGCTCAAGAACTTTTTTATCAAATTGAAGAACAGGAAATTAGTTTTTATGAAGCAGCTCACTTTTATGATACTGATGAAGAGCGTCGGCATCAGTGTGGTTACGAAGGCAAACTCTATCGCTGGAGTTTAAAGCCCGATATTGCCGCTGCTATCTTTAGTGCTAACCCAGCAGAGGTGATTGGTCCTCTAAAAAGTGAGCAAGAATACCAACTATTTATGGTAGAAAAATTCATTCCGGCTGAGTTAACGCAGGAAACATATAAAGATATTATTAATAACATGTTTGAAGAATGGCTAGCAAGCGAGCTAAATCATTTCCTTTATAGTTAAATAACGTTTTCCTGGCAGTGATTTCTACCTTACATAAGTCTAAAAAAGAGTTGCCGTGCGGGGGTAATCCGGGCATCATTATGAGCTTTATTTTAACCCACCATAATTCTCTTTAGGTGCAAAAACAGGAGCAATTTCAAGGAGGCTAACGCTCACAACTTTATTTTCCCTTCTGAATTATGAATTCTGGAATTCTCCCCAAATATTTATAGCAATCCGATTTGATTTGTAAACGCCAAGGCGCTGAAACCCCTTGCATGCGCGGAGGCAGTTTCACATCTCATCTAGGACTGCTATAGCAATTCTCAGAATTACGGGGTGCAGTAGCAGCAGTGAGTAAACCAATGACGAACATCGGAGTTAGTTACCTTTGACCTTGCCTCTTTAATCCCATCGACTAAATTTTTATAAGTTCTGGCTTTGACCTTTTTGAAGATTGCTTTGAGTATCGACCAAAAATTTTCCCTCGGGGAAAACTCAGGAGAATAGGAAGGTAAATAGATTAATCTTGCCCCGGCTTGTTCGAGAGATTTTCTCACCATTTCTCCTTGGTGAAACTTAGCATTGTCCATAACTACACATGCACCCTTCCAGAGCTGAGGAACTATTACTTTTAAAGCAAGATAGATCACAATAGAAGGAAAATCTGGCAGCGAGGGAGTATGGAGTTTGCAGACCCCCCAACCCTATCGTCGGGGACCCAGCTGCCAGGGGCCGTCGCCGCCCTGGTCAAGCAGGGCCGAACTCAGCAGCAACTCGCTCGGGAGTGGGGCGTGGCCCGTGCCACCGTCAAGCGCTGGGTGCAGGGGGAACGCGCCCGTGGGAAAGCAGCCCTAGCCCCCCGCAAGCAGGTACGACCGCCTCATCCCCACTGGGAACGGGCCAGCTGCCCAGACCAGGCCACTGATTCCAGACTACCTCCCACGGCAGCTGCTGCA
>PXPT01000014.1 GCA_003021505.1 Cyanobacteria bacterium QS_4_48_99 | reverse complement strand
CTTGGATAGGATTTGTACGCGGCAATCAAAAGTTCTGTCGTTATTTCTTCGTACTGACAGATTAGCCATGAAAGCTTTTCTACTTTTCAAACACCCTCTAAATCTCGAAATAGATGGAATTCTTTGACGTTTGCAATTTGGATGTGACCAGATGTAGCTCAGCGTGTTCCAGGCAAGTAGGTTATTGCTCATCGACCAATGTGTTGTTTTTCCCTACTTAATAGATTTTGGCATTGATGAAAAAACGGTGGTATTATTTATGTAGTGAATGTTAAGTTAGTTCAACAGTAATTCTCGATTATAATGATGGATAAAATAAAGTATAGCTCCTTATTGAAAAACTTTTAGAAAAAGAAAGACCTTTTCTCACCAAACGAGAGCATCTTTGTCTAAGATTATTATTTTTTTTCGAGTTGTTTGACCACTTTTTTAAGGGTGGGATGATGCCTATTTGACGGAATAACTTGTTGATACGATTCCCATAGATTCAGTATACACTTGAGCATTATTCCGATACACTAGAGGTAGCGAGCGCCAAAATTTTTCAGCACTTTCTCGACTCCTATCTCCGAAATAAAGTCCGACGAGGCGTCGAGTTTTTCTCTCGATAGCTAGCCATAAATAAACTGGGTTTTCTTGGGAGTTAATAAATGACCAAATTTCGTCACATTCCCATTCTATATCGGTAGGTGTTTCTGGTAAAATTTGCATCTAACAAGGGATAGAGCGATAAAAACTATTGACAAAATTTTGTAACTTATTGATACACCCAAAGAACGGGCGATACCGATTAAATAACTTCTTTCTAACAAAACTTTTTTGATAATTTCTTTAAGCCCAGAAGAGATCGACCTCTTTGGAGGAGTTTCGATAAACTGGCGACCGCAGGTTTTACATAAAAATTTAGGCTTTTTATGATGTGTACTTCCATTTTTAAGAAGGTGAGTTGACTCACAACTGGGACAGCGGTCTTTTTTGGCGCGTTTTCGAACATTTCTATATTCTGGGAGTTTACTTGAAGTAATCCCTATTATAATCACTCCAATTTCTCAGTTTTTTACAACTTCTTATTATGGAGTTATTTGAATAACAACTTCTCCGCAAAATGAGTTTTTACTACTAATAAAATGCTCCCGAAAAAAACGATGCCAAAAGCCTTGCAAGCAGTGAAATATAAAACCTTCTTGGCGTTGAGGAACCCAAAGCCGATGGTGTAACTTCAAAGGGAGCGGCATGGCGTAATGGTTATTGTTATACTACTCGAAAACCCTCCTAATGAGCAATTGCATGAATTGGCACAACAGTAGTTTGAGAAGATGAGGAAGTGAAAAAATAGGGTAGAGAAGTAGACAAAATCCATGCCCAGGAAAAGAGGATTCATGAGCCGATACAGCATGATTGTTCCATGGTCTGATCAAGATCAACTTTTCCTAGTCACGATCCCGGAGTTTGGCGATCGCGTTGTCATGCCTTGTACTCATGGCAAAACTCGTGAGGAAGCAATTAGTAGTGGCGAAGATTAGTAGTGGCGAAGAAGTGATTGAAATGTATTTAGAAGCTTGGCAAACAGAAGGCGAACCCATCCCCAAACCCAACACGCTTCAAATTGCCTGATCACCATTTCAATTGCCTGTACCAGAAGAGCTGAAATTCTCTATACATCACCTACTTGCCGCTATACTTAAATCTATTGCTCAAGCTCCCTTTCCTAGACAATGAGTGCTTCACTGAGTCAAACTCTTACTCTTGAAGAATTTCTCAAGCTACCGTATCTGGAGGAATCTCCCGCATGGGAGTATGTCGATGGGTTGCCCTCCAGAAGCCGATGCCTAAAACTCGACACTCTATTCTGCAAAAGCGATTGCTGAGTGAGATTGATGGCAATAGCAGCGACTACACGGCGCTACCCGAACTGCGATGTACATTTGCTGGGCGTTCGGTTGTACCTGACGTTGCAGTTATTACATGGAGTCGGATTGGGATTAATGAGGCAGGAGAGCCAGAGGATAACTTTATTGAAGCTCCTGACTGGTCTATCGCAATTCTTTCACTAGAGCAAAAGGCTACTCGTGTGATTGATAATCTTCTGCACTGTCTACGGCATGGCTGTAAGTTGGGATGGTTAATCGATCCCGATGATTATTCGGTTTTAACCTTTACTCCACAGTACGAACCTGATATCTGTAGAGGCGATCGCCAACTGCCAGTATTAGAAGGAGTTAATCTGGAGGTGACAGCAGCACAATTCTTTGTATGGCTGAAAATGGGTAAACGTTAATCGCCTCAAAGCTGCGCAATCGCTTTTAATTGTTACCCATCCCATCTAGATCTCTTCGGGAAAAACCCATTCTGTTTCTGTGGGCTGCTCGCGTTTCTTTCTCACAGCTTCTTCTGCTATCTCCAGCATGCTATCGAGGGAAGTTTCTTCGACAAACTTGGATGCCTCTGCTGCGTATTCCCGATGAGGGCATTGGTTGCCCAACACGCAGCCGTTAACGCAAGCTTCAGCGCAGTTAATCTGTGTCTCCACGGTATTCTCCTCTTTTTATTGCTCGACGATTCTTGCAGGTTAAACCCGCAAACAGGCGATCGCTCATACCTACTTAAATTTTACAAACTGCAACACTTTTGCTCAAATTTGGTCAGAAGAAGGCAAAAGGCGAAAGGCAAAAGGCAAAAGGATGAATGAAGGTAAAAAAAATTACACCCAATTGCACTCGCACAGGTACAGACGTTGCGCCTTTGGCGCACCTTTGGTGCGACGCATGCCACGTCTTGTCTCTTTCTTCCCCAGCTTCCCCATCTCCCTTTCATGCAGGGCGCATCACCACCACACCATAGGCATCTGGAGACAAATAGCGCTGGGCAGCCGCTTGCACATCTGCTGCTTCAATCGCTTGAATTGATTGGGGATAATGCAGTGCGGGGGCTAAGTCTCCCAGTTGAGACTGGAAATAGCCATAGAGATAAGCGCGATTGCTGGGCTTCTCACTCCCAAAAATGTAGCGATTAGCCACTTGAGTGCAAATGCGGGCAAGATCTGATTCCGCGACAGGCTCGGCTTGCAGCCTGCGGAGGTGTTGAGTGATCGCTGCTTCCACCTCGGCGAGATTTTCCGCTGGCAACTGTGCCGAAATGTAAAAGCAGCCCTGAAGTTGCTGCGTCATGTTACCAGCCCCAATCGAAGACACCAGTTGCCGTTTTTCACGTAAATCCCGCAGAAGCCGCGACATTTTGCCCTGCCCCAATATTGCCGACAGCACATCGAGAGCATAAGTCTCTGGCAACTCCGTCATTCCTGGTACTCGCCAAACCATCACTAGTCGCGCTTGCTGCAAACTCTCATCCACATACTCTTGGCGGACAATTTCTGTAAAAGGAGATTCGGGTTGCAGGTAGGCAGGTTCACTTGCAACTCTTGATGTTTGGCTTTTCTCATCCCAACTGTCTGCCACAGTCGCAATCAACTCCTCGACAGGCAAATTTCCTACCGCTGCCACTGTCATTGCTTCAGGTTGATACCAATGGGCGTGGAAATCGCGCATCTGCCCTGGTGTAAGCTCAGAGACCGCAGAGGCAGAACCTAGTACCTGGCGGCGATAGGGCAAGCGTTCAAAACAGGTCTCCATCGCGCGACGGAAAGTGCGACGTTTGGGATTATCTTCTGCGCGGCAAATCTCTTCTAGAACCACCAAGCGCTCTCGCTCGAACTCCTCATCGGGAATACTGGGATGGCACGCCACATCCAATTGCAAGGGTGCAAGCTCGGCAAAATCTTTTGGGGCAGTAGTGATGAAATAGTGCGTGTAGTCCTGGCTAGTTGCCGCGTTCATCATCGCACCGCGTTCTTCAATTACGCGATCAAATTCCCCTGCTTGCAAGTTAGGCGTTCCCTTGAAAACCATATGCTCTAGGAAGTGAGCCATTCCGTTAATCGCATCGGGTTCCACCACCGAACCGACATTCAGCCAAACATTCAAGTTTACCGCCTCGACAGGCATTTGCTCTGCCACAATCGTAAGACCATCGGGCAATTGGCAAATCTTTGGGGCATTATGCTGGGGAGCTTTGAGCTGCGTTGCACTCATCCGTTTAATTTGAAGGGGTTAACACTATCTCCATCTTAGCCAGCCGATCTGTGCGCTCTGAAAAAAGACCTCCATGATCGTTGTTGTTAAATCGGTGGAATTGGGGAAAGTGAGGCGTGAGCGCGTGAGAGCGTGAGAGCGTGACAAAAAAGGACGCGAGGACACAAAGAGCAGAGGAGCTCTCGGGGAGCAGGGGAGGCAGGGGAAGCAGGGGACACGGAAGGGGAGCAGAGGGGCAGAGGGGCAGAGGGAAAACAAGCAGATCAATCCCTCTCCTGGGCACCTGGGTACCTCTGCACAGAACACCTCCGCGTCTCCGCGTCATCCCCTCTCCGCGTCAGTCCCGAAAGCGTCGCAGTCGCAGCGGAAGCGTTGCGAGCGAGAAAGGGACTCTCCGCACCTGGGCACCTCACTCTCTCACCTGTTTTACTCCTTTACGGGCGAGCGAGAGCCGCCGGATCGCCCCTACCCGTCACTTTCCACTATCCGCGTCTTCTTGGTCACACCTTCTGGAGGAGCAAGCTAATGATAATCTAGATTCAATCAAAAGGCTGCGACTATACTTGAAGGTTTTCCAAGGAATGGTGATTGATGGGATTAGTAATTAGCACTGTCAATATGAAAGGGGGCGTTGGGAAAACAACTCTCACCGTCAACCTGGCGACTTGTTTGGCAAAAAATCACGGGAAACGAGTGCTTGTGGTTGACTTAGACTCGCAAATCAGTGCGACTCTTAGCTTAATGCCGCCCCAAGAGTTTGCCAAGCTCAGAAAGGCGAGGCGCACCCTAAGTTATCTCATCGACCAACTTGTTAGACCTCACATTCAGAGAAAGTATTTTACGCCCGATCTAGTTTGTTCTCAGATTTGCGAAATTAGCGGGATGGAATTGTTACCAGGAGATATTGAGCTTTATGATGAATATTTAGTTTCTAACATGCTGCACAAAAAAGCAGTTTATGAAGGGAACGACGATTTTCAAAAAGTTTGGAATAATTTTGAGAATATTTTGGTTAAAAAAATCATACAACCAGTGAAAAACGACTATGATTTTATCATTATGGATTGCGCTCCTGGGTATAATCTGTTAACTCGTAGTGGTCTTGCTGCTAGCGACTTGTACTTGCTCCCAGCTCGACCCGAACCTTTATCTCTTGTGGGAATTCAGCTACTCGAAAAGCGCATTGCAAAGCTCAAACAAAATCATAGCTCTGAGCCAAATGATTTGCTCAATCTCAACTTACTAGGAATTGTGTTTATTCTCTCGAGTGGAAGTGTTTTCGGAAGATATTATAAGCAAGTGCTACAGCGGATTGAGGGGGACTTCGACCCCAACCAGATCTTCCAAAATCGCATCCCGATGGATGTTAACGTTGCTAAAGCGGTTGACACATTTACACCAGTGGCGATCGCTAATCCCAATGCACCAGGAGCGCGGGCTTTTGCCAACTTAGCCGAGGAGTTAATCAAGAAGTTAAATTAAGTCTGAATCCCATCAGTTTCAATGTCTGTCTCATGTTAAGATATTAAAAAATTTCTAAGAAACCGTTTCGATCAGGTAAAAAGAGACATGGAAGCAGGACTCCTATTCGCAAAACTGCCAGAAGCTTACTCCATATTTGACCCGTTAGTAGACGTTCTCCCCGTCATCCCCATCTTTTTTCTATTGCTTGCCTTCGTTTGGCAGGCAGCAGTGGGTTTTAAATAAATCCTCAAACATAAAAATTCAGGGCACTTATCCGAGTGCCCTGTTTATTTTTAGTTACTTACTCGTGCCTCAGCTAACTAGCTAGGGCGTTTACCAATTGTTTTGGTGAACGCTTCTCTGCTGGAGAGGCGCTTAACATAGTCATCCACCACTGGATAGTCGCTGAACGGCAACCCCAGCATCATGGAGGCATAAGCCAGATATGAACCTACCGCCACATCTGCTACGGTAAGCTTATCTCCTAGAAGAAAGGCTTGGCGCTCTAGAATTTGATTTAGCGGGGAGAGCAACCGAGGCGTTTCCCGTTCTCGACTGGCTTCGACAAATAGTCCTACTCCTAGGGTGGCATTGGCAAATAGTACCCATTGAGTCGCTGTCATCCGCGCTTCTATAGATTCAGGTAGCTCACCCGATTTCTCTGCTAGGTAAAGCAAAATTGCCCCCGACTCCCAAAGCTGAAAGTCGCCATCGACGATTGCCGGAACTTTACCGAAGGGATTAATTGCCAGATACTCAGGCTGCTGGTGTTCGCCCGCCTCCAGATTGAGCTGAACAAATTCGTAGGGAATCTCGCGTTCTTCAAGATACCACTGGACGATGGAAGCGCGAGAGCGGGTACCGCCGTAGAGCTTTAACATTATGCTAGAGAACTTGATGAGTGTGAGAGTGCTGTTTCACATTATCTTCCCTGCTGACTACGCGAGTCCATTCAGAACCCGCTTTTTCTCTAGAGAAGAATTTAAATCCTCGCGCACTGTCCCCAAGGGAATGTGAGCCGTAGCGTCTACATGATTTTTGTAGGTTCGGGAGACAGCAACAGCGCGTACGGCAAAATCGTCTCAAAACTTAGCATCTTCGGGGAATTCGGCTGGCTTTTCGATCAATTCGCCCCCGAAGATTTCGCCCAAAGATTTGGCACAGACGAGATGATAGGAGGTAGGAATCCCCTTGAGAATGGCTTCGAGGGCAGCAGAGGGGATAGGTTCAATCACTTCTGTTTGATGATACTCGTTATCTTCCTTAACGAAGCAGGTTGCTAAACCAAACACGCAGTAGTCCTGCGCTGAGACATCCGGTGCGTTGGGAAATAAAGTTGCAGTCGTCATAAGACGGTTTGAACTTGAGCAATCAACGACGATTTAGAACTATCTAGTTTATTATACCCATGATTGACGACTGCCTGATAGGACAAGAAAAGCACCTTAAGAAGCTGTAGCTATTTAATACGAAATGATGGAAGCACTCTCCTCTGCTCCTCTGCTCCTCTGCTCCTCTGCCTCCCATTCACCACCAGTAGCGTCTTGATCCAACCAAACAATGGGACGCTCATTGGGTTCAACTCGGGTAGTTTGCTCTTGCATAACTCTTTCTGCTTGCTGCGGAGCGAAATTGCGGTGAAAGTCGCTACTGAGGTGATTGACTTTTTCCTCAGTTTGCCCCACTTCGGTTCGGATTTCTTGCAGCTTAGCCTGTTGATTAAAATAGTAGGGGAGGAGTTTGGTCAATGCAGCGATCGCAGCAGTCAATAATACGCCATTGACCACTAATTTAGTCGCAGCCTCTGCCCTCACTGCTTTGTAAGAACGCGGCTGAGATCGTTGATAACGCTTAGAAGGGACGCGACGACGAGTTTTTACTGGTTCTATGGGTTGAGGTGCGTTCATGAAGTTCCCTATGAGTAATAAGCTGGGGCGATAATGCCGCCTGATTCGTTTGCCATGCACTCACCAACTCTGCCCAAGGCGTAGCACGACGCTTAAAAGTTAATCTCAACCCTTGTAGCTCGGCTACGGTAAATTCACGGAATTTTGGACATTGCAGCGCACAATCGTGAAATGATTGCCCCCAAATTTGCGGGCGTTACACAGAAAAACTTAGCAATTCTCCTTATTTCCTGATTTAGGCGTTGCATATTGATGGGGTACGAAGGTGGCAGAGGGGCTTTAGGAACTCCAGGGGAATAATCCGCAACTGTGCAACATCCATATGCAGAGACGCACTTGGGTGCGCCTCTCTTGTTGACGACAAGACAGTTATCCCGCTAGTTAGGGAAGGACTGTCTTTTGCTTAGAGCTAGGAATCTACTTATAAAGTTCCGTTGCCAGCCGAAAGGCGAGAATGCCAGGAATCAAGGCAACGGCTAAAGCAACAAGGATTTGAACAATTGATAGATTCATGGGTGAAAAACTCCTGAATAATAAAAAGATTCACTCACCAATTTGCGCTATTTTTGCCTGTTAGCGAAATCTATTGTTACAAAATTCCACATAACTGCTTGATAGTAGCGAATCCGATGGGCATGTTTTGAGAACCATATTCATACCAATTCCTCGTGCAGAACCCCTAAACCAGTAATTTCAGTAAGTGGGCGGCGCGGCTACAGAGGTAAAATAAGTGTGCATTATTATCCAGAATTGGTATCAAAATCTCCCTAATGGCATAGAGATTGAGGAAGAGCCACGAACGGGAGATCTCACCCAGGATTTAGCCGCTAGACGTTAAGCTAGTTAAAGATATCACTCATATTAGCGGTTTTCCCTTTTCAAGGTCGTAAATGTTAGACCAAGTTCTCGACTCCTCCCTAGAGATTGGCATGGAAGCCCCTTTGCTTCTGCTAGTTATTGTTATTTTAGAAGCCGTGTTATCAGCCGACAATGCGATCGCCCTAGCAGCGATCGCCCAAGGTTTAGAAGGGACTCAACTCCAGCGTCGCGCTCTCAATTTTGGATTAGTCGCTGCCTATGTCTTGCGAATCGCGCTAATTTTCACCGCTAGTTGGGTGGTTCAGTTTTGGCAGTTTCAGGTATTGGGGGCAGCGTACTTGCTTTGGCTCGTCTTTAAATACTTTAGCTCCGAACAAGATGAGGAAAACAAACATCAGGGTACTCGCTTCACTTCTTTTTGGCAGGCGATCCCGGTAATTGCACTCACCGATTTGGCGTTTTCCCTAGATAGCGTCACCACTGCGATCGCGATTTCTGAGCAAACCTGGTTGATTATAACTGGCGGTACAATTGGTGTCATCGCCTTGCGATTCCTGGCGGGGTTGTTTATCCGCTGGCTGAAGGAATTCGTTCATCTCGAGGATGCAGGTTACATTACCGTGGGATTGGTAGGCGTGCGACTGCTATTAAGGGTAATTAACCCCGAATTGGTTCCACCAGAATGGCTGATGCTCGTGGCGATCGCCTTGGTGTTTGCTTGGGGATTTTCAAAGCGAACCCAGCCTCCAGAAGAAACACAGGAAAGCGAAAAAGCTTCCCCCGTAGGAGAGCAGGGGGAGCAAGAGGATCACAAGAACAGGGGAGAAAAATTAACTGGTTAGCCTCGATCAGTTAACTAATACTTCTAACCAAAAACTGTTCCCCTCTGCACCTCTGTGTGGAGTCCTTTGCCTAGTGCATAATAGTGTTTAGGGTGATCGCAGGTGGAGCTAACTGTTCTATCCTCTTGTTAAAGTATCAAACTAAGCGCGGTAGAGGATGGAGCCATGCCAATTCAAACCCCAGACTGGGTGAAAAATGCGGTTTTCTACCAGATTTTTCCAGATCGATTTGCCAAGAGCAAGCAACCGCATCAAGGGAAGCTATCCGACAAAAAATCGCGTGTTTCCTACAACGTTTCCTTCGAACCTTGGGAGGCTCCTCCCACACTGCAAGGTTACAAAGGTGGCGATCTATGGGGCGTAATCGAGCAGCTAGACTACTTGCAGGATCTTGGCATTAATGCCATTTACTTTACTCCCATTTTTCAATCTGCTAGTAACCACCGCTATCACACCCATGATTACTACCGAGTCGATCCCTTGCTAGGGGGAAATGAGGCGTTGATGGCGCTGCTAGAAGCAGCTCACCGCCGCAATATGAAAGTAGTGCTCGATGGCGTGTTTAACCACGCGAGTCGCGGCTTCTACTTCTTTAATGACATTTTAGAGAATGGTCCCTATTCCCCCTGGGTGGATTGGTTTAAAGTTAAAGATTGGCCTCTATCAGCATATGATGGCAACAAACCCGCCAATTATGTGGGGTGGACTGGGAATCGCGCCTTGCCCGAATTTAACCATGATAATCCCGATGTTCGGGAATACCTCATGGAGGTAGGCGAGCACTGGATTGAAGTTGGTATCGATGGGTGGCGCTTAGATGTGGCCGATGAAATCGAAACGCCTGGTTTTTGGCAGGAATTTCGCGATCGCATCAAGGGCATCAACCCGAATGCCTACATCGTAGGAGAAGTTTGGGGCGACTCGCGCCAGTGGTTGGATGGCACTCAATTTGATGGCGTGATGAATTACCTATTCTGTGCCCCCACAATTGCGTTTACCGCAGGCGATCGCGTACAAATGGAATACGTAAGCGAGCTTTCCTATGAGCCTTATCCTCCCCTGGATGCGCCTGGATATGCTGCTGAGATGGAGCATTTGCTCAACCTCTATTCCTGGGAAATCCAGCTTACGCAACTCAATCTGCTAGATAGTCACGATACAGCGAGACTAATCGCTATTGCGGGAGGCGATCGCGCCAGTGTGGAGTTAGCAACGCTGCTGCTGTTGACTTTTCCGGGCGCACCCAGTATCTACTATGGCGATGAGGTGGGTATAGGAGGAGGGCTCGATCCCCATTCCCGGCGCAGCTTTCCTCTCGAAAAAAACTGGGATCTAGAATTTTTGCACTGTCACAAGCAGTTAATCGCCCTACGCCACTCCTACCCTGCCCTACGCATAGGGCATTACAAAATTGTGTTTGCCCAAGGACAAACCTATGTCTTTGCGCGAACTTTGGGAAGCTCAGAACTGATTGTTGCCATCAACGCAGGCACGGCATCCGCTTCTGTGAATGTTGATTCAGCGAATTTGCAATCTCAACCCAGCCAAATATTGTATGGCAGTGCTGAAATAGGGCGGCATAGCGAGGGCGCTTCTAACTATCTAAGCCTCAAGCTACCGCCGCGTAGTGGTTGCATCCTTGGTTCCAATCGGAGTTAAATTTAACGATAGCAAAGTATAGTCCTCTGTGGTTGTATTCTCTCCTTATCTACTGGGAAACCTCTACAATCTGGCTCGCAGCTTCAACCAAGTTGCTGGTGATAATCTCTGGTTGCGGATAGATAGAAAGATAGTCCTTCTCTTGTTGGCTGACAAAGGCAGTCTTTAAGCCAGCCTGAGCTGCGCCCGCAATGTCCCAAGCATGGATAGCAACCATCCAGACATCGCTCTCGGCATTGCGCTTAGGAAGGGCATAAACTTTAGGGTGCGGTTTGGTTTTCCTTACTGCATCACAAGAAAGGATTTCGCTAAAGTAATCTTGGGCATTAGCACGTTCTAGCAACTGGCGAGTAGAGTCTTCGCTTCCGTTAGTGAGAGCAACTATTCTCCAGCCTGCCTCAGCTAGAAGACGGAAAGACTCCAGCGCACTCGGCTGCGGTTCCAACTCGGCGAATGAGGATACCACGCGCGACACCTCCACGGCAGTTGCCTCTATGCCTACCATATTCAGGGTGGAAGTCAGTTCCGCCTCTAGTACTTCCTTAAGCGCTCGATAGCCACCTGCGTGAGAGAGGGCAAAAGCGTCGCGTAGTGTTTGGGCGAACCAAAGTTCGAGAGTATAAGCAGGAGCACCTAACTCTACTAGTCTGTTACGCGGCTTTTCTAAACTGAAGCAGGTGCCGATCATGTCGAATGCTACAGTGCCTTTCACTTTACTATTACCCTATCTTTAGCCAGTCAAACACCTGATTTACTGTTAACTTTAGCTCGATTCCATCCCACACAGCCAAAGGATCACTCCCATAACATAATTCCGGTTGTTGTTCTGGCAGAAACACAAGAATAGAGCGATCATCTGGATCAACTAACCATCCCAGTTGGCAATCGTGCTTTAAACAGTGCAGAATGTTGCCAGTAATCCCATGTTTCGCAAGCAGCGCACTAGGATAGATGGGACGGGTTGAGGACCGCGGACGCCATGAC
>PXPT01000013.1:14130-18417 GCA_003021505.1 Cyanobacteria bacterium QS_4_48_99 | reverse complement strand
ATAACGCAGGAGCGCCAATGGACTTTTACGATTTAGAAGATGCACAGCAAAGCTTGAGCTGTGTGGAAGATATCTTCGCGTTTACAAGGGGGCTGGCGAAAGATGAACGGTAAGGAGCAACAAAGGCATTGGCGCTTGCAACGAGTTCAGTCTTACCTGTCTAGTCTTCCCATATCTCCATATCGAGCGATTGTTTTTGGTTCTGTTGCTCGTGGGGACTTCATCCGAGAGAGCGATACAGACTTGCTGGTAGTTAGTGATGAGTTACCAGAGACAGTGAAAGCAAGAATCAACCTTCTGTTCGAGTTGCGAGACCAAACGCCCGAAATTGAACCGATTGGCTGGCTAGAACGAGAATATCAGCAGCGACGGGCAGCAGGAGACCCTTTTATCCCAATTTTGGAGAAAGAAGGGATTTTCTTGCCTGAAGGCATTGATCGCAACAGCGCTGTGCAATAGAGCCGCAATCGCGACAAGAGTTGCCTCTACTTCCAGTATCAGCTAAATTTGACCAGCAATTCTGTAGCCCCAGCAGTTATGAACATCCTGCATCTCAATCAAGCTGACCTTGCTGGAGGAGCTGCGATCGCGGGTTATCGACTCCATCAAGGCTTACTCTCCCAAGGCGTTGACTCTCACTTGTTAGTGGGAAAGGTGAAAACCAGTAGCGATCGCGTGGCTGCTGTTCCTCGAAACTTCGCCTCGAAAACCAACTCTCTCGCATCACCAGGCAACTGGGCTTAAACTATCTCAACCACCTCAGCAGCTTCGACATTCCCCAGCACCACTTGTACCAAGAAGCAGATCTGCTCAACTTCCATAACCTTCATAATGGCTACTTCAACTACCTCGCCATTCCACTCTCACAAACACTAAAACTGCGGTTTGGAGGCTTCCCGATATGTGGAGTTCACTGGACACTGTCCCTACAGCTATGACTGTACCCGCTGGAAAACTGGTTGTGGCAAATGTCCTTATCCCCATACCTACCCAGCGATTAAGCGCGCTCTAACCTCACGATTGTTACTCCTAGCCGCTGGCTTGCTAAACAGGCACAACAAAGCCTGCTCAACCGCTTCCCTATTCATCACATTCCCCATGGCATCGACACGGAAGCCTATCAACCCCTCGACTGCCAAGATTGTCGCTCCCTCCTCGGTATCCCTCTAGGAAAAAATGTCCTCATGTTTGGTGCAGCAAGTCTCCAAGATCCTCGTAAAGGTGGGGATTTGCTCCTCGATGCCCTCTCTAACCTCCCCAACTCCCTGAAAACCGAAACCGTGCTACTAACGATTGGCAGTGGTGGTGAAGCCATTGCCGAAACCGTGGGCATTCCCACTCTCAACCTAGACTATGTTGCTAGAGATCGCCTCAAGTCCCTTGCCTACTCTGCCGCCGACTTATTCCTCTTCCCCACTCGTGCCGATAATCTTCCCCTGGTACTAGAAGAGAGCATGGCTTGTGGCACGCCCATGGTGTCGTTCCAAATTGGAGGTATCCCCGATTTAGTGCGTCCAGGCATCACTGGCTACTTGGCTGCCCCCCGAAGATGCCCAGGATTTCTGTCAGGGAATTGTGCAGTTGCTAGAAGACAAGCGATTAAGAGAGCAAATGGGTGAGAACTGCCCCGCGATCGCGCTAGAAGAATATCCTCTCGAACTCCAGGCAAAGCGCTACATTGAGTTGTATTTTTAGGTGTTAGGAAATTAGTAGGTAAGCGGGGCTGGGTTCCATCGTTCTCCTTCGCTCACCTAGGGGTACCCACAAACCAACCTATCGCTCCCAATCCCAGCAGCACAAGCGTCAGCCAATCTCCCCAACGCACATATAAAGTCTGCGTCTGCCGCCGATAGATGGTGTCGGCGTGTAACTCGTAAGTATTCATGCTAGAGATCCAGAGGGTTCTGCCACGGGGATTAACAATTGCCGAATAGCCCGTATTTGTTGCCCGTGCTGTCCACCTGTCATTTTCAATTGCGTGCATCACATCCAGGGCATGGTGCTGGGCAGGCATGGTTTCGCTGTAGTGAGCATCGTTAGAGGGACCGAGGATAAACTCTCCGCCTCGTGCCGCCTGTCGCTGGAAATGCTTTGCGAAGGCAGTCTCGTAGCAGATGCCTACAATCGCCTTACCAAAGGGGGTTTCAAAAGTTTGAGTGGGGTTACCAGCACGCAGACGTGCCTCCAAAGGTGACAGCCGCCCCACGATGCCACCCAGGTATTGCTCAAAGGGAATGTATTCACCCAGAGGCACTAGCTTCACCTTGTCGTAGCGACTGAAAATCTCAACCTCGCTTCGCTCGGAAGGCAGGAAGCAGGAGGCAGGAGGCAGAAGTAACAACTCAGAAGGGGACCCCGATTCCTCCTGACTCGGAGCCACTAAACAAAGTTCAGTGAGGAACCCAGACGCTTGCTCCCTATCGGCGCGCCTACGACTAGTGCTTTCGGCAGAAAGAGAATTCCTCTGTCCTCTGCCCTCTGCCCTCTGCCTTCTTTGTTCACCCGTGCTTGTGATGGTAAACAGGCTATTACTATAACCTGTTTCCCGATCTCCAAACGCTCCCACCCAAGCAATAACACCTTTTTCTTCCACTGCGGAAACAAAGGAGCTACGCATTAACTTACTCTGGTAAAACGGCAAAGCTCCCTCGGGGGTTAAAACTGCATCCAAACCTTGATCTGCTAAAGTTTTGTAGCCGTTGGTGTAACCTTCAATTGCCCTACGCTTGCCTTCGGGATAAAGCTTAATTTTATTGGGAATATTCCCCTGAATGATACCGATTTTTATTGCCTGATCTTCGGACTGAGAGACGGGGCGGCTATACATTCCCAACCCAATGAGGTGCAAACTGACTAGCAATCCCAAAGCGATGCTGATCAAGGTTGCAGGTTTCAGGTAATTTGAGCTAGGAGTAATGAGTGAGGAGTGATTCCGAATTCTGAATTCTGAATTCTGAATTCTGAATTGTCTTCGCGTCTCCCCTGCTCCTCTGCTCCCCTGCTTCGAATAAGAGAGCCAAGCCTCGGCAATGAATCCATTCACAGCAACAATTGTCGCTGTCACAGTGGAGGGACCAGATAGCTGCGAGAGTTGCAAAATTGCCAGGTTGTGAGGGCTCTGGGTATAGGCAAGAGAACTCCACCATAGGGGTCCCGCACTCCAGAGTGCTTCTAAGCCACACCAGAGAGCAACTCCTATCAGAACAAACAGTAGCGGTGAAAAACTTCGCGCCCTCCGGCTAAGAAATGCGATCGCGAGTGACCAAACCACGGCTAAGGCGGTTCCCCACAGGGTAATAAAAATCCAGCAGAAAAGCGCGATCGCTATACTCGCTAACCAAGGGACACCCATCCAAGTCATGGGATGAACCCCGGTGATCCAAAACAACGTTAAGCCATAATAGCCCAATCCCCAAGCTAGGGCGATGGGAATAAGCAACCTAGCCCCAGCCTCTTTTTGTCTAACTAATACCCAAAGCGGAACCAGGGCAAACCACCCTAAAAACCATGCTTCTGTGGGGGCTGGGGTTAGCCCCATCAGCATCCCGCCGATCAAAGCGACTGCGATCTGGAAGGCACTAGTTTGGCGGGAGAACAGAGGTTTAGGCATACGCCTTGCTAAGGTACGAAAACTGGTATTACTCTATTTTTTTTCTTGGCGATCGCGTTATCCTGACAAACGATGAGCAAATCCCTCAGACATGGCTAACATCGAGATCCAATCCCAAACTGAGCAGGACAACGGCTGGGCTTACGAGGTGAACCTCGACAACAACGGCTCTCAGCACCAGTACAGCGTAACACTGAGCCGCTCGGACTATGACAAGTGGTCACAAGGTCAACTGCCGCCGAAAAATGTTGTCAAGGCAGCGTTTGAATTTCTACTCGAGCGCGAATCAGCCTCTTCCATTATGTCAAAATTTGATTGTTCAGTTATTCGCCGCTATTTCCCCGACGTTGATCGTGAACTGCCGAAAAAGTTCTAGTTGTAGCGTTGCGTAAATTTGGGAAAATCTTTGAAGTTCAGGTTAAAGGTTAAAGGTTTCTTCCTCTGCTTCCCCTGCCTCCCCTGCTCCTCTGCCCCTTCACCACCTCGTGATTATGACCTCAATTTTGGGATTCAAGCCTCGCCCTTGAAGGGCGAGTTTGGTTTTACTTGAGGAAACAACAAATAATTTTTTCAAGGTGTTAACCCTTAGCTACGAGTTCAAGTTAGAGCCAACCCAATCTCAAGCCAGCACTATTGATGGTGGGCTTGAAGTTGGCCGCAAGGTCTATAATCATGCT
>PXPT01000013.1:0-14061 GCA_003021505.1 Cyanobacteria bacterium QS_4_48_99 | reverse complement strand
GCAAGGATTTGGGTTGCCCAGGTTCAAGAAAGTCGCTCAACTGAGGTCATTTCTCATCCCTCAGTTAAACCGAAAAGTGATTGTCGGAAATCGCATCAAACTCCCCAAAATGGGACAGGTTAAGGTGCGACGATCGCGCTCAATCCCGGATGGCTTCAAGATTAAACAAGCCAGGGTAATCAGAAAAGCGGAGGGCTATTTTGTCATCCTTAGTCTACAGTCTGATGTAGAGGTTCCCAGTATCCCCTTGTCTGGTTACCCCATTGGCATAGACTTAGGACTAGAGAGCTTCATTGCTACCTCTGAGAACCAATTCATCGCCCGTCCCCCGAAGGCAAGCTGAAATCGCTGCAACGGAAACTAAAACACAAACGGAAGGGGTCGAGGCGGGGGAACCAGATCAAGCAACAGATAGCGCGGCTGCACTTTCATGTCTCTAGCAAGCGTAAAGACTGGCATTTCAAGCTAGCTCACCATTGATGTAATGCTGCTGGCTCGGTGTTGGTTGAAGACTTAAACTTCAAGGCAATGTCGAGGGGGATGCTTTGCAAACACACCTTAAATGCTAGTTTTGGTCAGTTTGTTGAGATTTAAAGCTGGGTAAGTTGGAAGCGTGGGGTCTATTTTGCCAAGGTAGACCCCAACGGGACTAGCCCAATTTGCCTAAACTGTAGAACTCATACAGGTAAGAAGCTACTGAGTGAAAGAACCCACAGTTGCCCTGAATGTGGCTACACCGCTAACCGAGACGTGGCAGCAGCGCCAGTCATTAAACAAGGTGGATTAAGTACCGACCGGCTGTCGGGAATAAAGCTCACTGAGGGTAAAGTATCCGTGGGGTTGGCTTATGTCTAATGCTAGGAACTCCCGAGAAAGTGAGTGTCAAGCTTCACACCAACTGAAACTCTTCTAGGGCTGGGTAAAAGTTTTTGTTTTCGTGGCTAGGGCGAGAGAGTTTAATCAAAGCGAAACGTTGTAAGGGAGTAAGTTTTGCCCACTGTTGCGGTGTGATTTCAACACCAAATTCTTGTGCCTTTTCTTCGGTATTACTGTGGACAGTGGTGGTATCCATCCAGGCAGGATTGATCTCAATGGCAAGTTCTTGCGCTGGTGTGCCTGTATGCTCGATAACCAAACTTTGCAGATAGTTCCGGTAGGCTTGAATTTCCTCATCTGTAGTGCAAGGCATTTCCACCAAGGTTTGACGCTCTTGCTGGCTAAACTCGTGCCAATGCGCTAGCTTCAGCTTCACTCCACAGGTATCTAGTTTCATCCGTACCTGCATGGGAATGCAACGCAGGGAATCAACAAAGTCTGCCTCGAATTGAAAATGGTGAGTCATCTCGCTTCGCTCCAGTTCAAACATTTTGAAGGCAAGAGGCAAGAGGATAAAGACAAGAGGCAAAAGTTCTTTTAACCTACTTAAGTTCTAGTTGTTTTTACTTCCCTCTTATATTTTCCTTCTTATCACCTCTTTTGCTATTTGCATGCGCGTCTTCTTTATGTAATTTTTAATTATTTAACGCCTCATATCCTACTGCATATCGGTTGGGGATATAAGGCGATAAAAAGCAGGATTTCCGTGCCTCTTTTTGTTGCTAATCAAGCTTTCACAGGAAGCAGTTTCGGGCAACTGACACCGCTCGATTCCTGTTCAGTGCGCGATCGCTGACTCTTGATCACTGATAAAGGTGAGGTCAACACAAAACTAACAAAACTGGCAATTACCAGCACAGGAACCATTGCAGCACCAGAAGCGGCGGTGAGAATCACGGTGGTGCTCACGGGGGTTTTAGTAATCGCGACATTAAGCGCAGCCATCATGCAAAGCATTCCCATGGTGGGATGAATTTGGGGAACAGCCAAAGAAATCGCCAAGCCCACAGACGCGCCTACGAAAAACAGTGGAAATATGAACCCGCCTCGAAAACCAGAATGCACAGTACAAGCGATCGCCAGCATTTTGGCAAGGGCGATCATCAGCAACAGCTTAATTCCCAGGTTAGAACCAGTTTCCACAATAATGCTTTGAATTTCCATTTCGCTAAAAAACAGGGTTTGGGGAAAAACAAACGCGATCACCCCAATGGATAATCCCCCTAGAGTGGCAAGCAGAATTTTGTAGTCCGCGAGGTACTCACTCAGATACCCTACCGTACGGAACAGCAGTACAAAAAGTGCCGCAACTAGCGCACCAAGCACGCCCAGAAGTGCACCTTCAAAAAGATTCATTACCGAGATACTCTCGATTTGGGGAAAGTGGTAGATTCCGGCTGCGCTCATCCCTGTACTCATCCGAAACAAGGAAAAACACAGAGTTGCTGAAATAACAGCAGGGGCGATCGCCTCATAGAATTCCAGCCCGCGACGATGGGGAATTTCTAAGGCAAAGATCGCTCCCCCCAGCGGTGCGCCAAAGAAAGCACCGAGGGCAGCACTCATCCCGCACAATGTCAACAGGCGGACTGTAGCAATAGTTAGCCTTAACTGGTTAGCGAGCCAGCTCCCAAAGCTGCCAATAATTTGTACGAGAGGGGCTTCTGGTCCGAGACTTCCTCCCGCTGTGATGGAAAGGAGCGAGGTGACAATCATGGACGGACTCTGACGGGGATTAATTTTTCCTGGTTCGTGAATGTTGTCCACAACGCTGGTAATTTCCCCTGGAGGACCGAGAAAACGTAGTGCCAAGCCCACGAGTAAGCCGCCAATCGTAGCAACGATGACAATGTAAATCGAGGAGGGAATCCCGCTAGGAAAAAAGGGTTCTAGGAAGATGGTATAGATACCACTGTGAGCTATCCCGTGAGGTAAGGAAGCCCTCGAAAAGTGGTGTTCTATCAACTCTGGAAGCGCGTACCAGACAAAATGCATGAAAGCTTCCAGCACGTAGTAATAAAGCGTAGCGATTAACCCCCCAGCAACTCCAATCGCCGCACTTGCGAGAAGCGTTTGCTGATAAGTAAGCTCGCGACTCTCACTGAGGCTGCTTGGTGATGCCTCTGTATTTTCAGTCGCGGTTGTCTCTGTTTGAGCCTTCGATGACATGGACCCCCCTTATTTTCTGTCAAATTGATTACTTCTGTAGATATAATTTTGTAAAATCAGCTACTATTTGCCCCCAAATTAGTTAGGATTTAAATGTGTAGTCCTCGCTAGTAAAGCTGTTCACTGAGGCGGCATGAGTGAATTTCAGTTCAAGGGGTTTGATATGTATACCAGAGAAGAAATTGAAAGAGAAAGAGAAGCTCTGATCAGGCAGTGGAATAGATCTAGTACGAATGCGCCCACCCGGATTACGCGCAACCCCCGCCCAGTTAGGACTATCCTCGGTATCGTACTGGGTTCCTTTCTAATCGGCTCGATTCCCGTCATCGGTGCTTATACTGGGCAATCAACACCAACTGATAATTCCACGCCTCCCACCCAAGCGGGCGTTTGGGGAGTCTTAGCCGAGCGCGACTAAATTGCTAGGATTTGTCTGCAAACCTCCGTTTGAGTAAAAAACTTCTTAGTGTCTTTTGCTACGGACAGCTTAAGGGCGCGAAGTAATTCGCACTCGGTGTCCTCGTCTTTGCGGTTCTACTAAGAAGTCTCTAGCAGATACTCCGAAGAGACCACTTCAGCAGCAATGGGCAGCAATTGCACAGCGCAGGCTTTTAATTCCGGTTGCAAGGACTCAGGACAAGCTTCGGGGTGAGTAAGGGTATTGGCTTCAGCACGATCAGCCCAGAGGGTTCCCCAGTGCATGGGAACAAAAACCGTTCCAGGCGCGATCGCTTTGGTGACTTTAGCCGGGAAACGAGCCATGCCGCGACGCGATCGCACTTCTACCCAACTCTCCTCCTCAATCTCCAACTTCTTAGCATCGCGGGGATGAACTTCGATAAAAGGTTGGGGATGCATTTTGGTAATTTTCTCAATTCGTCCTGTGCGAGTTTGAGTGTGCCAGTGACCGTAGAGCCTACCTGTGGTGAGCACAAACGGATATTCCTGGTTAGGAGGTTCCGCTACTCCTTGGGAATGATAAGCCGCAAACTGCGCCCGCCCATCAGGAGTGTGGAAGCGAAAATCAGTGTAAAGCCGCTTCCCATAGGAATTAGCAGAATTGTTCTCTGCTGTCTTTCTCCCCTGCTCCTCTGCTCCTCCGCTCCTCTGCTCTGAAGAAGGACAGGGCCACTGCATCGGACCTTCCTCCTGCAACCGCTGGTGGCTAATCCCAGTCATCTCGCAAAGGCGAGCGCGTGTTGACTGCACGAATTCCGCATACACCGCCGCTGAGTCGGCAAAATCAAACGCCTCGGTAAAGCCCAAGCGATGCCCCACTTTTGCAAAAATTTTCCAGTCGGCTAGGGCTTCTCCTGGTGGGTTGCGAAACGCCTGACAGAGCGTTACCACCCGTTCGGAGTTGGTCATGGTTGCCTTTTTCTCACTCCACTGCGCCGCAGGTAACAAAACATGAGCGTAGGCAGCCGTTTCGGTGGGATAGTAAGCATCCTGATAAACCGTGAAGGGAGAGCGCGACAGGGCGGCTTTGGCGCGCTCCAAATCAGGCATACTCACCGCCGGATTAGTGGAAGCAATCCACAAGCAACCCACCTCCTCCATTTCTAACCCTCGAATGATGTCCCAAGCGGGGCGACCAGGATAGGGGGAAATTCGCCCTGGTGGTAGTCCCCACAACTGCTCTAGCTCCGCTCGATGTTGGGAATTTTTGACCTGCCGATAACCCGGTAGGATATGACAAAGACCGCCTGTTTCCCGTCCGCCCATCGCGTTGGGCTGTCCGGTGAGAGAAAAGGGTCCAGCGCCCGGTTTACCAATATCGCCTGTCATCAGGTGCAAGTTAATAATCGTCCGCACCTTTGCCGTACCTTGCGTGGACTGATTCACTCCCATTGACCACATCGATAGCACCCGCTGAGATTCCCCCCAGTAGCGAGCCGCCTTCTCCAGCTCATCAATGCGGATACCGCAGTTGCGGGCAACCAGTTCTGGTGGGTAGTGGTGAATTACGTCCGTGTAAGCAGGGAAGTCACGCGTACACTCGTCCATAAAGAGGGTGTCGAGGTAGCCCCAACGCAAGAGCAAGTGAGCAATGCCGTTGAGTAAGTCAATATCTGTCCCCGGTTTAATCGCCAGATGCAGGTCAGCCGCTTCCGCCGTTTGGGTTCGGCGGGGGTCAACCACAATCATTTTCACGTTGCGGTTCTTTTTGTGGTGCTTACGGAGGCGATTGAAGACAATGGGGTGACACTCGGCGGTGTTAGTGCCAATTAGAAAAGCACAGTCCGTCTGTTCGAGGTCGTCATAGCAGCAGGGAGGGCCATCCGAGCCAAAACTCTTAATGTAGCCTGTCACCGCAGAAGACATGCACATGCGCGAGTTGGAATCAAAATTGTTAGTGCCCAGGCATCCTTTCATGAGTTTCTGGGCAAGGTAGTAGTCTTCGGTGTGAAGCTGACCAGAGCCATACATGCAGATGCCATCCGCGCCTTGAGTAAGGGACACTGTTTGAATCCGACTGACCACGCGCTCTAGTGCCTCCTCCCAGCTCACTTGCTGGAAAGGCTCATCGAGGGAATCGCGCATCATGGGATACTTTAGGCGGTCTTTGTGCAAGGACTCACTCACCGTTGCCCCTTTGACGCAGACCATACCTTTGCTAGAGGGGTGATCGCGATCGCCTTTGACTTTCCAGATGGGTGTCCCTTCACTATCTCGATTTGTCGCCTTACCCGGTTGCGCTGGGGGCATCACTTCCAAGCCGCAGCCCACGCCACAGTAAGGACAAAGGGTTTTAGTCGAGTCAGTCATAGGTCTAGGGGTGAAATACGTTTAGCGAGATCTTTGGTCTGTTTCCTCAGTCTCGTAGACCGGTGGAGCAGAAGCCGTTCCTTCTGATGCTGGTTCCCATTCTTCCTGCTCCTCAGGTTTTTTTAGGTCTTTGAGGAAGAAGGCATTCAGGAAAGTGACAATCAGACTAATCGTTCCAATCATGGAGAAGAAAATACTGTTGCCGACACCTCCTTGTGGCAAAAGGCTGTAGACAGTCAGGTAAGTCACCGCTCCCACAGTTCCGTAGGCTCCCACATTTCCGGCAATCTGACCGCTAACCCGGGGCTTAATCAGAGGCACAATCGCGTAGGTTCCCCCTTCCGCTGCCATGCAAAATAAGCCAGCAGCCATCGTGATCGCGATTGATACGACCAGCAGCCAACTACTCCCGACCAGGCTCATGCTCAAATAGCCCACTCCCGTCAAAGCACCCAATGCGACTAGCGTCCATTTACGGCTGCCAGTGGCGTCAGAGAGGAATCCACCCCCAGGACGCGCTACCAGGTTCATAAAGGCGTAGCTGGATGCAACTGCGCCTGCAAACGCTGCGCTTAAGCCAAAGGTTCGCTCGTAAAACGTCGGTAGCATGGAAACAACTGCTAGCTCGGAGCCAAAAGTAGTAAAGTAGGTTAGCTCTAGCAGTGCCACCTGTTTAAATTGATAGCGATCGCGAGCAGGATATTCCTTTAGACCTTTCATCAAGTCCTGATTGGTATTCCAGCACCCGTATACCTGGAACAAGTACAGGGCAGCGATGGCGAGCGAAGTAATGATTAACCCAGTGGGAGAGAGGAAATCAACTCGGAATAAGCGCCAGGTTAATAACGCCAAGGCTCCTACCAAGCCCAAATTCATCAGCAGTAGAAACCAGAAGTCTCTCTGTTTGGTCACTTCCAGTCCACTGCCGCGCTCGGGGCGCTTGTATTCCTTGCCAGGAGGCGTATCGGAGACGCTAAAGAAATAAATTACGCCATAAATAGCAGAAATGATCCCGGTTAGGGTGATCGCCAACCGCCAGTTAACCTGAGCCGCAGAGAGAAAGGCAAGCGCCGTGGCAATTGAGGGGATAGCAAATGCCGAAGCCGCAGAGCCAAAGTTGCCCCAGCCCCCATAAATGCCTTCTGCTAGACCGATTTCGTGTTCATCAAACCACTCTGCAACCATCCGAATGCCAATCACGAACCCGCATCCGACAATGCTCATGGCTAAACGGCTAATTACGAGCTGGTTGAAGTTCTGGGCAAGAGCAAAGGTAATGCAGGGAATGGCAGAATAGACCAGCATTCCTGAGAAAGTGAGCTTGGGTCCCAGCTTGTCCAGTAACATCCCGATCATCACTCGGGCTGGAACTGTAAGAGCGACGTTACAAAGCGAGATGATTCTGACTTGATCCTCGGTTAAGTTCAATTCTTGTTTGACTGCCGTTGCAAGCGGGGCAAAGTTAAACCAGACAACGAAGGTGAGAAAGAACGCAAACCAAGTTAGGTGTAAGATGCGGTAGCGACCGCTAAATGATAAGATTCCAGCCACGTCAAATCCTCCTATAGAAAAACAAACTCAGGTCTTGGCAATCACGCTAGCAGTGCTAGATCCTTACAATTAGCTTATGGGAATTTAGAAGTTGGAAATGTATATTCAACTACTATATAGATTGACTCATGCATTTTATGCATTAAAGCAATTCTTGTTTTCAAAAAAGTCTTACTAAGCTTCTGGCATTTAGGCACAGGATTATAAGCAATTAATTAAGCAGCAAGAAACCCGATACTAACTTTTTCTGGTAACTCGCTCTAACAGGAATTCCCCATTCTCTTAACGCAATCTTTGCTATCGCAAAGATCAAATCCGTTTGGTTACCCACAAGAAAAATCTCTCCATCTCTGGTGCGTCCTCCCAATTTTCGCGTCAACCCTTTGCCTACCCTTAAGGGTTATTTCAGGAGCAATCTCTGGAGCTCCTCCACGTAGATACTTCCCGGTTGATGCCAAATGACGGTATTATTGAAACTAAAGCTGACATAACTAGGAGAATCTATGACATCCAATACGGGCAATCAATCAGCCCAAAGCTCTCAATCTTCTCAAATCACTAGTAAAGCTCAGGCAGATGCGGCTTCGGTTCATCCTGCTAAGTCCTCAAATACTGCTGGTAAGCCACCTGTTAAACGCGATCAAGCAGAGGATATTGACCAGCTAATCGGCTATCTAGACTAACCTGAGTCTGGCGGACAACTGAGCTATTGGCAAGCAAGGGGTTTGGAGATGCCTTACTCAACTAAGGAACTGATTCAGATTTTGGACCAGGAGCTTCGCGCCCATTGGAAAGGACAGCGACTGCTGTTGTCTTCAGCTAAGCGTACTAACAGTGTTGTGCTTGACAAAGCACTGGGACCAGAAAAGTTAAGCAGGGCATTTGCCTATCCAGACTTCCGTGCCCAAGTGCATGAATATCAGCGTCGCCACCGGGTTTCGGGGCTGATTCAACGGCAGTGCATTTTTAATGGCAGGGTAATTCACTTCCCACAACTTTGTAACCAGTTGACTAGCATCCCCAGCGACAAAGAAAAGCTTATGGCTGCTAAGGGACGCGTAATTAGCTTCTGGCGACAAGCCATTTCTGGTAAAACGCTCTGGCTAGCAGGCTGCAAACCCGAGAGAATCATGACTTCCTCGGTAGAGCGTATGATTCAGCAGGCAGAGTGGGCTGAGCTTGATGTAGCCCGTGATGAGTTATATTTAGGGTTGTGCTGGGGAAGTCCTGAAGAGTGCCACTACCAGTGGGCTAGACCTGCTTCAGGCTGCGATTGCATTGTTGCAACCAGCGACAAAAACGGACACAATCAAGGTATATTCTAAGAGTTCGCTCGACTAGACGATAATTTTGCTGGGGAAAAGGCGATGCCAGAAGCAGTTGGGGTAATTCAAACCATTGGTTTTCCAGGTGTGCTCGCAGCAGCGGATGCCATGGTCAAAGGTGGCGAAGTCACTCTGGTGACTTACCAAAAGGCTGAGAGTGGACAATATTATGTCGCAATTCGGGGAAACACTGCTGAAGTCAGGCGAGCAGTGGATTCTGGTTTAGAGGCTGTTACAGGGCAAGCCCACGGAGCCGAAGTCCTCAATCACTACATTGTGCCCAATCCGCCCGAAAACATCGTATCGGTTCTGGCAACCGGCTATTCAGAGGAGTCTGAGCCATTCCGCTGAACGGGCATATTTCCACAGAGAGTGTGTCCGGCATGATCAATTGAAGCGCGGTCTCTTTATTAACTGAACTTAACTTAGGAGCTTGAACAAGCATGACACAGAATGCAGTAGGAGCACTTGAAACTAAAGGATTTCCAGGCATTTTAGCTGCGGCTGATGCGATGGTAAAAGCAGGCAGAGTTACGTTGACTTACTACAATCGTGCTGGCAGTGCTCGCTTCTTTGTGGTCATTCGAGGTGATATCTCAGAAGTGAAGGCTGCGATGGATGCTGGAGTGGCAGCAGTTGAGGATGCCTATGGTGGCTCTCTGGAGTCCTGGGTAGTCATTCCTCGCCCGAATGAAAACGTAGTGGCAATTCTACCTATTGACTACACTAAAGAGTCAGAGCCTTTTGTTGAGGGAGTGCCCATGAGAGCATAAAATGGGGACAAGAAAACTTATCAACGCTGACAAGCAAAGAGGACAGTGTTAATGACTATTAGCTAGCTTCAAAGGTATTGTCGATGAGTGGTATATCTCAGTATTACAAGACCCTTGAGCTTGATAACGGAGCTTCGCCTGAAGAAGTCAAGCAAGCTTATAAAGATTTGGCTCTGGTATGGCACCCGGATCGGTTTCCCAACAATTCTCGGCTACAGCAGAAAGCTCAGGAGAAACTAAAGGAGATTAACAAAGCTTATGAACAACTAAAGCTTTGTCAATCCAACCATCGCGGTCGACCCTATAGTCCACCGAAAGAAACTCAGCGCCCTCCCCACTCCCGTTACAAACAAGCTAAGTCGGAGCCTTACTCAGACCACAGGCAAGATGCGTCGCAGCAGTCGAGACAAAGCTCCAAGCAAGAAGATTTTGGGTATTATAAACGGGGGAAGTACAGCCCGACTATTTCGTTTCAGGAAGCAAAAGCTATCCTGACTGAGTACGAATTCAAGTTGACCCGACATTGTCCTGATGGCTGCACTTGCTATAAGAGTGGCCCATTTTATCTAGATATCAGGGAAGATGTTCCTGAAGTTATGCTTTCGGTTCCCTGTGATTCTATGGGTACGTTTCACCGGGCGCTGCTCTCTATCCCCTGTAAATCTGTTGCCACGTTTCACCAATCAGAGGCTCAAGATTTGATTAATATCTTTCATTTATCAGCATCAGAGGGTTGATAAGCTCACTTGTGGAAGTGTTCGCATTGCTTGTCAGTTAACACCTTACTCCTGCTGGTCAGAATATTCCTCAAGAGTAGCTTCCTGATCGGGAAGATCTAGTTCGACTAGTTCTTTCTCTTCTTCTGGGATTTCTAGCTCGACTAATTCTTTCTCTTTCTCTTTCTGTTGATCTTTCTCTTTTTCTGGGATTTCTAGTGGCAGCGATAACGGTTGAGGTTGCTCTAACATACAACTAGCTAGAGGTAGGGTTTGCTCTAGGTCGTCTAAAGGTCGAGGAACAACCATCACTGCATTCAATTCTCCAATGCGCGCTGCCTCGTTCATTCCTGCCTCTATAGCTACTGCGACATTAGACACTGAACCTCGGATAATGGCAGTACACAAACCGGCTCCGACCGCTTCATAGGCTATCAGCTCCACATCTGCTGACTTGAGCATGGCATCGGCGGCACCTACCATAGCAGGGAACCCACGGGGTTCAACTAAGCCAATGGATTGAGTGCCCTGACGACTGTAACCGTTGCCTTGGGCGAGCTGAGACAAACGACTACTAATTGGTAGGACTGCTTCCAAGTTGGGGAGTGGACGAGGAATAACTAACCTAGAAGCCAATTGTCCAAGCTGTTCAGCAACCTCTGCACCTGTGTCTACTGCCATTCGGACATCTGCAACCCCACCTCGGACGATGGCACTGCAGTGACCACTACCAATTTTTTCGTATCCGACTAATCTTACTGATGACGACTTCAGCATCTCATCAGCAACTTTTACCATGATTGGAAAACTTTGGGTCTCTACTAAACCTAATGAGCCTTCCATAAAACGTTTACTAGCCTAGTAAGTACCGCTAACAATAGGGTTAACTATTCTAGGCTAACTTAATGACGCCGATAAGGGAGCAGCTTTCCCAGAAGCTGGTCAAGCTGCTGCTGCCCGTAAACATTACTACCCTGATTTTCACTTTCAGAGGACTCAGGCGTATGATGGTTCTGGGAAGGCTCAGAGGCAGCAGGGGTGGCGACTGCTCCATTCCCTTGATTATCAGCTATTTGACGACCGCGATCGCCCAGCAAGGAACCTGGTGGCACCACTTGACCCCCCTCAACGGAAGAATTGAAAATCGTCGTTGCCGAACCAATACAGGCATTAGCTCCAATCTTGCCCTCGCCAATCACTAGAACGCCTGCACCTAGATTTGCTCCGGTTCCGAGTTCAAGCGTGCCTTGATAGGCATGCAGAATTGCTCCCATACCGATGCAGACCCCGGATGCAATCACAAGCTGACTGTTGGGATCGGCTTGGAGAATTACACCGGGCGCGATCACAGCATTGGGATCGATAGTTACATCACCACTGACGTGAAAGTGGGAGTTGCTAATTGCTTGTAGTGGTGGTAGATTCATCGGAACCGGAACCTCTAGTGCTGGACAAGAAGATTGTCGGTGGTACACCGCCGCATTCTGAAGTCATTGTCCATGGATTCAACAGAACTACTGCGATCGCTTGGCGCCTGGGAAAACCAGAAATTTTATCCCTTGGGTCGTTGAATAATTTGCTCTTGAACACGACGCTGAGACTCAGCATCGATACCAATCAAGCGGAGATATTCTTTGCTGTATTCCCTCAAGTAAGCTCCTTGAGAGACGAGTTGACCAATTTGTGCTTGCAGCTCTGAGCTTAAGCTCGTGCTCTCGCTACTACGACTCCCGGAAGCTTGGTTATTGCTGGTTGTCTGAGAACCCTGGTTAGAACCTGGGGAGGTCTGATTCCTGTTGGTGGAACTGGTGGTCTGGTCGCCAGGACGTTGGATAATGTGCTCTGTGCCACGTTGCTTGGAGTTGGGGTCAATCCCAAATATGCGAACGTATTCCCCACTGTGGTTGGACAAAAATTCCTCTAAAGTAGCAGCCACTTCTGAAGCAGCAGCCTCCTCTGATTCTTGCTGAGCCTCAATCTGCAAACCACTTTGCCACGCCCCGGTGCGGAAGCGTCGCTTGTCAACATGCTCTGTCCCGATCTGATAGCCTTGAGACAGTAGCTGACGCACTTGCTCCATCACTTCCGAACTGAGTTGACTCCCTGAGCTTTGACTCCTGTGATTGGAACGGGTAGATGAATTGGAATTTGCGGCACTAGCATGGTTGCCGCTAGAACGACCAGCAGTTTGTTCATTGGGTCGTTGAATAATTTGCTCTTGAACACGACGCTGAGACTTCCTTGAGAGACGAGTTGACCAATTTGTGCTTGCAGCTCTGAGCTTAAGCTCGTGCTCTCGCTACTACGACTCCCGGAAGCTTGGTTATTGCTGGTTGTTTGAGAACCCTGGTTAGAACCTGGGGAGGTCTGATTCCTGTTGGTAGGACTGGTGGTCTGGTCGCCAGGACGTTGGATAATGTGCTCTGTGCCACGTTGCTTGGAGTTGGGGTCAATCCCAAACATGCGAACGTACTCTCCTGGGTGGTTAGCTAGACAATCCTCTAGGGCAGCAACCACTTCTGATTCTTGCCGAGCCTCAATCGGCGCACAGCTTTGCCACGTCCCGGTGCGGAAGCGTCGCTTGTCAACATGCTCTGTCCCGATCTGATAGCCTTGAGACAGTAACTGACGCACTTGCTGCACCACTTCTGAACTGAGTTGAGAATCCCATCCCCGAGCGCTACCGTTAGAGGAATTGGATTCATGGGATTCAGCTAACTCATCCCGAATAGGAATAATGCAATTATTATCTTCAGCGCAGTGATAACCAGAGCGCAAAGCATCATTCACGCGCACCACATTATGGGCAAATTCGATGTCGCCAGCCTGCGCCTCCGGTAGGCGATCAGCTTGCTGCTGGCTGGTGACTATCGCTCCTGAAGGAACATACTTCCCAGGAGCAATTTCTACGTCTTGAATGAGGGCATGCATCATCACGATACAGCCTTGACCGACGCGAGCATTAAAAACTGTAGAGCGAAACCCAATAAAGCATTCATCCCCAACGTAAACTGGACCATGAACTAGAGCCATGTGGGTAATGGAAGCATTTTTTCCAATCCATACCGAGTAGGAATTTTGATCATCCCCAACTACCCGACCTTGCTCTAGAGCATGAATGACAACCCCATCTTGAACATTGGTTCCTTCACCGATAGAAAAGGGAGTTCCTTCATCAGCCCGAATAGAAGATCCTGGAGCAACCAAAACATGGGAACCAATCCGAACATCTCCGATCAGGTTAGAGAAGGAATGCACATAAGCGGTTTCATGAATTTGCGGTTCGGCCAGTTTTTTTGACCAGGGGGTTGGGGGAGCAGCGGAGCTACGAACTACCATTATAAAATTCCCTGTAAATTCCTTCTAGCTGAAAAATAGTATTAGAAAGCAGCAATTGCAATGCCAAAGCTTAGCTCTGGCAGCTAACGATATTGGTCTTTTTTGCTATAAAGCAAGCGATTGTCAATACTGACAGTGTCAATTATTCCCACTAGCACCGCATCAAGCGGACGGGTTTCACTTCCATAGGGTTGGCGGGCTGCACTTCCACGGCTAACCAGTACCCACTCATCTATACCCGCTCCTACGTTATCGGCGGCTACTTCGTATTCTGGTAGTAAGTTTCCTTCCTCGTCTACGAATTGCAGCAGGAGTAATTTACCTCCTCTTAGAGAAGGCTCCTTGTGAGTACTGACCACCATGCCGCGAACTTTGGCAATTTTCATAAGGTTTTAGGGTCGAGTGTAAGGGCCAGCATGAAGAGCCCTACCACTGACACCCTCGCGGAACTGTTCCACTTCCTCAGTATAGCGCATGGGCAGAACATACTCGAGGTTCTCGTGAGGACGAGCAATGAGGTGGGTCGATAAAACTTCACCACCA
>PXPT01000012.1 GCA_003021505.1 Cyanobacteria bacterium QS_4_48_99 | reverse complement strand
TATCGAGATGCAGTATTTACCAAGATGGCTCAGGCACAGGGAAAATGTGGATTGGGCCTGGAGCAGGTTTGATCTCTTTTTAGAATGAAATAGCCCTGAGGGACAGCAAAAGTTTATTGGTAATTTGTAAAATTTACTCTAGTAGTTGATCCCAACATGATTCAAAATTGGGATAACAAGTCCGCAAACATTATAGGCTCATGGTGCTTTCGGTCAGTGAACAAACCTTTTCACAAGAAGTTTTGGAATCTTCCCAACCCACCCTTGTTCATTTTTGGGCTCCCTGGTGTGGGTTATGCCGGATGATTAAGCCTTCATTGCTCCACTTTCAGTCGGAATGGAATCGCCAGATTAAAATTGTCGGAGTTAATGCTGATGAAAACTTTAAACTAGCAAATGCCTATCGTCTCACTAATCTTCCCACACTCATCCTATTTGACCAGGGACAGGTTGTCCACCGGATCGAGGGTTTACAGGGACGAGAGGAACTGTGCCGCACTCTCGAAAAGGCAGTTGTGAATCTAATTCCCAATTTAGCTTGACTCCCGAAGTTTTTAGAGTTCTTGTTTCCCCCTAATCTCCTACGCTTAAATAATTGCCACGTCTTCTCTAGGGCGCAGATTAGGAGCGGATTTAGCAACCTTGGGGAAAAGAAGCAGCAAGACATCCTAATTTATGATTAAGGTGTGGTGGTCTATATAACTCCAACAATGGCATTTTTTCGTCAATACATTGCTCCTTTTCTAGTCGTGCTAGTTTTTCTGATGGCGCTAGCAGCAGTCAGCGCTCGCATCTTTTTGCCCTCAGACATGCTTGCACCAGCTCCTGCTGAGGAAGCAGATTCAGTGACTGGATTCCCACTCTCGAATGCGCCTACGTTAGCTTTTACTGGTTTGCGATCGCAAGTGTGATTTTTGGGCAGTAGGGAGAAAAGGACGCGGAGACACGGGGACGCGGGGACAAGGGGAGGAGGGGACAACTCAGAATTTTTCATTACTCCTGTACGGGCAAGGAGGCGAGTCGTCTCTCCGCTCCTACTTTAATGTCTGCGTTCCTAGTAACTGGCTAAAATAGGACTGTGTTACGGATTAAAGGTTACAGGTTGCAGGTTGTAAGTTATTTCTCTGCTGCTCCATTGTCCCCACATCCTCTTTATCCTCTGCCCCTCCGCACCTCTGCTGTTTTTACCATTCCGTTATTGTGCAACACCCTTCTCTGCCTTACCCATCATCTGCTGGGCGCGAATCTTCACGCCTTGCGCCCTCATTGGTCCTAGTTGATGGTCATTCCCTGGCCTTTCGTTCCTACTACGCCTTTGCTAAAGGACAAGAGAGAGGCTTGCGTACCTCCACAGGCATTCCCACTAGTATTTGTTTTGGCTTTCTCCATTCGCTGCTGTCAGTCATGGAATTGCAGCAGCCGCAGTTAATGGCAGTGGCGTTTGACCTGGAGTTGCCCACCTTTCGCCACGAAGCGGATCACACTTACAAAGCCGATAGAGTTGAGACACCAGAAGATTTCCTTCCCGATTTAAAAAACCTCCAGCAATTACTTACTGCTCTCAACTTGCAAGTGATCACCTCTGCTGGATATGAAGCAGATGATGTCTTGGCAACCTTGGCGCATCGTGGGAGTGAGGCAGGTTATCAAGTGAAAATTGTTACTGGAGACAGGGATTTATTCCAACTGGTGGACTCGCAAAAGCAAGTTACAGTTCTGTATCTAGACAGAAACCTGATTAAAGGTGCTTCCACAGCTACCACCACAGAATTTGGTCCAGAAGAGGTTGAAAAGAAACTAGAGATTCAACCTGCTCAAGTAGTTGATTACAAAGCCCTTTGTGGCGACAAATCGGACAATATTCCCGGCGTTAAAGGAATCGGGGAAAAAAGCGCTGTGAAGCTGCTGAGAGAATATGGCAGCTTGGAAGGAATCTATCAGAATCTTGACCAGATTAAAGGGGCAACCCAGAAAAAACTTGCAGCCGGGAAAGAGGATGCCCAACATTCCCGCTATCTCGCCCAGTTGAAGTTTGATGCGCCCTTGGAACTCGGTTTAGAAGCCTGTCGGTTACAAGGGTTTGATGCGGCTAAGTTGAAACCTTTGCTAGAGAAACTGGAAATGAAAAAGTTTCTCCGCCAAGTTGACCACCTACAGCAGCAATTTGGGGGAAAGCTTATCGAGGAAACGGATTCCTCTGCTGAGTGGGAGGAAGATGAACAACTCTGGTTTTTCAGCCCCGAAGATACGCAGAAGGAGCAATCTCGCGCTTCTACTCAAACTACTCCACAGATTATTGATACTCCCCAAAAGCTCACGGAGTTGGTGGAGCAACTGCAACGCTACACGGATACGCCCGTCGCTTGGGATACAGAGACCACTGCCTTAAAACCGCGCCAAGCGAAATTGGTGGGAATTGGTTGCTGCTGGGGAGAGTCTCCGAGAGATGTCGCTTACATTCCCATAGGTCATACTAACGGCAGTAACTTCGCGTCAGCCTTAGAGACTTTGCGTCCCCTTCTCGAAAATTCGAACTATCCGAAAGTATTGCAAAATGCCAAATTTGACCGTTTGGTGTTTTGGCATCAAGGGGTCAATCTCAGGGGGGTAGTCTTTGACCCCATGTTAGCGAGTTATGTTCTCCATCCTGAGCGCAATCACAATCTCGGCGAGTTAGCGCGGCGCTACTATTTACCAGAAATTGAACTCAAAAGTTACAAGGACTTAGAGATTCCCAAAGGGGAAACAATTGCCGAACTCGATATTGAGACGACGGCAGCATACTGCGGCATGGATGCCTATGTCACTTTCAGGCTGGTTCCAGAAATTCAAGCAGAGTTAGCAGAAATTCCGGCGCTACACAAGTTATTCCAGGATGTGGAGATGCCCTTGGAATCGGTTTTAGCCGAGATGGAATATTGGGGAATTCGCATTGACACAGGTTATTTAGAAGCGCTTTCCCAGCAGTTAGAAGAAAAGTTACAGGGAATTGAGCAAACTGCTTTTCAACAGGCGGGGGAAAAGTTTAATTTAGGTTCCCCAAAGCAGCTTAGTGAGTTACTGTTTAATCAACTCGATTTAGACCGTCGCAAGTCTCGCAAAACCAAAACAGGTTATTCCACTGACCATGCTACGCTAGAAAAGCTGCGAGGGGATCATCCAGTTGTTGATGCAGTTTTGGAGTATCGCACCCTTGCGAAGCTGAAGTCTACTTATGTCGATGCGCTTCCAGGACTAGTCGATGCAGAGACTCAGCGGATTTATACCGATTTTAATCAAGCTGTCACCACAACGGGACGGCTTTCTTCCTCGAATCCGAACTTACAGAATATTCCCACTCGCACGGAATTTTCGCGCCAAATTCGCAAAGCATTTGTGCCTAAAGATGATTGGCTGCTGGTGACGGCTGATTATTCTCAAATTGAGCTGCGGATTTTAGCGCACTTCTCTGGAGAGCCTGTGCTGGTGGAAGCATACCAGAATAAGCGCGATGTGCATACGGTGACGGCAAAGCTTCTCTTTGAGAAAGAAGAAATTACTGCCGAAGAGCGCCGCTTGGGGAAAGTGATTAATTTCGGAGTGATTTATGGGATGGGAGCACAGCGATTTGCTCGCGAGGCAGGGGTGAGTGCAGCAAGAGGGAAGGAGTTTATTGAGCGCTATCGAGAGCGCTATCCCAAGGTGTTTGAGTATTTAGAGACTCGTAAGAAAAATGCGATCGCTCGCGGCTATGTCGAAACCATCTTAGGACGCCGCCGCTACTTCAATTTCGGTAGCGAGAGTATCCAGCGTTTGAGAGGCTCAACGCCGGAAGAGATTGATCTAGACCACCTTAAGCCCAATCGAGAAGATGCCGAAAGCTTGCGCGCCGCCGCCAATGCCCCCATTCAAGGCTCTAGTTCTGATATTATCAAAATTGCCATGGTGAAACTGCATCAAATTTTACAGTCTTACCAGGCACGCTTGTTGTTACAGGTGCATGATGAACTGGTGTTCGAGATTCCGCAGGAGGAGTGGGAAGAACTGCAACCCCAAATAAGCAGCACAATGGAAAGTGCTGTGCAGTTGCAGGTTCCTCTATTTGTGGAGATGCACGTGGGCAAGAATTGGATGGAGACTAAGTAGTTAAGGTTTTCTTCCCCTAGGGTTACAGGCTACCGAAAAATAATAAGGGATGAGGGATAAAAAGTTAGCTTACATTAACTTTCATCTTTCCTCAGGCGACGCTAGCAAATAACTGTTCCCAGTTACTTTGAGTAGCCTCTTGTTTGCTCACTATTTCGACAGTTTTGTTTGCCGCTGCCGATTGGAAAAGGGACTCCACACAAACTTGTGCCACTTTTTCGCGGGGGATACTGCCATCGAACATTGTGTCTGGAGGTGACATGACGAGGGGATCTGGAGTATCTTCGTTTCTAAGTCCCCCTGGTCGAACAATTGTATAGGTTAAACCACTTTCGCTGATATATTTTTCGGCTTGCTGTTTCCAATACAAAACGAGCCAAAATAGGTTGAGTGGATGGAAAAATTGAGAAACGCATAGGGAGGAAACAATGACAAAATGCTCGATTCCCTTCGCTTTAGCCGCATCGACTAAATTTTTTGTCCCCTGGTAGTCTACTTGGTAGGGTCCAGTGGGATCAAGACTCGGACTCGCGCCAATCGCGCAGAGTAAGACTGTGCAGTCGGAAAGCGCTTCTGTCAGACTCTCCGGTTTGAGAACATCACCCACGACTAATTCTGCTTCCTGAGGCAAAACTTCTTTGCCTTTTTCCAAATTCCGCACCAAAGCCCGAACTGGTATATCCCGCTGCACCAATTCTTTCACAATCCGTTGTCCCGTTGAGCCTGTTGACCCAGCAACCAATGCTTTCATGTCTGTCTCCTTAGCTGCGTGTTAGTTAAGCTTTAACTAGCCGCTGTAGTTGTGAGCAGTCTATTCACCGATGGGCTAGAAAAAATCCTTACCTTCTATTGTGTCAACTACCCGCATTTAAATTCCTCCCTAAGAGGGAATATATCTGATACCATTTTTCTCAATGCTTGAGGGAGAAGAGGATGCTTGAGGGAGAACAGGCGCTCAAGTAATGAGAAGATAAGAGAGAAACTTCCCCATCTTCCCTCGCCACTCCGACGCTTCACTGCCTCAACTTCCACCACCTTACCGAAGGCAGCAGACGACAGCCAACTGTTATAAGCGAAACCTAACACCCTCTGGAATGTAACCACATTTTTACATTTATTGACTAAGTTCAAAATCCGATAAGGGAGTTAATATTATTGATTGTTAATTGCCAATTGCCCGCCACTATTTCATTTGCTTATTTTCAAACCTTTTGGTTGAAGATTAAGCGAAAGTCTTTTCAATATTTTACGCAACTCTTTAAAAATCCAAGATGGTTTTTAATGTTTTGCTTGACTCGTATAAACTTTTTACGAAATCTCGTAATTTTTGTTTCTAGACAACCTGTTCATCAAATAAGTACAGATGGAGGCTCTCTTTTTGAGGAACTTAACGTAGAGGAGAGCGTTAAAACATTAAGAAATGATGGTTTGTGTTTGGGCATTAATTTGCCTCGAACTATTTTGGATGAGATTTTAGAGTTTTCTGATTATGCGATTTATCTGGGGAACGCCGATTCCCAATTTCCTTTTTCTCTTCCTGAGAAAGAGAGAGAAGAACTAAAATGTAGACAAACCTTCGTGACAGCTCATCACTTAAATCCTTCCTCACTGTGTCCAGCAGTCGAAAAGGTTGAGAAAGATCATAAGCTTTGGGAAATTGCTGCTCAGTATTTAGAGACAAATCCCGTACTGTTAAGCAGTCGGCTGAAGTGGACTTTCGCAGTTGGAAAAACAGTAAGTGAAAACATGAGAGGAGCCTTTCGGTTTCATTATGATTTGGAAGACTATCGTTTTATAAAATTTTTCTTTTACTTAACTGATGTAGATGAGTTAAGCAGTCCTCATGCCTGTGTTAAGGGAACCCATAAACGGAAAAAGCTTAGGCATCAATTCTCTTTAATTAGAGAAAGATATGACAACGAAATTATTGAGCATTATGGGAGTAATAACGTAGAGACTATCTGCGGGAAAGCTGGTTTAGGATTTGTGGAAGATTTTTATTGTTTCCATAAGGGAACGCTTCCAGTCTATAAAAATCGGCTAGTTCTAGAGGTAAAGTTTGCTATGAATGACTATGGGTTCTACTAAGCCATAGCCTAGAGCTAGCACCATTTTGGGTAGAACGTGGGAGAATTGATGTATAACTGCGCGTAATCGCCCCTAGCTAAAGATGAACATCCGCATTGGTAATGGCTACGATATCCACCGACTGGGCAAGGAACGCCCCCTAATTATTGGTGGTGAGGAAATTCCCCACGAGTTAGGATTGCTGGGGCACAGTGATGCGGATGTGCTTACCCATGCCATCATGGATGCCATGCTGGGTGCTTTGAGTTTAGGGGATATTGGTCATTACTTTCCCCCCTCGGAGCCGAAGTGGGAAGGAGCAAATAGTCTATCTCTGTTGATAGAAGTGAACCAGATGGTGCAATCGCAAGGCTGGCGAGTAGGCAACATCGATTCTGTGATTATAGCAGAGCGTCCGAAGCTTAAACCCTATCTCAAAGCGATGCGCGATCGCCTCACCCAAACCTTAGCGATTCACTCCGATCAAATTAGTATCAAAGTGACTACCAATGAAAAGCTAGGAGCCATTGGACAAGAAGAAGGTATCTCTGCCTATACTGTCGCCCTCTTAATCGCAGACTAGACTTATAACCTCTAACTCCTTGTCCGCGCGTCTCCATGTATGTCGTAATTGCGCGATTAACCGGACTTGATATGAGTTCCCCATTAAAATTGCCAGTGTCTCAGATGCCACCCATGACCAAAAATCGCCAGAGTACCGACATAATCTCTTCCCAGATTTAAGTCGTGGAGAGACCAACAGGAGGCAGCTTCACTATCTCCTACAATCTTAAGCAATTGAGCTGGTTCGAGAGCTGATAAGGAAACCTCCACCTGCTCAAGGGAACCAGCCAGCCCTTCTCCAGTTGCTTTTAAATATGCTTCTTTGCGAGTCCAGCCGAGGATAAATGCCTTCTGTTGCTGCTGCCGAGCAAGCGTGCGAAGTACTGCATACTCCTGGGCGGAAAAGAAACGTTTGGCAATCTGCTCCGCTTGAGGGAAAGGGCGAAGATATTCGAGGTCAATTCCCACCTTGCAAGGATATCCTGAAACATCCCACGCAAACGCATAAACCACCCAATCTTGGGAGTGAGATAAGTTAAACCGCAGCCGCTTGTTGCCGCAAGTGTTTGCTAATGCCGGCTTGCCACGGGCTGTGTAAATAAACTGTAGCTGATGCGGTTCCATGTCGAGGTAGCGACTTAGGAGCGTTCTGAGTAAGCCGCGAGCAGTGATAAAACGCTTCCGGTGCTGCTCAAAGTGAAACTGCTCTGCCCGAAGCTGTTCATCTGCCGAGAGGATTTTCGATAATGCTTGAAGCTCTCCTGCTGAGGTATTGAGGGCAGCACCCCAGAGATGAACTTCATTGCTCGATAAAGTTAAATCTCGTGGTGGAGAACGCCACAAAGTCTCAAAATTGGTCACGTCGCTTCGCTCCAGTCATTAGTCCGTAGTCATTAGTCCTTAGTGGCTAAAGCGTTGTCAACGTTAGTTCTAATGACTAATGACTGGTGACTAATAGCAATTTTTAATTGTTTTAGCATGTTGGCTGTACTAATTAGACCAGTTACGGCGTAGGTTAAAGAAGCTGTCAAGGAACTTCTTGAGAGTCTGGTTGCGGTGGAGGCGTTGCCGCTGCCACTCAATGGCGGTTTTTTGAGTAATTTCAGATAGGGTGAGGGAAGGGTGGGGGAGATTCGCGATCGCATCCATCTTAATTTTATTACGCATGGCCAGGGCGATTTCTCCCATCAACTCGCTTGCCTCTGGTCCGACAATGTGCACTCCCAAAATCTCTCCATTGCGGCGCACCACGAATTTACAAAATCCTGTCATTTCTCCCAACACCAAAGCTTGGGCAATGCTTTTAAACTCTTGCCGCACAATGAGTATATCACTATAGCGTCGTCTAGCTTGAACTTCTGTTAATCCTACTCGTGCCAGTTGCGGCTCGGTAAAGATTGCCCAGGGAATGGAGCGATAGTTAACTTTAAACAGCGGCAAAAACAACGCATTTTTCAGGGCAATCCCAGCTTCGTACTGGGCAATATGGTCAAAGGGATAGCCCCCAGCCACGCCTCCACAGGCGTAAATCCGAGGATTGGTGGTTTGTAGCTTTTGGTTGAGCTTAATCCCGCGTGCCCAGAAGCGAACGCCCACAGCTTCTAGGTTTAACCCTTCAATCTCCGGCTCGGTTCCGGCTGCTAGGATAATTTCATCGCTCTCAATTGCTCGACTTCCTGCCTGCACCCACTTGCTTTCCTGAATTTGTTTAATCTCGGTAACGGGAGTTTCGGTAAGCACCCGTATTCCCTCAGCTTCGAGCTGTGCTTGGACTAATCGGGAAGTCTCGGAATCCTCTGGTGGCAAAACTTGAGCGCTGCCCACCACCAGAGTTACCTCCCGCCCCATTCGGGCTAGGCTTTGTGCCAGTTCCGTCCCCATGGGAGTCCCACCAATTACCGCCAAGCGTTTGGGAAGAGATTCTAAGCGCTCTGGCTGCCAAATCTCGGTAGGCGTGATATAGCCTGCGTTTTGGAGTCCATCAATATCGGGGATTACAGGGCGGGTTCCGGTGGCAATGAGGTAAGCCCGCGCGAGCAAGCGCCGATTGTTGACCAGAAAAGCCACATCTCTGGAAAATTGCCCTGCCCCGGTGATTACATCAACGCCTAAAGATGCCAAAACGGCTGGGGAATCCTGTTCTGCCAGTGTCCAAATAACTTCCTCTGCCCACTCTATGCCCAGAGAGGGAGATGAGGAAAAGTCCCTTCGGGACTGATGCGGAGATGGGGAGACGCGGCGACTCGGAGAGTTGTTGTGTTCAGCAATCCTCCCCGCGTCCACGCGTCCCCGTGTCCCCGTGTCTTCTTCCCCAGCCCCCCCTTGTCCCCTTGTCCCCGCTGCTGTCTGCATCAGCGTGCGGCTGTAGATGCCATGAGAGTGCTTATTAGCAGGCTGTTGAGCGATTAGGGCAACGCGGGCATTCAGCAGAGTCGCCGCCACCGCAGCATAAATTCCAGCACGGGTATCCCCAACGACAATGAGGTCATATTCTACTGCCATGACGAAACAATTAAAAGTTAAAAATTAAAAGTTGAGTGAGGAGAGAGGGGTGAGGAGTGAGGAGTGAGGAAAAAGGTGAACTTGTTAAATCAAGAATTTATTTTCACTTCTAAAATTTAACCTCCTCACGCTCTCACGTGCTCACGCCTCATTTGCCCAACTCTCACGCTCTCACATATCTAACGCCTTACTTTGTTTTGAATTGCAGCGTATCGACTCGAGTGTTATTAGATAATGGCGGCAAAGCCTTCTAGGAGGCGCTGATTATCTGTGTGGGAGCGAACCGCAACGCGAAAGTAGCTATCGCCTAATTCGGGAAAACTCAGGCAGTCACGGATTAGAATGTGGTTGTGTTGGAGCAATTTTTCTTGCAGTTGAGAACTCGGTTGTTCGGTGCGAACTAATAGAAAGTTAGCGGCACTCTCTAAGGGCTGCAATCCCGGTAAGGCAGCTAAACCTTGAAATAGTTGTGAGCGTGCTGGAATTAACCAATCCCTAGTTTGCTTTTGAAAGTCTGTATCTTTGATCACAGCTTCTCCAGCGGCAGCAGCGAGGGTATTTACAGGCCAGGGATCACGCCAATTCTGCCAGCGTTGGAGTCTGTCGGGGTGGGCAATCGCATAACCGAGTCGTAGTCCCGGCAGGCTATAAAACTTGGTGAGCGATCGCAAAATCACCAAATTCGGATAGTCCTGGACAAGCGAGATTAAACTTTGCTGCTGCTGAGGCGGTAAAAAATCCATAAACGCCTCATCCACCACCACCAGAGAAAATTCTTCCAGGTAGGGCAGAATCTCTCGGCGAGGAAACAGTTTCCCAGAAGGATTATGAGGATTATTCAGCAGCAGCCCCTTAGAAGGCAGAGGGGCGGAGGCGCAGAGGGGCGGAGGAGAAATAGGAAGCGGAGAGTCCTCAAGCCCAGGAGTCAGATAGAGTTCTTCCCCTACTTCCCCTGCTTCCCCTGCTCCCCCTGCTTCCCTACCCTCCACTTCCTCAAGCAAGAGCGGACACCGACAGACATTGGCGTTAAATGCCTTCAGTGCCCGCTCATAGTCGCTGAAAGCGGGAGTCACTAGGCAAGTCGCTGACTGTGGAGCCAGTTCCCAACCTGCCCAAGTGAATAACTCTGCCGAACCATTCCCTGGCAAAATCCACTCGGATGGAAGCTGGTGCCACTCAGACAAAGAAGAACGTAGCTGCGAATAATGGGGGTTTGGATAAGTTTTTATACTTTCCAGATTCCCTTGTATGGCTGTGATCGCACTTTTTGGCGGTCCCAACGGGTTAATACTCGCAGAAAAATCCAGAATGAGGGAGGCAGGACAGCCAGCGATTGTGGCTGCCCAGGCTAAGTTTCCTCCGTGAAGGGGTCGGCTCAAGCGCAATTCTCCCACCAAGCGGTGGTAACTACTCTGGTGCGACCTTATCTTTAAAGAGCTTACCAGCCGAAAAAGCTGGAACCTTAGTTGCTGGAATCTCCATTTTGTCTCCTGTTTTCGGGTTGCGACCCTCGCGGGCTTTACGTTCTCTTGACTCAAAGGAACCAAAGCCTACCAGGGTTACTTTGTCTCCCTCGGCAACAGATTCCATGATGGTCTCGAGAGCAGCAGTTACTACTGCGTCAGCTTGTTTTTTCGTCACAGTTGCTTTGTCGGCAACCTGATCGACTAATTCGCCTTTATTCATGCAAAATCTCCCAGTTTCTGACTGTTTTTTAGCATAACGGACAATTAAGTCGCTTTTTCGACCTCATCCGATGTTTAAAGGTGAGCTTAAAAATAGCATTTCGCCAAAAAAAGCTGAAATACTTGTCGGCTCTATGTTTCACTGCATCATTCTAAGCGCTGCTTCCCCATTCTGGATCGCTGAAGCCTTTATTTTATGTAGATTTTGTCAATTTTGGCAAAGATTTGACGTTTTAATATTCTTGTGGTAATAAAGTTGAGGGATGTGATCGCTCGATGGGAAAAGGACAAGGGAAGGGACTTTTCGATAATAGAGAGGCAAGGGAACAGGGGGAGCAGGGGAAGCGAGGGGAAGAACTCTATCTAACTTCTGGGCTTGAGGACTCTCCGCATCTCCGCGTCTCCGCTACGGACGTCTCAAGGGCGTGAATTACTTTCCCCCCGTGTCCTTGTCTCTGCGTCCTTTCTCTACTCTGTCCCTCCGCCCCTCTGCCTTCCAAAAGGCTGCTGCTGAATAACCCTCATAATCCCTTCCCCACTTTCAAACCCTTCTGCTATTGTTCTCCCCTTGCTTCATTAACCAAGGTGATGGATGGTTAATCATGTTTACTAAACCACTTAAAACTCGGATATAAGTTTGGTGAAGTTCTCTGCCTACTTCAATGTCAATGTAGTTGCATTTGACAGCAAACTCTATCCAAGTTTGGGTTTCGGCTGATTCTGACTCGCACTCATTTAGTTTGGCTATAAATGCTGCCTCATAACGGCGCTTGCGCCATGCCTCTGCTATAGCACTACGAAACTGCATTAGGATATCTAATGGGAGTAGCAGAGTAGCTATGGAACACCCATGCCAGCCCCTTACAGTTATGACATGGGAAAAAAAAGCGATAGCCGCAGTGAGAAGAGGCGAAGCAAAAAAGACGTGAGCCAGATGTGGTTGAACATTAGCGGCAACACCTTGGACTGGTGGCTGAAAC
>PXPT01000011.1 GCA_003021505.1 Cyanobacteria bacterium QS_4_48_99 | reverse complement strand
AAGGTCGATGCTTCCCATACGAGTCAAATTTGCCCTGAATGTGGCACCCATACAGGCAAGAAAGAACTATCGCAACGGGTTCACTTTTGCCCAGAGTGCCATCATCAAGGCGATAGAGATGTAACGGCAGCACAAATCATAGCCCAACGCGGGCTTGCAGCGGTAGGGCATACCGTCAAGATGCTTGGCGAGGGGTTAAGCGTAGGCTCCCCTACGACCCAAGAATCCCCACGCCTTTAGGCTGGGGAGTGTCAAAAAGTAAATATAACCCAAGCCACGAGCTTGCGGCTTCCAAGAAGCTGTCGCGCTTGATAGCTTTGTTAGACCTTTCTTATTCTCTCCCTGCGCGCTTGAGGTAAAAGCGGCGGTGAAGCTCACGCACATCTTCCGCTAGCCCCGCAGCCGGACCCTCCACCACTGCGCCGGGAATTATCTCTTGTATCCGTAACATCCGCACGGGAGGCGGGGAGACATCTAGCTCAGCGAGCCACGCGGCCAATTGCTCAGAAGAGCTTACGTATACAATCCGGCCTAGCCCGACCCAACCGTGCGCAGCGGCGCACATCGGGCAATGCTCTCCTGAAGTGAAGACCGTCGCTGCCGCCCGTTCTTCTGCGGTCATGTTCGCCGCAGCCCAGCGCGCCAGCTCGAACTCCGGGTGGCGTATCTGGTCACCGGAGATCACCCGGTTATGTGCCTCCGCAAGAACCGTTCCATCCGCGCCAACGAGCACAGAACCGAACGGTTCGTCCCCCGCCTCCAGAGCCTCGGTTGCCAGCTCTACACAGCGGTGCAGGTGCTGCAATTCTGAATCATGCACAACATTGATCTAGATAGAATTCCTTTTAATTCCAACATAAAACCAGCAGAGGGAGATCAAAAACCTTTAATGCTGCCTCAAACGAGCAACCACCACTTGGAACACGGTTCTCCAGATTAGCCCCCCTAAAATTAGTCCCAGCCCAACCAGCCAAATCGGTTGTTCTACCCAGAAAGCCAGGAATAGGCTGTTGCCCAAGCCTATCCAAGCAACCCATCTCGGATATAGCCGCCCCTCTTCTGGCAATCTTAGAGCTGAGAGGTTCGTGAGAGCATAGTAGATCAAAACCGTAAAGGCACTGAATGACCAAGTGGTTTTGACATTCCCAATTAGGACAAAGCAGGCAATTGCCATCCCGACTAGCAAAACTGCTGAAGAAGGAGTTCTCGCCTGATTGAGGCGAGCCATACTTCCAGGCATATCCTTTCGGCGTGCCATCGCCAGTAGGACGCGCGAGAGACCTAAGATTAGGTTCAGTAAAACTCCCAGCATGGCAGTGATCGCACCTACCGCGAGAACTTGAGAACTCCCCGGTACACCAAAATTGCGAGCTGCCACAACTAGTGGTGCTGCCGCCTCGCCTGTCGCAGCACTCAGAGACTCAGCCCCCACTGCCCCAATGCCCACCACTGCCACAGCCATGTAGAGCAGCATAATGACTACCATCGTGACAATCATGGCTTTCGGGATAGTCTGTCTGGGTTGGCGGACTTCCTCTCCTAGAGTGGCGATTCGTCCATACCCCGTATAAGCAACAAACATCAAAGCACTGGCTCGCAGCACCCTAGCAACGGGATTGCTAACATCTTCAAACGAAGGAGTGAGATGGTTAGCGCCGTTTGAAACTACTACAGGTAAACCAGCGGCAACAAAGAAAAGCAGCGACAGCAGCGTGATCGAGACAATGGCAATATTGGTGCGATTAGAGCGGCGAATCCCAGTGAGAACGAGAATCGTGAACAGAACCACAGCAGCCAAGGCGAAGGGAATGTGTAAGCCGCGTTCGCTCAAACCCAAAGCATTCAGCAAGTAACTAGAAAACCCCAAAGCAGCAGTTGCCGCCGAGGCAGTCTTTGCCAGCAAAAACATCCAGCCCGCTGTAAAACCAAGCCAAGGGTTGAGGTATTGATAGCCATACTCATACGTGCCTCCACTCACGGGATGATTTGCTGCCAGTTGGGCACTACTCAGCCCATTACAGGTTGCGACTAAAGCGCCCATCGCCACGGCGAGAATGACAGCCGCACCCGCTACACCTGCGGCAATGCCAATACTGACGAATACGCCCGTGCCCACAATTGACCCCATGCCCATCATGGCGGCACCGAAGACACCGAGTTCTGGTTTGAGCTGCTGCGGCGAGGTTTGATCTGCCACCAGAGGAATCTCCTTTTTTATCCTCTCACTGTATGGAATGATCGCGTATCAACATAGACTTTACAGCCAATACAGATGTGGTATGCAAGCAAGGTCTCGTCCCTGCCTCCCCTTCCTCCCAAACATTACACCAGTTGAGCGCAACTTAAGTATCAGGCGCGATCGCACTCTCAGACTCCAGACTTAACCCACCATTAATTTCGCCTTTGCCTGGGCTTTAGAAACGTCTACTAATCTGGGCATCGTAAAGCCGGGAGAACACTAGAAAGTTGAAAGAATTCCATGCGCTTATCACGCCGTAAATTTTTTGCCTTAACAGGAGCTTCCGCTGCCGGGAGTCTCCTGGTCGGTTCCCCCTTGAAAGCACTCTATGCCAGAAATAAGAGATCCCGAGGGTTTGTTGGATCTGCCCAAAGGGTTTCAATATCGAGTCTTCTCTCGCACCGGAGACAGGATGAGTGATGGCAATCCTGTGCCCGCAGACCACGATGGCATGGCTGCTTTTCCTGGACCGGACAACACCACGATCTTAGTTCGCAATCACGAACTCAGTCCTGATGAAACTCCCGCAGTTGCTCCCAACGAGGAAGGGCGCAAATATGACCCCACTAATGCGGGGGGCACCACGAACCTAGTTGTAGGACCGGATCGCAGACTAATCCGAGACTATGCTTCCCTGACTGGAACTTATCGCAATTGCTCAGGTGGACCAACCCCCTGGGGTTCTTGGATTAGTTGTGAAGAGAACTATGCTTCCCCAGATGTCGATCAGTCAGTAACCAAGCCTCACGGCTATAACTTTGAAGTTCCCAAAAATGCAGAAGGGCTTGTTAATCCCGAGCCGATTAAGGAGATGGGGCGCTTTGTCCATGAAGCAATTTGTGTAGACCCCAAAACTGGGATTGTTTATGAAACGGAAGATAATGGGGAAGGTCTATTCTATCGCTTCGTCCCTAATCGCAAACCCCAGCAACCAGGCGACTTAAAAGCCAACGGTGGCGTGCTTGAGGCACTCAGGATTAAGGGGATGCCTCAGGCAATTACCAAAACCGACTTTCCCGTCGGTGAACCCATGCCGGTGGAGTGGGTTCGCATCGACAATCCCAGTCCCGAAGTAGCTGATGCAACTACAGTACCGACTCAAGGCTTTGCTAAGGGAGCTGCCCAGTTTACCCGTGGGGAAGGAGCCGGGTTCGGCAATGGAGAAGTTTACTTTAACTCTACAGATGGCGGCGAACAAGAGCTAGGTCAGGTCTGGCGTTACGTTCCTGGTAGCACTCCTGAAGAGGGCGGCACCATCGAATTACTTGCTGAACCAAATAACCAAAGCGTCCTTCAAAATCCCGACAACCTGGTTGTGTCTCCATTTGAGGATCTATTCCTCTGTGAAGATGGCGGCGGCACGGATTACGTTCGTGGCGTGACACCTGAAGGTCAACTCTACGATTTTGCTCGTAACGCGCTTAACGACAGAGAATTGGCAGGCTCCACCTTTTCAGCGGATGGGCAAACCTTTTTTGTCAATATTCAAGATCCTGGTCTCACCTTTGCCATCTGGGGTCCTTGGGGTCGCAAGGCTCGCGCCTAGTCCAGAGTCCAGAGTAGAGGATACGGGGACGAGGGGAGCTCTCGGGGAGCAGGGGAAGGGTTGAAGGTTGAAAGTTAAAAGTTGTTCGGCGTTCGCCGCAGGCGTTCTCGTAGAGTAGCCGTTCCCGTAGGGAAGGTTAGTCATAACCTGCAACCTGTAACCTGCAACCTGCAACCGAAACTATTTCTCCTCCGCCCCTCTGCACAGAAACCTCCGCACCTCCGCACAGAGTCCTTCCGCGCTACTGAGCGAAGCGAGATTTTAAGCAATACGCAGGAGTAAAACTGTGACTGTACGACTTAGAGGTTTTGCTGAATTACCAGCGGATACTTTCGCCGCAGGTCCGCCAGCGGGTGAAGGGATTTCTGCCAATGATCGCACTGGACCCTTTGAGGGACAACCTGTGCAAGGCTTTAGTGCCGTCCAGTACGCTGAAGATGATTCCTTCTGGTTTCTCTCAGACAACGGTTTTGGAAGTAAAGAAAATAGCTCCGATTATCTACTCAGGCTTTATAAAGTCGATCCCAGCTTCCGAGGAACAGAATCGGGTAATGGCAGCGTGGAAGTTCAGGACTTTATCACCCTGTCTGACCCCAACAACCTGGTTCCCTTTGATATTGAAAATGAAGGCAGCGAAGAGCGCCTGCTCACTGGATCAGATTTTGACACGGAGTCCTTTACCATTGCCGAGGATGGCTCATTCTGGGTAGGGGACGAATTTGGACCTTACCTGCTGCATTTTAATCAAGCGGGAGAGTTAATCGAGCCTCCGGTTTCCACTCCCAACTACTCCAATTTGGATACCCTAAATGGGCAATCTCCCCTAGTGATTGGTCACAGAGGAGCAAGCGGTCTTCGTCCAGAGCACACGCTGGCATCGTATAAACTCGCAATTGAGAAAGGGGCTGACTTCATCGAACCTGACTTGGTCTCGACTAAGGATGGTGTTCTAGTGGCTCGCCACGAGAACCAACTCTCTGGAACCACGGATGTGGAGGAACACCCAGAGTTTGCAGACCGCAAGACCACTAAAACCATTGATGGGGAAGAAGTCACTGGCTGGTTCACCGAAGACTTTACCCTGGAAGAACTCAAAACCCTAAATGCAGAAGAGCGCCTGCCGGAACTCCGGGGAACTGAATACGATGGCGACTTTGAAATTCCCACTTTCAAAGAAATCATTAACCTCGTTAAGCAGGCAGAGACAGAAACGGGTCGTGAAATTGGCATCTATCCAGAGACCAAGCATCCCACCTATTTCGATTCCATGGGATTATCCCTGGAAGAGCCCTTAATTGACACCCTGAAAGAGACTGGGTTTACCGATCCAGACCAGGTGTTTATCCAATCCTTCGAGGTGGGCAATCTGCAATATTTAGATGAAACCCTGATGCCAAAGGAGGGAGTAGATCTTCCCCTGGTGCAGTTAATTGGTGGCAGCGGTGCGCCGTATGACTTAGCCTCTAGCGGGGATTCGCGCACCTATGCAGATCTAGCTACACCTGAGGGATTGGCGGAAGTCGCAACTTATGCCGACGGAATCGGTCCTTCTAAGCGCCTGATTGTTCCTACTAATGAAGAGGGAGAGCTACAGGAACCGACTGATTTAGTTGAGGATGCCCATGCAGCAGGCTTACTCGTGCATCCCTATACCTTCCGCAGCGAGGATACTTTCCTGGCACCTAGCTACGAGAACCCAGAAGAGGAATACGAACAGTTTATCCAACTAGGTGTTGATGGGTATTTCAGTGACTACCCAGGTGTCGGGGACGAGGTGCGTGATGAAGCTACTGCGGAGTTGGTGCGATCGCCGGACAACCCCGTAGTTGTAGCAAGCGCAGCACTCGCCAACCTGCCCAGCTCCAACGGGTATGAGGGGATGGCGATTACGCCTGGCAAGGAAACACTCTACCCCATGTTAGAGGGGTCGGTGACAGGAGACCCGGATAATGCGCTGCGGATTCACAAGGCTGACGCAAAAACTGGAGAGTTTCAAGGGCTAGCGGGATACTATCCCCTGGAAGACTCCAGCCACGCGATTGGAGATTTTGCTGTTGTTAACGAAGATGAATATCTAGTCATTGAGCGCGATAGCCAGGAGGCAGAGGAAGCTGAATTCAAGAAAATCTTCAAGGTTGACCTTTCTGAAAAAAATCAAGAAGGTTTTGTGGAAAAACAGGAACTCGTGGATCTCTTGAACATTAGAGACCCCCAAGATCTCAATCAGGATGGCGACACGAGTTTTGAATTCCCCTTCGTGACGATTGAAGACGTACTAGTCAAAGACGAGGATACGATTATGGTTGCCAACGATAACAACTATCCCTTTTCTCAGGGACGCCCGCCCGAAATTGATGACACGGAAATGCTGCTTTTGAATTTGGATGAGCAGCTTGATGTCGATCCCCGCGTCGGGAGAGATGCGATCGCGGGCAATCCTTTTCTGGATAGCTCAGACAGTGAAGAGCAGGACGGTTCCAATCCGGAGGAAAACACTGGCACGTCTAGGGATAACAGGATTGAGGGCACAGCTAGCAACGACTTCCTCAATGGTGGTCAAGGCACGGATAATATTTTCGGAAGAGAGGGCAACGACGAACTCTCTGGGGGAACCGAGAGTGACTTCCTAGTCGCTGGTGCTGGCAATGACGTCGTCGAAGGCGGCGCTGGCAATGATTTTTTAGTGGGTGGCTTTGGTGATGATTTACTTGAGGGAAACCAAGGCGATGACCAGCTCAATGGCGGCGACGGCAGCGATACTGTTGAAGGCGGAGAAGGTAACGACGAACTCTCGGGCGACCAAGGCACAGACGACATATTTGGTGGAGAAGGGGAAGACGAGCTTTCTGGGGGAACAGAGAGTGACTTCCTCGTCGGTGGTGCTGGCGAAGATTCCCTCGAAGGCGGTGCTGCTCAAGACATACTAGTCGGTGGCGTTGACGACGATACCCTTCAGGGTGGCGAGGGCGATGACCAGCTCAATGGCGGCGCTGGCAGTGACTCCCTTGCAGGCGGTGAAGGCCAAAACCAGCTCCAAGGCGGTCAAGGCGATGACCAGCTCAATGGCGGCGCTGGCAGTGACTCCCTTGCAGGCGGTGAAGGCCAAGACACCTTCATGCTAGCTGCTGGCGAACAGATGGACACCATCGACGACTTTCAGGCGGGTGAGGACCTCCTAGAACTGGAGAGTATGTCTCTCGGAGATTTGTCAATCACTCAAAATGAAGAGAATACCCTACTCAATTTCAACAACGAAACACTAGCAACCCTAACCGGAGTACAGGCAGATACCATCGAGAACGTCACCACTACCTTTACTGTTGCCTAGTACTCAATTAAACATTCGGGGGAGGGAAACCTCTCCCTGTGTTTAATTGGTAAGTAATTTTATTGGCAAATCAACAAAATCGTAGAAAAATAACAGCATAAAATGAGCACATAATGAGTGTTTTTTTGGATTTAAAAAATACAGGTATGATCAGGAATTTTACGTATACTAGTAGAGAGCAAATTAACACGAAAAATCAGTAATTGTTGTTGACGCCCACAGTTTTGAGTGTTCACATTAGTGGTAATTGATTTCATACAGTCTAGTTGATTATATGCTAAATTGGATGTTTAAGCTAATATTATCAACCATAGCCCTTACGCTATCAATTTCTGAGTTTTCTGCCCTATCTGTACTCGCTCTAGACCGACCTTCGGTTTTTCCTTTAGAGCAGAGTCAAGCCACTCCTCCAGAGTCTTCCGATTCTCCTTCAGGAGAAAATCAAGAAAACCAGGTTCCTAACCCTTCTGACTCTTTTCCACAACAAAAATCAGGAAATTCTAGTCCGGAGTATGATAATTTTTTTTCAGGAGAAAATCAAGAAAACCAAACACCAAATTCTTCTGATCCTCCTTCACAAAAAAATCCAAGAACCACTCCGCCCGGGTCTTCCAACTCTCCTTTAAAACCCAACCAAGAAAACCGGGGGGGCAACCCTTCTGACTCTTCTCCACAACAAGACTCAAGAAATTCTAGTCCGGAGTATTCCGATTTTCCTTTAGAACAGAATCAACCAAATCAAACACAAAATAATTCTGAGCCTTCTTCACAACAACGAAACCAAAAAATCACGATTCCCAGATCTTCTGCTGTTACTGTTACTTTCTGCTCCAATTTACAATTCGATCCCCAACAAACAGGGAGTTTTCCCGTAACGCTCTTTCTAGCTCGACCTATTCTAGATAGCAATGGTAAGGTTATTGCTCCTGTGAATACTTTGGTTAGGGCTAAACTTAAGCCTATTGATAAAAAGGAAGATGAAGAGGAAGACGAAAATCAAGGCTTTAAAATAAAACCAGAGGCTTTAGTAATTGGCGGACGATTTATTCCTATCGAAACTTCATCTGTTTCTATCCCCACGCTTGCCAGTGTACGACAACAAAATAATTATACATATTCTTCGTATGGCGGTCAGGGTTGGGAGGGACCTCTGGTACAGGTGGCAGATGAATTAGTAGGAACTGGTGGTTTGTTGGAAAGCCAGAGAGTTTTGGATCGAAGTACAAGCGACTTACTGAGCCTTGGACTGGCGATCGCCAGTGGTGTAAGCGCCGGATTAAGTCAGCCAGAGCCTCCCGATCCCGAGGACAACAAAATCATGGAAGTTTCTGAAGGGATTCAGCTAATTTTTCCGCTAAAATCATCTGTAGCTTTACCAGCAGTTGCGACGCACAAAAATCCCTATTTTGCGAATCAGGCGGCAGCCGGCTCTGCATGTTCGGGAAGCTCAGGACCTAGCCGAAGTGGCAACGGCAACTATTACGAAACTAATAACCAAAATCGACCCAATGAAACTAATGATAGTCAAACTAATAATGACCGAAATTGGTCTTACCAAAGAAATAGTGGAACTTCCGACGAGTATGACTGATATGAAGTCTGGTTAAATACCTAAGTCACTAGTAACTAACAGTCAAATCCTGTAAGCGTTAGTCGCTACGGGCTAATAAATATTGCCTCCGAGGGGCGAGGATTTTTTGATTACACGGCTAATCAGACAGATTTGATATTAACATTCGTCTCAATGATTAGGAAACTGGGATAAAACTACAACAAAACTATTGGTGTTGTACGGGATGATACACAAAAAAAGGACAAATCATGGTTGACTTGCCCGTAAAATTAATATTTTGAATTTTTAGAATCTAGAGAGTTTTTAACTCTGAGTTACAGACTCTTTTGCCAAGAACTTCTCTAGTTCACTCAGAGCATCAGCATCCATCTTTGTCTGCATTGGACAGAACTTCGGTCCACACATCGAGCAGAATTCCGCCGTTTTGTAGATATCCGCTGGTAGGGTTTCATCGTGGTATTCCTTTGCCCTATCTGGGTCGAGAGACAACTCGAACTGGCGGTTCCAGTCGAAGTTATAACGAGCCTGGGAGAGTTCATCATCCCTGTCTCGTGCCCCTGAACGATGCCGTGCGATGTCCGCTGCGTGAGCGGCAATTTTATAGGCAATCAGCCCATTACGCACGTCCTCGGCATCCGGCAGCCCCAAGTGTTCCTTGGGAGTTACGTAGCACAACATTGCCGTACCGTTCCAGCCAGCTAATGCCGCGCCAATTGCTGAGGTAATGTGGTCATAACCCGGTGCAACATCTGTTACCAGGGGACCTAGCACATAGAAGGGAGCCTCGCTACACTCTTCCATCTGCTTTTTAACATTAAATTCAATCTGATCCATGGGGACGTGTCCCGGACCTTCCACCATCACCTGCACATCATGTTCCCAAGCACGGCGTGTGAGCTGTCCTAGGGTTTTTAGTTCGGCTAGTTGCGCTTCATCCGAGGCATCGTGGGTAGAACCAGGACGTAGGGAATCCCCCAGACTGAAAGAAACATCGTACTTTTTGAAAATCTCAATGATGTCGTCGAAGTGGGTATAGAGGGGGTTTTGCTTGTGGTGGTGCAGCATCCACCTGGCAAGGATTCCGCCACCGCGAGATACAATCCCGGTGATGCGGTCTTTCACTAAAGGTAAGTGTTCGATTAGAATCCCTGCGTGGATGGTTTGGTAATCAACCCCCTGCTGTGCATGCTTTTCGATCACGTTGAGAAAGTCATCTGCTGTTAGATTCTCCACATTGCCGTGGACACTCTCTAGGGCTTGGTAAACTGGCACAGTGCCAATTGGCACAGGGGAAGCGTTAATAATCGCGCTGCGAATCTCATCCAGATTGCCCCCCCCCGTAGACAAGTCCATGACCGTATCTGCGCCATACTTCACCGCTAGCTTCATCTTATCGACTTCTTCATCGAGATTAGAAGAGTTGGGGGAAGCGCCCAGATTGGCATTTACCTTACATTGGGAGGCAACGCCGATTGCCATTGGCTCTAAGTTGGCGTGATTAATATTGGCGGGGATGATCATCCGTCCCCGTGCCAGTTCGTCGCGAATCACCTCAATTGGCAAATTTTCCCGCTGGGCGACGTGCTGCATTTCTTCTGTAATTGTTCCCTGGCGGGCGTAGTGCATTTGCGACACATTGCTCTGTCCACGCCGCTTGGCGATCCATTCAGTACGCATTGGTAATTTCCTCAATTTACAGCTTCCCTCCGCCGGTACAAACCGGACTCAGGTTCTCAAGGGTGTAATCTCAGCCTGGTTGCTCAGGCACCCCTAGCTCTTTAAGTAATCATATCACCTGGGTTTGGACAAGATTGGGAGTAATTCAGCAAATTTTAATGACCTCTTGCATCAGTAGCGATCGCGCGATTGAAGTTTTGTTAATTTTTCAGTAGCCGCAAACCACTAAGCGTCACCGCCACGGTGGACCCCTCGTGTCCGATTACAGCTATAGGCAGAGTAATATTGCCGGTAAAATTAGCAACTAGGAGCAACATAATAAAACTGAGGGCAAAGGCAATGTTTTGTTGGACAACGCGTTGAGAACGCCGTCCGAGGCGAATTGCCGACTCTAATTTCTCCAAGCGGTCTGCCATTAAAACGATATCAGCCGTCTCTAGAGCAACATCACTGCCTGCTGCTCCCATGGCAATCCCCACCGATGCCTGAGCTAGTGCTGGAGCGTCATTGATGCCATCGCCGACCATTGCTACCAGTTGATTCTGCTGCTGGAGGTGGCCAATCACACTGACCTTATCTTCGGGGAGGAGTTCGGCATAGACTTGAGTGATGCCCACTTCGGTGGCGATACTTTGGGCAGTGCGCTTGTTATCCCCGGTAAGCATGATCATCTGTTTGATGCCAAGCTGTCTCAAGCGCTTGACCATTGCTGCTGCTTCAGTTCGCACGGTGTCAGCAACAGCGATTATTCCCAGTAGTTGTCCGGCATGGGCAACCCAGATCACAGTGTTACCTGTAGCTTCAAGTTGCTCAGAAGCCTTAGTGAAGTGGGCTAACCTTTTGTTACTTACCCACTCGCCAACATAAGCGACTTTTCCAATTACCCCTAGTTGTCCCTCAATTTCCCCGATGATGCCTTGACCCGCTTCGGCTTTAACCTTCTTTGTCGAGGGCAATTCTAGCTGTTGCTGCTGGGCACGCTTAACAATTGCTTCCCCAATCGGATGCTCGGAAAAAGACTCTAGGGCAGCGGCGATTTGCAAGACACGGCTTGGTGAGACTCCCGCTGCTGGGACAATTTGCGCTACTTGTAGCTTGCCTGTGGTGAGCGTACCTGTTTTATCAAAGGCGATCGCACTCACCTTACCTATCATCTCCAATTGAGCACCCGTCTTATAAAGAATTCCCTGCCGCGCTCCATTGGCAATTCCTGACAGCAGCCCAGGCATAATTGATGCCATCAACGCACAAGGGGATGCCACCACTAAAAAAATCAGCGCCCGGTAGATTGTCGTTTCCCAATCCCAACCCAGCAAGAGCGGAGGCACAACTGCCAACGATATCCCAGCAATGACAATGATTTGAGCATAACCCCGCTCCAACCGTTCGATGAATAACTGCGAGGGAGGAGCTTCCGTTTGCGCTTGCTTCACTAACTGAATCACGCGCTGAATTAGGCTACTCTCTGGGGGTTGATGCACCCTCAGCCTTAAAGCACCGCTCCCATTAATCGTGCCGGCAAACACTTCATTTCCCAAGGTTTTCTCCACAGGCATCGACTCGCCGGTAATCGATGCCTCATTGAGAGAACTATCGCCTTCTAGAATTACTGCATCGGTAGGAATCAACTCTCCCGGCTTAACTAATACTTCGTCTCCTACTTCCAGTTTTTCGATGAGAACAAGTTGTTCTTGAGCGTTTACCAGTACCCTTGCCGTATCCGGTGTCACTGCCATTAGACTGCGAATGTCCCGCTCGGTACGCTGCATGGCATAGCCCTCTAGGGCACCGCTAATCGCAAAGATGAGAATTAGCACTGCTCCATCAACGATCAGGTGATAGTCCTGCTGCCACAACCCCAAACCAGCGGCTCCCAGCGCTGCCACGATCATCAGCAAGTCAACATCGAGTTGCTTTTCTTGCAAAAGAGTCGTCAGCCCCTCACGAGTGTTTTCATAACCGCCCACAACATAAGCAGCGGGTAAAAAGAGCAATACCAGTTCCATCCATTCCCATTGCAGGGCGAGCCAGCCCAGGAAAATAAGAATGCCGCAAACTGCTGCGGCGATCGCGTCGGGATGGTTTTTGAGCAATGGACGGAGTTGAAGATTTAAAAGGGACTTCCGCAGAGCTTTCATTGCTAATCATCATCGATGGAAATACTCTATTTACCCTAAACTTTTACATTAATGTTAAGGTCAAGACTATAAATGTTGAGAGTAATAGCTATAATCGCACCGCTTAGGGGATTGGTATAGACTCAACATGAGCGATCAATATTTAACCATCAAAAAGCTCACAGAGACGGTGGGGGGTGGAATAACACCGCGCATGGTACGGCACTATCACTCCTATGGGTTGCTCCCAGAGGCAATGTGATCGCCAAGCAACTATCGACTCTACACTGAAGGTCACGTTCAATACCTGCGGCGAATGGTGGCACTCAAACAGCAGGGATTCCAACTCGAACATATCCGCAAGTTGCTCGAAACTGAACCGGAGGAGCTTGCAACAGAAAAGCCACTTTTGCAACTCCAGCAGCAATATCGCCTGGTGCTCCAGCAGATGACCAGACTGCGACAAACAGCATCTGCTTTAGAAGGATTACTGGGACGCGATCGCCACTGTCAAACAGTTCAGGCAGAAGCGATCGCTCAACTGCGACATTTAGAAGTCGAAACTGCCGATGGACTGGAGACGATTGAAAAGCTTTGGGATAGCTGGGATGCTGCTATCGATGACCATCCAGAATCTTTCACTGAGTCCCTACAGCAGCTTTTGCCCGATTTATCCGAGCGCTCCGAGATTGAAGTTGACTTACTTTCCAAACTGGCGTTAGCTAGTGGAGATGTCAGCTTGGTTAACTTTGTGCAGTTGGGAGACAGCTCGCAACACTCTCCAGGCTGGCTGTCAAACAATTGGAGATGTTCCGGCAGTTGTCAGTACCCTCGATCAGACTCGCTTGGCACACCTCAATTGCTCAGTCGAAGCTCTGATTGAAGATCCCCACATTACCAGTGCTGCCGATGCCGAGGCGAGCTTTTGGCATCATTCTAGACGACCAGGACAGTGGCAACAGCTCCAGGCTGACTGTATTCTCGTTGTGGGGTATGCTCCCTCAGTGCTTTTATCGGCAATAGAGGCGATCACCCAGGGCGAACTACATCCTGCGCTCATCATTGGAATGCCAATTGGCTTTAGCCATGCTCCCGCTGCCAAACGCCGCCTAAGGCGTTCTGGTGTTCCCTACATCACGGTTGAGGGGACTCTGGGTGGAGGCTTATTAACTGCTGTTACCCTCAATGCTTTAGCTGCATCTGTAATCGAGAAGCCAGAGTGTCATTGTTATCTTCAATAGAACGCTTGCAAAAGTCGTGCAGGTATTCAAGATAAGATAGTCGCTCGCCTTCGGTGACATTGATGACTGGGCGACTGATGACTTGCAAATGAGCCACCTACAACGATTGCAGTGGGCTGAGTTGGAATGGTCAATCGAAGAGTACCACCGAGGCTTGAAGCAATGCTGTGGAGTTGAAAAAAAGCCCAGATTCGCTCCTCTCGGGCTAGGGCCTAATCATATTGGTCTGGCAACTCGAGCGTTTTAACTATTTTGCCGTAAGTCCCACGCCAAAATCTTTGATTTTGGCGTGGGACTTACGGCAAGTGGCTAATTCTGTTATCGTAAATCAAATTTGTGTTAGAGTATGGGGATGAGATACGTTGCTAAAGTCAGAATTTACCCTAATAGCCATCAGCAAGTCAGCTTTGCTAAAGCATTGGCTGTGTACGTTGGCTATGGAACAATTCGCTAGCTGAGAACAATCGTGTCTATAAAGAAACGGGTAAAGGTCTTTCTAGAACTGCTCTCAATGCCAGATTACCTGGACTCAAAAAAGAGTATCCTTGGTTAGCCGAAACATACAGCCAACTATACCAGGCTAGTATGTTGAACTGATCGAGGTCTTTGATCAACTTTTTTGAAGGTCGTGCTAGGTTCCCAAGGTTCAAGTCAAAGCACGGTAAGTAGTCTCTTCAGTACCCCCAAAACGTCAAGTTAGGCGTTCACTCTCTTTACTTTCCCAAGATAGGTTGGGTATCTGCCAGAATACACCGGACCTTTGAGGGCAAGCTTAAGAAAGTAACTGTATCCCAAACTAAACGCGGGCACTACTACGCTTCGCTACTCTTTGATGACGGAAAGCCAGAACCTCAAGCTTCTACCCAAGGTAAAGCTGTAGGTATTGACTTAGGGATAAAA
>PXPT01000010.1 GCA_003021505.1 Cyanobacteria bacterium QS_4_48_99 | reverse complement strand
GCGCTCACCAAGGGCATAGTTCCAGACCTTACGACTGGTCTCTAGCCAATCACTCATAGTCTGGCTCTGTGCCTTAGTGGGCTCAAGCTTGTATTGGTAGGTAAGGTTGATCATACCTCTATGAGAACTTAACTTTTACGTACAGTCTAGTTAAATCGCCTGAGCTAAAGCTAACCACGCTACATCCCACGTCTAAAGAGCGTGGGCTTTGCTTTCATTTTGGTAACCGAAGCTGTAGCCTACCACACCCGTGACATCACCAACTTGAGCGCCTACATCAACTTGCTCGGAAAACTCCGGCAAAATTCCGTCATCTAGCTGAATCTGAATCCGCTCTGGGTTGAAGTCGTCGGGGCTAATGTTGATGGTTCCGCGATCGCTCAATCCCGTAGCGTTGGCTCCATTATTCGCCACCGTATAGATCTCCCCAAAGCGATTAGTAGGACTAACTGCTTTGGCATCGTCAGCTGTAACCCGCATGCCCTCTAAGGATTCGTAGAAGTCGATGGCATCTTCGCTAGGCTCATATTCGGTCAAGTCATCGTTGTCGATAATTTCAGTGGGCAGTGTCCGCTCTTCTCCCAAAAGGACTGCATTGGGAAGGGCGTTGCCTGTGGATAGGGTGGTAATGCTGGGGCTGGTTATTTCAGTAGTCGCAAGATTACCTGTGTCTTCACCGCCAGGAATGAATTCTGTCACCTCTCCCTGAACTTCTAGTTCGTCACCAGTGCTGATGCTGGGTTCGGAACCAGTAAAGACAAAGATGCCATCACTAGTTGCTTCACTGCCATCCCCACTGGGATCTTGCAGATAGAAACCGTTGGAATCAACTGCCGTGACAATCCCAGTAGTCGTAACTGATTCACCCTCAATCGGAGAGGTTAGACTACTGCCTTGGATGTTGGAAATGTTTGTAGTTGCCATTTTTAATCACCTCTGTGAGCGCACAAGTTGGCCCGGTCATCAGCCCACCCATTATCGGCACAGTAAGGTTAAGAATCCTTAATTTCTTCGTTAACGACAAGAGAAGGAAACCAGTTCGCACTCTAACTTTGGGAAGATTTTTGAGAAAATTCTCTATTTTGTAAAATCATATACAGAAAATTATGCTATTTTATAAAAGAAGCATAAAAAAAACGTTTGACAAGCAGTAAGGTACTGCGCAGGAGGTTGAAATGTCAGCAGAAGAACAAGCTCGCAGTTTAATGATGCGCCACCATAGGCTGATTAAGAATCGTCAGCAATCGATGCTGGGTCGCACAGCCGCAGAAATTGGCATGGACGTAGATAGTGCTAACTACTGGAACCACATCCAAGGTAAGCCCCATCCTAGCTTCCGCAGATCCTATGATCGCACTCGCGTCTCATCGAGCTAGGAGAGACGCGCCTCCTCAATAGCAGCCGCTTAGGTACTATTGGAATCGCAATTGGGCATTCTTCTCGGGAAGGATGCCCAGGTTTTTGACTGACCAAGCCCCTTCGGGGGGGTTAAAGGGGAAAGTCTGCCTTCATTCTCAATGAGTGCCTCTTGCCGTTTGCTATTTGCCTTCTTTCATCTATTCGCTAGACTAAGTACCGCTTCAGCGACTCGGGTGGGGTCTATGGGTTTAGATAAGTGCATCTGAAAGCCAGCATTCGTGGCTTGCTGTTGGTCTTTTTCGGTAGCATATGCAGTTAGCGCGATCGCGGGTAGCGGTGGTTTGCCCATTTCTAGCTGGCGATCACGAATTTGGCGCATGAGCGTATAACCGTCCTCTTCTGGCATGGAAATATCGCTAACCATGACATCGGGATATTGCTGGTTAAACATTGCCAGTGCCTCCTCAGCAGAAGCCGCAGCAATAATCTCTGCCCCACACTGTTGTAGCGCTAGAGCGACCATTTCGCGGGCATCAGCCTCATCTTCTACCACTAGAACCTGCAAGCCGTCGAGTGCTGGGAGTTTTGCAGCCCCTTCTCCCATCTGCGTTTGCCGTTTTGGGAATGTTGGCTTGGGTTGCAGTAGTGGCAGTTGCACAGTGAAAGTTGCCCCTTGTCCTTCTCCCAAACTCTCAGCAGAAACAGTCCCGCCGTGCAGTTCCACGAGATGGCGAACAATGGCGAGTCCTAGTCCGAGTCCGCCTTGCGATCGCGTCATGGAGCTATCCACCTGGTGAAAACGCTCAAACACATCGGGCAAAAACTCCGGGTCAATACCTTTACCTGTGTCACTAACCTGAATCTGCACCTTGCTCTCGATGCTTTCAATTCGGACAGTGACACCCCCTTGCTCGGAAGTAAACTTGATCGCATTGCTGAGAAGATTCCAAAAAATTTGTTGCAATCGCTCCGAGTCGCCATTAACCTTGATAATATCTGGCTCAAATTGAGTCTGTAGTTGAATGCTTTTCGCTTCTGCCGCTGGACGCACTGTATCCAGCGCCGCCTCCATTACTCGACAGACTTGAGTTGGTTGGAAATGTAGCTGCAATTGCCCGCTAATAATACGCGAGACATCCAGTAAGTCCTGAATCATTTGAACCTGGATGTTGGCATTGCGCTCGATTACCTCCAGGGCATGTGTCGCCTTTTCGGGGCGAAGATGACCGCCTCGAAGCATATGTACCCATCCCAGCATGGAGTTAAGGGGAGTCCGAAGTTCATGGGAGAGAGTCGCTAGAAACTCGTCTTTCATGCGGTTGACCTTCTCTGCCTCTGCTCGTGCTTCCTGCTCGCGGACTAGCAACTGAGCGCGTTCCTCTTCAACCTGCTTGCGCTGGCTGATATCTTCAATCAGTCCATCAATTACGGTTTCGCCATCGTAGGTGCGCGGTGTAATGCTCAACTCCAGCCAAAGTTCCTCGCCATTAGCCCGACACAACTGTACTTCTATCGCTTCTCCCTCGCCCGTACTGTCGGCTGCCGCTTGAGTTTCTCTAGGCAACTGCTCCCTAACCACTGACCACTGACTATTTAACAGCGCTTGTGCCTCTGGTTGGGTACTCACGCCCAGTAGGTTCAGAAATGCGGCATTGCCTGATAACAGGCGTCCTTCTAATGTGGCACGAAATACACCCATGCTTAAGCGATTCAGCAAAGCGTTGAGCTCTGTCTCTAGAGCCGTGACTCGTCGTTGTGCCTGAGTACGTTGCCAAACTGACTGCACTGCTGCTGAGAGGCGAATGTAATGCTTGGGGGACTTGGTGACGTAATCATCCAGCCTAGCTTTCATCGCTGCAACAGCAACTTCTTCATTACCGCTGGCAGTAAACATCACCACTGGGCAGTCAGGGTAGCGTTGTTTGATAGTATTCAGTATTGTCAGCCCATCGCTCCAGCGCAGTTGATAATCTGTTATCACCAGGTCAAACTCGCCAGCCTCCATCGCTTGCGTGAAGCCGCCTGCATCGATAATTTGCTCGACTTGAGGGTTAGGAAACTTGCGGCTTAGTTCTCGAATAACCAGTAGGCGGTCTTCCGGGTTATCATCAATGAGCAGAAGGCGTAGCAAGGGCGTATCATATTTAACATTTACTTATCCTCTATTTTGCATGACTTTTTATTCTCTGTCTTCCTTTGGGGCACGCTTGACCATTGGAAGCGAAGGTCAAATTTGAGTGTAATAAATTACTTATATTCGGTGGGATGCTCGTTGAAAACGATCCAGTACATGTTGAGGGTTTGTATCATTCCCAGCAAATCGTCAAAAGCAACCGGTTTGACCAAATAGGAGTTGACTCCCAAGTCGTAGGCACAATTAATGTCACTACTTTCTCTAGAAGAAGTCAGCATGACCGCTGGCAATCGCTTTACTTCGGACTGCTGCCGTAGCCACTCTAACACTTCCAGACCGGAGCGACGGGGGAGTTTTAAATCTAATAGAACTAATGTGGGCAGAGGGTAGTGTTCCCGGTCAGCATAATCGCCTTGACCACTGAGATAGGCGACGGCAGCATCCCCGTCTTCTACCACCTGGAGAGGATTTGCAATTTGGGCGCGACGAAAAGCGCGTCGCATCAAGAGAATGTCGTTTGAGTCATCCTCTACCAGCAAAATGGGACCTGGGCTGGAATTTACCATCTTGGATTTTCGCTAATTATTTTGTGTCTAGATAATAGTTTATTTTTTCATTTTTCAGATAGTTTTTTTGCTTATTACGAACTGCATCGATTTATTCTGATTGTTCAACCTCCTGACTACTAACTGCCTTGGGTAACTCCATCCAAAACCGACTTCCCTGACCGATTTCTGAATCAACCCCGCATGCACCGCCTAGACGCTCTACTCCTTTATGGACAATGGCTAAACCAATACCAGTGCCAGGGTAAGTCTCAATGCCGTGCAAACGATCAAAGACGCTGAAAATTTGTGAAGTGTGTTCTGGGGCGATACCGATGCCGTTGTCTTCTACCCATAAACGCACCCAATTGTCTTGCTCATCTGCCCATACGCACACCTGGGGCTGCACGCCAGAAGCAACAAATTTCAGTGCGTTCGTGATCAGATTCGTTATGGCTTGGGTAAGAATAAGGAGATTTCCCTTCACCTTAGGCAGAGGCGAGGAGACGGTAATTTGAGCCTGCTGAGCTTGCACTTCTGCCTCTAAACTAGAAAGCACGCTCTCGATAATGGCACTCAGGTCAACAGAGTTGATCTCAATGTCACTGCGACCTAAACGGCTATAGGCAAGTAAATCTTGAATTAGGGTGTCGAGCCGAGAGGAAGCAGTGACGATGCGCTGAGTGTATTCCTGACCGACGGAGTCAAGTTGGTCACTATAGTCTTCTAGTAAAGCTTGGGAAAACCCCTGCATGGCACGGAGTGGGGCACGGAGATCGTGAGAGACGGTGTAGGAAAAAGATTCGAGTTCCTGATTAACCTCTTCGAGCTGTTGGGTACGTTCGGCGACTCGTTGTTCCAGGTTTTCATTGAGCTGGTGGATTTCTTTGTTGGCCTGCCCATTCTCAATTGCCATTGTCAAGACATTCGCCACTGCCTGGAGGAAATTGATATCCTCTTGGGTGAAGGTTCGTTGCTTGCTGGTGTGGGCAGCTAAAACGCCAAAAGGATAGCCCTTGCTCTCAATCGCTACGCTTAGACCGCTAACAACTCCGTGGTCGAGCAAGAGTGAGGAACCCTGAAATCGCGTTTCTGTCCGCATATCCTCGATGATGACTGGCTGATGTAAAAGTAGCGTGTAGCCAGCTTGGAAATCAGTGCTAGTTCCCAGGGTGGCATTGCCCACCAGCCCTGGTTGCCATCCCACTCCGGAGCGCAAGAGCAAAGTCTCTCCATCGGGGAGCAGTTCCAAAAGTTGGCAATATTCGAGGTTCAGGTTTTGAGCCACCAGAGCCGCTGCTTCATCAAAGAGAGTAGAAAGCTCGCTGTCAAAGAGTGCTTCTTGACCGAGTTGAGCAACCGCTGCCTGCTGTTGGAGACGGGTTTGCAAAGCTTTCTCGGCAAGGACGCGATCCCTAATGTCAATGACAAAGCAAACTCCCTCCTGCCCTTGTCCCCCCATTAGGGTACACCCAATTAAAACTGGAACCCGAGTGCCGTCTTTACGGATGTACTCTTTCTCAAAGGAAGAACAACTCCTTTCCGAACACAGTTGCTTCTGTGTTTGCCGAATCTGGCTTTGGTATTCGGGGGGAGTCATTTGAACCACGTTAACTTTTCCTGCTTGGAGATCAGCGCGGGTATAGCCGATAGTTTCGAGAAACGCATCATTGGCTTCGGCGATCGCACCAGTCATAAAGTCGGTGAAGAAAAAGACACCAATGATGTTGGCTTCCACCAAGTGCCGAAACCGAGCCTCGCTCTCTCGCAGCGCTAACTCTGCTTGCTTGCGCTGGGTAATGTCTGCTGCCATCGAGATCATCAGGTGTCTGCCATCGGGGAGATTACCTAAAGGCGCAGAACTAAAATCCCAGACGCAGCTGCTACCTTCAGCCGTGATGATCGTAAATTCTCCCTCATTAACCCGCTCATCGAGGTCATGCAACTGAGCAACATGGGTTTGAGTTGTTATTCCCTGACCAGTTTTCTCCGTCCAGTCGGCAATGGTGGGAATCTCATCATGGGAATATCCAGATAAGTTCGTCCAAGCCTGGTTGATTTGGAGAATTTCTCCATCTTCGGCATGAATAATCGTTGGGAGCGGCGCATTCATAACCGCACGACGGAAGCGTTCCTCTGCCTGTTGGCGTTCTTCCATCTCTCGGCGTAATGATTCGTTGCTAGAAGCTAACTCTGCGGTTCTCTGTTCGACTCGGGTTTCTAATTGTTCATTAGCGCGACGAAGGGTTTCTTCTGCTTGTTTGCGCTTGCTAATGTCTTCGGCAATCCCCACGAGTTGAGACACCATTCCAGCTTGGTTGAACACAGGAGAGCTGCGCGTCCAAATCCAGCGGATATCGCCGTCAGGTCGGATGATGCGATACTCTTGGTCAAATTCGGTTCCGTATTCGATCTCCTCGGAAAAAGCGTCGATTACCCTTTGGTAATCTTCTGGATGAATACACTCTACCGAGGAGCGAGGATGATCATAAAAGCTCTGGCAACTTCTTCCCCAAAGCTCCTCGTATGCGGGACTGACATACAGCGCCCGCCGTTGTTGGAGGGAATATATAAAGAAGACTTCGCGGATTTTTTCCGCTATTTGGCGGAATTTACTCTCGCTTTCTTGCAAGTTAGTTTCAGCATAAACGCGATCGCATTGCAGGGAGAGGGTGGCGGCTGCGGCACGCAGGAGTGACTCTTCTGAAGCATCCCAAACACGGGCTTCGTGACAGTTTTCAAAGCCAATGAACCCAAATAACTCGCCACTCACACTCAGCGGCAATACCAGAATTGACAGGATACCTTGCTCTTCTAGAAGAATGCGCTCCCCTGGTGGGAACTCTGCGACGATGCCGGCAATCGTTTCCCCTTGTTCCAACTTTTCTCGCCAACGGGGAAAGAAATTGTCATAGGGGAGATTTTGAAGCCTGGGGTTGTCGAGTGCGGGGCGAATTCCCTCAGCACACCACTCCGCTCGCTGGCTCATGAACAGGTTGCCCATTTCATCACGGTGGTTCTCGAAAATATAGACGCGAGTTGCCCCCGAAGCTGGTCCCAATTGTTCTAATACGGGAGTATAGTAATCTTCGTCTCCTTGGTGTGCCAGCAAGCAGTTCTGAACTTCCACCAGGGTCATCAGGTAATGTTCGCGCTGTGCCAACGCCTTCTGGCTCTGCTGGTGTTGTGAAATTTCCTGCTGCAATTGCTCGTTGACTTGAGTTAGTTCAGTGTTGGTACGCTGGAGTGCCTCTTCTGCTTGCTTGCGTTCGGTGATCTCGCGTGCTTCTGGAATCAACAGCACAACTCGCCCCGCTTCGTTCTTCACGGGTTTAATGGAAAAGTCAAAGCTCGCTTGCTCGCCTTCTGCTTTGGGAAGCGTGAGTTCGTAACGGACAAACTCGCCTGATGCGGCTTGGGTGATCGCAGTTTGAACACGATTTTGGGTTCCTGGGGAGTTCTGCCAAGCGGGATGTTCCCAGAAAGGACGTCCCCTAACCACCTCATGGTTAAACCCAGCCAGTGTTTGGTTGAGTTCTAACAGCGTCCCATCGGGTGCTAGCAGTCCAATAAACTGAAAAGTTTGCTCAAAAATAGCGCGGAAGCGCCGTTCGCTCTCAGTTAATGCCTGGAAAAACTGCTGCCGCTGGCGATCTAGAGTATTCAGTCTTCTGGCATTCCACCAAACCACACCGGCAAAGACAATCACATTCAAGACACTAAAAAGGGCGATCGCAAAAGGAAGACGAGAGTTATTGCTCACCAGGGTGATCGTGAAAGGAATAACAGCGGTGTCACTGCGGTAGGCTAGTAAAATCAACCAACCAATTAGGGGCGGAATACAAGTCACCAAAGGCAGGAGACGCCGAGCCATTACGCCACCTGCCCTCTCGCTGGTGATTACTTTCATCTCTCCCTGATTGGAGCAAGCGCCCAGAACGCCAAGGGACAATAAAATGAAGGCAACGCTCCCATATAGGGTCATGTCTGTGTCAAAGCCAGCATTATAAAACTCTGTCACCTGGTAAGCGTGACCAATTAGCCCTAAGAAGGCAACAAAAAAGGTAGCAACCGAAAAAACTTGGGCAGGAAGATAGAGTTTTTTGGTCAACAGCACCATTGCAGAGCCCAACATCAAAAAGTTCAAGGCAGTATTGGGAGCCGTCCTGCCCCTAGGTTCCGAGTCAACTGCTTCTGGGAAGAGTTTCAATAGGAATTGGTCAATACCGAAATCGAGTTCAAAACCGTACTCAATCAACTCCAGTAGACCGAGTGCAATGGCAAAAGCGCATAAAGTATAAAAAAGGAATAAGGAGATATGAGAGAGGCTCTGGGATTTCCTCTGCCTCCGTCTCCGTAGCTTATGCACCTGTGCCACCTGATTTCTCCAATGCCACAGCCACAGAGATAACCCCACCCCCATCAAGCCTAAAGCAGTGTGAACCTTCATGGTTTCCAGTCCAGGCGGGATGCTTTTGAGAATGGCAACCTCGAACATTTCACCTAGGATGACAAGGCAGCCCATCAAGATAACCGTCACACTAGCAACTTTCGATAAAGATTTTAGTAAGCGAATCTGGTTTGAGGTTTTAGGCATCTGTGGAACGGAGAAAAAAATCTTACTTGAGCAGCATTAGGCTAGCAGCCCATCCATCTAACGTCAGTAATTTGTTATGCCCAATCCCCGTCAACTCGCCTTGATTGCCCTTCGAGATGTCTATCGACGAGAGGCTTACACGGATATAGCGCTGGATCGGGTGTTAAGTTCGACAGAAAGCCTCAGCAGTGCTGAGCGAGGTTTGGCGTGCGAGTTAGTTTATGGGACAGTACGCAGACAGCGATCGCTCGACGCACTCATCAACCAACTGGGCAAAAAAAAAGCTCACCAGCAACCTCCAGATTTACGCCTCATTCTCCACCTGGGCTTGTATCAGTTACGCTATCTCAGCCAAATTTCCGATGCTGCAGCAGTCAATACCAGCGTGGAACTTGCCAAAGCGAATGGACTGAAAAAACTCACTGGCGCAATCAATGGCATACTGCGGCAATATATCCGTTTGGCAACCCATACCTCTGAGCCACTGCAACTGCCAGAAGATCCTATAGAATGTCTCGGAATTTTGCATAGCTTCCCTAACCGGGTGATCGAAATCTGGCGAGAACAGTTAGATTTAGACGAAACTGAGCAACTATGTGCCTGGTTCAATCAACCACCAGCGATTGACCTTCGAGTGAATCCCCTCCAGACATCAGTAGCAGAAGTGGAGGCGGCGATGCAGGGGAGATGGGAAGCAGGGGAAGCAGGGGAGAAAGACGCGGGGACACGGGGACGCGGAGACGCGGAGAGTTTCGGGACACACATATCCCCGCGTCAGCGCGCCATCCCCTCACCGCGTCAGGAGCGAAGGCGTTGCAGTCGCAGCTCCCGAAGCGAGCGAGAAAGCTACACTCCTCACCCCTCACCTTCAACCTCCTTACCCCAAGCCCTCAGACTGACGGGTGGCATGGGGACGGTGCGAGACTTACCAGGCTTCAGCGAGGGTTGGTGGACAATTCAAGACAGCAGCGCCCAGTTAGTAAGTCATCTGCTCGATCCCCAGCCCGGTGAGGTGATCATTGATGCCTGTGCTGCCCCCGGCGGAAAAACGACTCACATCGCGGAATTAATGGAAGATCGGGGAACTATTTGGGCATGCGATCGCGCTGTTAAACGTCTCCGCAAAGTGGAAGAGAATGCCCAACGCCTACAATTAAAATCCATTCAAATTTGCCCTGGCGATAGCCGTCACTTCTCCCAATTCACCCAGAACGCTGATCGCGTACTAATTGACGCGCCCTGTTCGGGACTGGGGACGCTTCACAGACGCCCTGACCTCCGCTGGCGGGAAAATAAAGCACAGGAACTATCAGTTCTACAAAAGGAACTAATAGAACAAGCAGCCACTTGGGTCAAGCCTGGAGGAATTTTAGTATATGCCACTTGTACCTTACATTGGTTAGAAAATGAAGGTGTGGTTCAAGCTTTTCTCGACAGTCATCCCGACTGGCAGATTCAGCCCCCACTCTCCTGTTCACCAGCCGCTTCTTTTACCAGTTCGCAAGGCTGGATTAAAGTCTGGTCTCATCGGCATCAAATGGATGGTTTCTTTATGGTGAAGCTCAAGGCAGGGATAACCAAGTTAGCAAATGCAACAAAATACCAAGTCAACAAGAGTATCAGCGCCTAATCGAAGCAATCAGTGGCTTGATTTATAGTGATGGTACTGTTGCTAACGAAGAGCCAAAACTCCTCACGCGGCTACAGCTTCTCGATCCGGCAAGGGAATCGTCTCGATCAAGTTTTGAAAGAGTCCTCACAACAGTTCAAAAACTCTATCGGCGGTGGCTAAATCAACAATTATAAAAAAAAGGAATATGACAAAACAATGTTATAGCGGTTCTGAGACTCATAAGGTACAAATTCAGAATGCGATCACTAGTCAGAGTGGACTTCAGGTGTAGTCCAGTTAAATGAGAACTGCTATATTAATTAGAAAATCAAGATATAACACTAAAAATTGGCATCGCTAATTTTGCATTTTTAATTTTTAACTTTGAATTGAATGGGAGCGAAGCGACGTGACAAAGCTTATCTTGATTACAGGGATCAGTCGGGGTTTAGGTCGAGCGATGACCGAGCAGTTTATCCAGCTAGGACATACGGTTCTAGGCTGTGCCCGAAATCAGTCGGCAGTTGAGAGCCTACGGGAACAGTGTGGCAGTCCCCACGATTTTACTGCCGTGGATATCGCTGATGAGTCGCAAGTGAAGGCTTGGAGCGATCGCCTCTACGCTGCCTACGGCGTGCCCGACTTACTAATTAACAACGCTGGGCTAATCAATGAGCCTAACCCGCTTTGGGAAGTTCCTAGTGAAGAGTTTGAGCGCGTTATTGATGTCAACATTAAAGGTGTGGCGAACGTCATCCGTCATTTTGTCCCGGCAATGATTGAGCGCGACAGTGGCATAATTGTTAACCTCACTTCTGGCTGGGGACGCTCAACTTCTCCTCGGGTTGCTCCCTACTGTACAACTAAGTGGGCAATGGAAGGGATGACGCGATCGCTTGCCCAAGAACTCCCTTCTGGCATGGCTGCTATCCCGCTCAACCCTGGAATTATTCACACAGATATGCTAGAAATTTGCTTCGGTTCCCAAGCTGCCAGTTTCACCTCCATCCCAGACTGGGTAGACAAAGCCGTTCCTTTCTTACTGAAGCTACAGCCAAGAGATAATGGTACGCCGCTAACTGTACCTGCCTAGAGTCGCTTCGCTCGCTTGACAAGGGGCGCGAAGTGTCTTGAGTGCCTCTTGCATTTCAGAGGGGCTGTGGCGCAGGCGACTTAAGCACTGGAACTGAATTACGGGGCGCTCCTAAAGGTTCGAGGTTCCCGAGGGGTCGTGGTTCGAGGTCCAACCCCTGAGAGCCCCGTTCGAACCACGATCCCTCCGAAATAAGGCACTCGCAATTGGTGCCCTTAAGATGTCCGTAGCGAAATGGGGTAACGCGGAGAGTTCCAAAGGGACTGACGCGGCGACGCGGAGAGTTTTTATAGTTGGTGAGATTTTCCCCGCGTCCCCGTGTTCCCGTGTCTTCTTTCTCTGCCCCTCCGCTCCTCCGCCCCTCTGCAAAGCAGAGGGACAATTTTTTGAGAGTGATGAAAAATGTCTACAACAATTTCGGTAACTTCTAGTAGTAGTAAAAATCATTTTTTACTTGATACGCAACTAATCAATCGGAGTAGACATCTATAAAACTCAGTTCGTGGAAAGTTGTATCAACCTTAATTGTTTATATTTTGGTTATTTGAGCTAAAAATGCTTAAAAAATCGCTATAAGCAATTACAGGCTAATTACCAGTTTTTTTTAGTTTTAATTACTGAACATTACTTTTGGGAAGGATATTCTCCATGTCTAAGCTCAACGGTGTTAAATCTGCGACTGCCATTCTAATGACACTGAGCATGAGTGGGGGCGCGATCACTCCCCTCGTGGCACCAATTGTTGCCCCAGCCGCGGCTGTTGCTCAAACAAGCAATTTTCCAGATGTCGAGCAAAGTTACTGGGCAGCGGACTTCATTAGCGCCCTTAGAGCGCCTAACAAAACTGGTATATATAGGGGTAGAGAGCTCTGGTCTGTGCCATGGCTAAGCCGCTCGTGCCTGACGAGCTTTGGGCCGAAATCGAAC
>PXPT01000009.1:5398-18058 GCA_003021505.1 Cyanobacteria bacterium QS_4_48_99 | reverse complement strand
CCAGTTGACAGTTCTGGCCCGTAGTAGGGCATCAGTAACATTGACACCAAGCTCAGGCGACCTCCATGCCATCTCCCATGGGAGCGCAAGGTATCGCGCGCTAGAGTAACCTGATCATCGATCGGGTTTCATGGGGTTGCTAGCAATTCCATGAAACCCTTTTCCTGCTCACTCTTCCAGCTTTGGTCCTGTACTGAGACCTAGCTCAAAAACTCAGGCAATCAAATTGATCATGCCGTTGAGCTAGTTCGCCCACTGCCGGAAGCCGGCATTCCCACTTATGCAGTGCTGGGCAATCATGACTACAGCATGAGCGGCGAAAAGAGTGAACCCAAGCCAAAGTTAGCCGCCCAGTTAGAAAAGGCTCTCGAAGAGGTTGGGATAGTAGTGCTCAAAAACGAAGCGGTAAAGCTACTGCTACCGGAAAACAAAAATCCATCTGAACCTCTCTACCTGGTAGGCATTGGTGCTCATCAACCCAACAATTATAACCCCAAAATAGCCCTGAAGCAGCTTCCAGACAACAGTCCTAGGATAGCGATAATGCACAATACGAAAACATTGGAGGCATTCCCCCCCCCAAACAGCACCGATGGCTATAGCAGGGCATACTCATAGCAGACAAATTCGCATTCCTTTCACGCCTCAGTGGAGCTGGTTAACGGCAACTAAAAAGCTAGAACACGTTAGCAGTTGGAGTGGGGGAGAGCAAGGCTCAGGCAATTGAATCCATGTCAATCGTGGGATTGGTATGAGCATAATTCCGGTGCGGTTCAACTGTCCTCCAGAGCTTACTCTGTTCACGCTCCGGGCGCAGTAAAGTGGGCTTATACAGTAGTTTTTGACTCCATAGGTTACATCTTGGCGCGAAATCGGGAAAAGGGAAAAGGGGAAAATCCTTTAACTGTTACCCAAAACCTTTAACCAACAAAAACTTCATCTCCGTTGCTTATTGGCTTAAATGATGGGCTACAGTGCTCCTGCTGCTGTGCTATCAAACACACCTTGAGAGAGGTGAGTAGTAATATTGATCGTTTGCAGCACGGGTAAATCGTCTGCTTGAGGGTAATCAATCACACTTACCGCACCGTTCCCCTGCTTGACGTTCCAGAAATTTTCCGGTTTCAAACCTAGCAAGTAGCACAGAATGACTTTATTGATCGCATCGTGGGCAACTATAACGCCAGTTTGGAGCTGAAATGAATCGGCATTAGCAGCTTGGACAAGATCTTGCCAACAGGCGATCGCCCGATCCCAAACCTGTTGCAAATTCTCCCCTTCGGGCATTTGTGCCCTTGCTGGGGCTTCTTTCCATTGCCGCAGTATATCGGCATACTCCGCCTTGATTTCTTCTTCTAGTTTCCCTTCCCAAAGTCCATGATTGATTTCGGTGAGTCGCGGCTTGCGTTCCAGGGTGAGGTGGGGGTGATGCTCCAGAATTGCCTCTGCTGTTTCAGTAGGGCGCACCATGGGGCTAGTGATTGCAAAATCAATGCTGACATCCTTGAGAAACTCAGCCACTTTTCGCGCTTGTTCCCTGCCTTTGTCGTTGAGAGGAATATCCACTCGTCCCTGATAGCGCGAGAAATAATTCCACTCAGTTTCGCCGTGACGAACCAACAAAAGACGTAGCCCTTGCGAGGGTTTCTCCGGTAGAGCAACCCCGGAGTGAGCAGTTTGATTCAGCGACTCTAACTGCACGGGATCACCCCAACCCCCAGTGAAGTTCAAAACGCTGATGCCACCGTTAGACTGTCGGATGGTATGGTAACGAGACGGGGAAATACCAATGGCACTACTGATTAGGCAACGGTTAATACCGTTGTGCGCTACGATTAAAACTGTGCCGCCTTGATGCTGCCCAAGAAGTTCGTGCCAAAACTGCTGTGCCTGTTCGTAGAGGGATAGAACCGGATAATGTTGCTGCTTTCCGGCTGGCGTGGGAACTAACATCCGAAACTCGTGGGGACGCGACTTCCAGCAGCGGTAATCTTCGGGAAATTTTGCTTGTACTTCCTGCTTGGATTGCTTCTCCCAGAGGGGCAAATCGACTTCGGCGAGCTTGTCTGCTACTTGTAAAAGAGGAGGCGTTTCTAAGCAGGCGTGAATAATCTCAGCAGTTTCGGTTGCTCGTTGCAGGGGACTGCTATAGAAAGCATCGAAACGAAGATTGCTGAGGGCAGCACCCACTTTCTGGGCATCCGTACGACCTTTTTCAGTTAGGATGGATTCGTCGCAGCGACCCTGAATCAGTTGTTGGGTATTGTAGCTGCTTTGACCGTGACGCACGATCACAACACGAGTGGTCAACCTTATTCTCCCTTCGTAACTCAGTCAGAAGCATTGAAGCCAAAGCTATTTTAACCCGCTTCTGTGCAAGATCTCCGCATTAGTCTTTTTTCACTTTCTCGCTTGCGCTTGTAACACCGATAAATTAGAAAGGGTGGGATGGAATAGCGCCCACTCAATGCAAGCGTGGCTGTAGGAATAGCGTATGACCAAAAAAATTAAAAATTGATTAATTCAGGTTTCAGGTTCCCCTAGCTTTAGCTAGGTCAAGCATATTGAGGTGAAGTATCCTTACTCCAGGTTTCCCTAGCTTTAGACACGGGATTGTTAATTTTACATTTTGCATTCGGAGCGAAGCGACGTGACCATCAAACGAATTATTTTAACCTTGCTGACGGTTGTGGTAATTGGAAGACTGGTTCTCTCTTTAGGAAACAGCTTCTCTCAGCCTCAGATTCAAGCTCGCCTGGAACTTTATCAAACCAATTTAGTGCTGCAGGTGAGTGAGTTACAGAGTGACGACAGCGATGCCCTCGACTCAGAAGATTTAGCAGCCGTTCGCAAAGCTCTCCTGGGCGATGATCCCTATTTTTCGGCTCAAAAGCAGTATCAACAAGTGCGTGAAACTGCTCAAACTCGCCTTTCCGAGTTCAGGGCGCAATTGCAACAAGTTTCACCTGAGGCAACAGCAACTTCCGGGCAAGCCACTAATCCGATGGCACAGGCTCCCAACGTTTCTTCCCAGCAAATCCGCCAGCTAGAAAACTCTCTCCGTGAGCTAGATTTAAAAATTGGTCTCCTACAGGCGCAACGGGGAGAAATTGAGGCAGCATTTACCACCTGGCAGAATTTAACCCCATCGTCTGAAGAGGAAACATCTCCAGAAGCTATTCCCCAGACTGCGGCGACATTAATGGGGTTGTGGCGCGAACCGCCCAGGGTGTTGCCTAATGCTGAGTCTCAAATTCAAGAAAATCTCAATGGTTGGTTTCGCTATCGTGCTTTGAGTCGCCTCTATCAGTCGCAGGAGCGCCCAGATGCGCTGCAAACGCTTCAGGCACAGGAACAAGAGGGGGCGAAGCAAGCTCTGGTGAAATTAGCAGTCATTAGTGCCGTTCCTGGCTTGGGGATGCTTTTAGGGGCAGGACTACTGATCTTTTTGCTGGCTCAGTTGCTAATTCGGGGCAAAAATTCCGTTCTTGCTACTAACAGCGGGGTTGCCTGGGAAACGCCCTGGGATTGGGAAATCACTTGGCAAGTTCTGATTGTGGGCTTTTTCTTTGTCAGTCAATTTGTCATCGGTGGCATTTTACTGCCGTTATTTTTTGGCTTGTCAGGAATCAACCCGGCTAGCTTTGGGATTCGCCTCCAAGCTTTCTATATCCTCGTCAGCTACCTGCTCACGGCTGCTGGAGGACTGTTGGTGCTGTATTTATCCATCCGCTCTTTCTTACCCCTGCCCAAAGACTGGTTCCGCTTCCAATGGCTGAGTAATTGGATTTTGTGGGGACTGGGAGGTTACTTAGTCGCTGTTCCCTTAGTCATTGTTGTATCGGTGCTGAACCAACAGATTTGGCAAGGACAAGGTGGGAGCAATCCCATTCTTTCGGTGGCTTTGCAGGCACAGAATTGGGTGGCGTTGGCGATATTTTTCTTTACAGCGTCTGTGGCAGCACCCATATTTGAGGAGATTATTTTCCGAGGCTTTTTGTTACCTTCCCTAACTCGTTATCTGCCTGTTTGGGGAGCAATTCTGGCTAGTAGTCTGGTTTTTTCGATCGCTCACCTCAGCCTCTCGGAAGTGCTGCCTCTAGCTACTTTAGGGATTGTTCTAGGAGTAGTTTATACGCGATCGCGCAATCTCCTCGCACCCATATTTGTCCATAGTCTCTGGAATAGCGGCACGCTTTTGAGTCTGTTCATTTTAGGCAGTGGCGCAAATTAGTAGAGGCGAGTCACCGAACTCGCCCCAATCTGCGTTTATAATTCCTAGTACCCTGCTATCAACGGGCAGCAGGAGCCATGCAATACTCTGGTAAGGATTCACGCAAGCGTTTTCCATAGAGTGCTAGGGAATTTCCGCCCAGTAGCAGCCCCAGATGTTCCCGTTCATAATCGGCAACCGTCGCTGCATCTTTAACGCAGTCTTGAAGTACCCCGTCCCAGTGACCATAATCGCCGGAGAAGCAAGTTACATGCTTGCCTATCTCGCCCATCCCATGCGGAAGATAAGCTGGGGCTGGGTCATCCGATTCAAAGGAAGTAAAGATTTGCCCGCGCTCAAAATAATCTAGCGGATCACGATGGCGAAGATCGTAGTGTTCATACAGGCTAGCATCATCGATTTTGGTGGGATCATGCTGGGTATTCCAGATGAGGTCGAAGAGGTTCTTCGCCTTACTGATGATGTTGGTATTGTCCTTTCCTCCCCGTTCTTGAATCATTAGCTTGGTAAATTCCATGAGAGAAGGACGATAGGGATGCTTGGGATCAAAGTCTCGGATGCGCTTTTCCCAATGCTCGTGGAAGGCATGGGCGAGGTCAGGTAGCCAGCCACAACCGCCCTCTAAAAAGCCCACGCGCAGTGTGGGGAATTGCTCAAATGCACCGTCAAACACCATGCGGGCAAGTGCCAACTGCTGCTGGTTGCGCTGTACGAAAACGTGCGTGAGGACGAAGGTTTCGGTGTGGTCAGCATTTCCCCCTACCATCGAGGAACCGGGGCTGCCGTGAATACCAAGACCAATATCCAAATCTACGGCTGCTTGCAGAATTGGGCGGAAGTCGGGATGGCTGATCGACTTGCAGGTGCGGATTTCTGGGAAGGCATCGGGAGCCTTAGGATGGGGAATAGGAAGGTTGGGAGCCACGGCAACCCCAATCATGCCCAACTCGTTTACGCAGCGATACATTTCCGCCACAGCAGCGTCAACATCCTGGAGCGGGAGAACGCCGATGGGCTTGAGGCGATTATTATACCCCCGGCAATCATCCGCGATATAGTCGTTGTAAGCACGGCAGAGTGCCACCGCCAAGTCCTTATCTATTATGCTGGGGAAAATCAGGTTGAGTGTGCCGTAAATGACGTGGACATCTATGCCTTCTTGATCCATATGCTCAATTCGGACTCGATTGAACATTGCCCCCAGGGTGGTATCGGGATTGAGGGTGCGGAAGCCCCCTTTGCCTAGCCCCTGTGGTTGAGGGAACATCCGGTAAAAATCGTTTTTACCCGTTTGGGGATTCCAGTCTTTAATCTGTGCCCGCTGATCCCCCAAGCTATCGACTACCAAACCAATGCGATCGCGATATTCTGGTTCGAGATAATCCCGCATTACTATGGGATTTTCTAACTTATGGGCATCGGCATCGACGACTAGTAAATCTTGATACATCTAGACTCCTCACTCGGTTTGTTGAAGGTTGAAGGTTACAGGTTAAAAGTTGCAAAAGTACAGAGGTGCGGAAAGGGCAAGCGAGGAGTGAAGGTTCAGGCTAAAGGTTTCTTCCTCTGCTTCCTCTGCTTCCTTTGCTCCCCCTGCTCCCCTGTCCTACATGGAATGCTGCTTACCAGTTGCGTAGCTCCAAATCTGGCGCAAACCAAACCAATTTTCAAATGACCATGACATCGAGACTAAGATAGTGATGCCGGGATACTGTTTAAAAGCAGGTTCGTTTTTTTCAAAAAATGCGTGTCCACCCAGCGCGAACACTTGAGTTAGCACCACACACACTACTGTTAGTCGCCAGTCGAACCACAGAAAAATTACTGCCGCTATCGCCAGCAAGTTGGTGATATGATGCAAAACTTGATTAATAGGATTCTGGTGACTTGCAATAAAGTGGGCTTTCGCCTCTTGGAAAGAAGTCAAAGTAATTTTCCTCCCGTAACACCCGCTCAAAACTTGGTAGAAACCATACCACTACTATTAAAGGGTGGCAACGCTACCACCACTTGAGTTGAAAATATCCCGGTTGCGATCGCATCTGCTCCTCTTCTGTTAGCCAGTCCACAAGCTTATAAGTTCCGAACACGTGATCCCACCAGTCTACTGCTAAACCAAAGTTGTGGTGCCACATATTGTATTTGTGATGGACGTAATGCACAGGCATCTTCATCCAAAAGCACTTAGTCGGATTATCGTGCTGTAGCTGGTGAGCATAGGCGGAAAAAATGACGTAGCTTAAGCCACCGAGGAACCAACCAATCCCGGCTGCCCAAGAGAAGAAAAACATCAAGCACATCACCACCAAACTGCCCCGAACATAATCCCGAAATTCCCACAATACACCTTGTCCTTCGTTACGACGATGGTGCTCGCGGTGACGTTCCCCAATCCGATGATTAAAGTGCATCAAGCGATGGAGCCAGTATTCCACTAAACTAGCGAACACGAATGCCAAGACAAAACAACCGATTCCTATTCCTAACGCGAACATAACTCCTCTTCCATCAATCTTTTCTGGTTAGCGATGTATTTTTCCTCTTGACCACTGTTGTTGTAAGTGTTATTCAATTGTTATTACCAAAGCTCGCCCAGATTTGATTTGCCCATCCTGACGAGATTCTGCTAAAAGATGATATCCTAACCTGCGATTATATTTTGTTCGCTATTTACCCTGCAAGCGTTGTCAAGGAATAAGGAACCAAAGGCAAGAGGCTAAGGGGGTAATGAAGGCAAAAGGGGAAAATAATGATGTAAGCGATAGTACTTTCGCCTTTCGTAGTTCGCCTTTAGCCTTATTCAATGCCTTGCGCTTTCAAAGGCGAATCCCGTGTCAGTGAAAATCTGGAGGAGAAGTTGGTGAGTAATATGCTGTTAGCTTAAGTGCAACATTATCTCTAAAACTTAACACGGAGGTAGCATGCTAAGTTTTGAGCTTAGATCGAATCTGGTTAAATACCCACAATTGCCACAGACGCGGGGAAACTTTTTTAGTAGATCTAACATCAAACCTCAACAATTGCTTGTTTGAAAAGAAAGATCAGTCTGTTATGCCCAGGCACTACCAATTGAAATGCCAGGTTTGCGGCTCGAGATTCGATGATGACGGTTTCACACTGGAGTGTCCCCATGAACATCCTCCTGGGCTTTTGGCTGCCGAATATTTTGCTAGAGAGTTCAAGCCCGATTTAGCTAGCAAAGGCATCTTTAGATACCAAAGCTGGCTACCAGCCCTTCACGAAATCGGTAGTGTCGGTAGCACGGTAACTTTCCAGAGCAAGCAAATCAGCCGTGTCCTTGGACTCCCTAATCTCTGGATTACTTTTAGCGGTTATTGGCTCGAAAAAGGAGCCACCCTTGAAACTGCTACTTTCAAAGAACTGGAAGCCTATTCAGTTCTCTCGCGCCTTTCACCGGAACACAGAGAGGTTTTAGTAGTGGCATCTGCGGGTAATACTGCTGCGGCGTTTGCCCACGTCTGCTCGCAAAATCAAGTACCATGTCTGATTATCATTCCGGCACGTGGACTTGCTCGGATGGAATTTTTGGAAGCGCTTCATCCCTGCGTGAGGGTTGTCTCCTTAACGGGATTGACCGATTATAGTGATGCAATTGCACAAGCAGATGAGGTTTCGCGTTTAGATGGCTTTTTTGCCGAGGGCGGCGTTAAGAATATCGGACGGCGTGACGGGATTGGAACCACCATGCTTAATGCAGTGGAGACGATGGGACAACTCCCGGATTACTACTTTCAAGCGATCGGAAGTGGCGCTGGCGGTATTGCGGTGCATGAGGCTGCCAAGCGGCTGGTGGATGATGGGCGATTTGGTCAGAAAATGCCGCACCTGATGTTAAGCCAAAATCTTCCCTTCGTTCCCATCTATCAAGCTTGGAAATCGCAGCGCAGGGAACTGATTAAAGTCAATCGGGATGTTGGAAAAAAGCAAACGCAGCAAATTGTCGCTGAGGTTCTCTCCAATCAACGACCTCCCTATTCTATTAAAGGAGGCGTTTTTGATGTTTTAATGGAGAGTCAGGGCAATATGTTGGCGGCTGACAATAGTAAGGCGCTCTATGCTACTGATTTTTTCCAAGCCTCGGAAGGAGTCGATATCGACCCAGCGGCTGGCGTGGCACTGGCTACATTGAAGGAAGCAGCTTCTACTGGTCAACTAGACCCGGAGGCAGTGATCCTCCTGCATGTCACAGGTGGTGGAAGAAACAGACGGCGATTAAATCACAAGCTGGTTCCAGTGAAGCCGACGCTTGAGCTGGATGCAGGGGAGATTGGCACGAAAAAAGCACTAGAGAAAATAGTTGGGCTGTTTTAGTCAAATAAGGCAGATGGCAGAAGAAAAGGAAATGATGGCACTGCTTTTAGTTTGAGCGTTAAAGAATGTAAATCCCAGTGATTTATGATAGTTGTTTGCAGTTGAATACACTACATCTAGTTCAGTATTCAGCACTCTGCATTTAGCACTCCATCACTTAAAAAGCTATGAACCAGTCACTAGGAATATTGGGGGGACTAGGTCCCTTAGCATCCGCAGAATTTCTGAAAACGATTTACGAATATAATGTTGCAGAATCAGAGCAAGAATCTCCTATCTGTATTCTCTACTCCGATCCGACATTTCCAGAACGGGTAGATGCGATCACCAGGGGTGAAGATGAGTTATTAACAAATCTCTTGGAGAAATCCCTAGAAAAGCTTTGCCAAATGGGAGTAAGTAAAATTGCGATCGCCTGCTTCACCATGCATTACTTTCTTCCCCAAATTCGGGAACCGCTAAGAGAAAAAGTAATTTCCCTCATCGATGTCGTTATTCAAAAAGTGTCAAATACTGAAAAAACTCATCTTTTATTATGTGCTAACGGCGCACAAAGTACCAGCGTTTTTGAGCAATTATTGAAACTAGTTAAACCCAATATATTGCTTCTTGACGATGCAGATCAAACTCAGCTAAACGATTATATTTTTAAAATCAAAAAAAATGATAGCAAAGAGTCTTTAATAAAATACCTTGACACTCTTTCCCGCAAATATAAAGTAGAATCAATGATTGCAGGATGCACCGAACTCCATATTATTAACAAGTATTTAATCAAATTTCAACACCAGGAGCGATGCTTCCACTTTATCGACCCACTGCTAATTATAGCCCAAAAAGTCAAGAAGTTTTTGGACGCTTGAGTAATGCCAAGCATCTTTTTTAATTCAGGAGTTAAAACCATTTAAATAATGCCTTGAGACAGATTTATGATAGATCCAGAACGAGGAAAAACTTGGTTTAGCGAAATCGCAACTACCTACACCTCCAAACAAAGAAAAAACTGGTATAGCGAAGTCGCAGATGCCTACAACCGGGTAAGACCACGCTATCCTAAAGAACTAATTTGTCGCGCTGTCGAACTAGCCCAACTCCCTGCGGACGCAACTATCCTTGAACTAGGATGCGGTCCAGGGATTGCCACTGTAGAATTTGCTCAATTAGGCTTCTCAATACTCTGCCTTGAGCCGAGCAAAGAATTGTGCCAGCTAGCGCAACAAAACTGTACCCAGTATTCATCTGTCGAGATTACGAATACCACATTTGAAGAATGGAAGCTAGATCCAAAGCGATTCAGTGCCGTTGTAGCAGCGACATCAATTCATTGGATTCCACCCGAAATTAGGTATTCAAAAGCGGCTGCTTCCCTACAAGAGAGCAGTTCTCTAATTTTGCTGTGGAATATGACGCCTCAGCCGAACCGTGAAGTTTACCAGGTATTAGCTCCAGTTTATCAAACCCAGGCTCCGTCTCTTGCACAATTTTATGAAGACAAAAAAACTCAAGAAGAAACTGTCAGAAAGTTTGGACAAGCTGTTATAGACTCGGGTAAGTTTAAGAATCTAGTGTCGGAACAATTGGCGTGTAAACTAACCTATAGCATCGATGATTATCTTGCGCTTTTGGGAACTCTGTCACCATACAGAAGGCTGAACCCAAACAAAAGAAATTCTGTGTTTGAAGGTTTGAGGGAAGCACTAGATAGGAACGGCATAAGGAGTATCGAGACTTCGTATCTCTCAGCTTTTCATGTTGCTCAAAAAATCTAGTCCCTTAGAATCATAAATCTAACCGTAGCAATTTATTTTTTGCACACTTCGAATCGTGCTGAAACGCCAACTAAATTGGCTCTTAGTATTGATTATGTATCGAAATATTGTTGATAATTAAGTTGAGGCTTGAATGGCAAACTTTTTGCTCCCGTTTGTAACATTCGCGGCTGAATGTGCCAAGGCAAATTTTGTTAAGAAAACTCGCTCCTCCTTGGCAGTACAGGAGAAGTATTTGCAAAAGCTTCTGCAAGCTTATCGCCATACCGAATTGGGTCAAAAGTATGGACTAAAAGATATTAAAACTATCGATCAATTTCGAGAGCAGATTCCGGTTCTGCCTTACAGTGGCTACGAACCCTATACTCATCGCATTGCCCAGGGCGAGAAAAATGTTCTGACAGCCGATTCCGTTGTTTATCTCAATACCACCAGTGGCTCAACTGGCAAACAGAAACTAATCCCTGTCACCCAGCGATTTCAGAACTCGTTGGGATGGGCTAATCTGACTAGCGTGGGCTTTTTAAGTGAGGCGCTGCGCGCGCAGGGGCGAAAATTTGGCAGCCTGCTTGCAACCAACGAGGCGAAAGCACCAGGAGAAACTAGTGGTGGCATCGAGTATGGTTCAGCCGGTCCAGGCGTACTCCACACGCGCAAGTTCTTCTACGAGCAACTCTTTGCTCACCCTTACGAAACGCTGAAGTCGTCCGATAGCTTGTCACGCCATTACGTTTGCTTGTTGTTTGCCTTGCGCGACGGCGACATGCGAGGGATGGGAGCTAACTTTCCCATGCTAATCCTACGCATCTGCAACTATTTAGAGCGCTATGCCGAAGAGTTAATCCAAGACTTAGAGCGAGGGACAATCGCCAATTGGTTAAACCTAGAACCAGAGATTCGAGCTAGCTTAGAGCGGCAATGGTCAGCCTATCCAGCTCGTGCGGCGCAACTGCGCGACATATTCAAGTCACAGGGACGGCTTACCCCTAATCTTGCTTGGTCCGACCTCTCCTATATCGTAACGGCGCGGGGAGGAACCTCCGATTTTTACTTTGAGAGATTTCCCGATTACTTGGGCAACACGCCCAGCTTTGGCGCAGTTTATGCCACCGCTGAAGGCACTCTCGGCATTTACCCCGACCTTAACACGGACGGCAGCATTCTAGCGATCGAGACGGGCTTTTTCGAGTTCGTCCCGCAAGACCAGTGGGAAGCAGAACATCCCAAAACCTTACTTGCCACCGAAGTCAAACCAGGGGAACTATACCGCGTCCTGATGACAAATTACAGTGGCTTCTATCGTTACGATATCGGCGATGTCGTCGAAGTCGTAGGATTTTACGAGACAGCGCCTCTAATTGTTTTCCGCTACCGTCGCGGCGGGTTGCTCTCTTCCACCACCGAAAAAACCACTGAGGCTCACGCCACCCAGGTGATGAAAGCGCTGCAACGAGAATTCGGCTTACCGTTGGAAGATTTCTGTATCACTTTATCTGAGAACGAGTTCCCAGCCCACTATATTGTGAATGTGGAACTAAACCCTGGTCACACGCTCCCAGAGCCTCCAACTTTCCTGCATCGCTTTGACCAAAAGCTCAAAGAAATTAATCCCTACTACGAAAACAAGCGTCGGGATCAAGTGCCCCCGCCTCGCTTACACATCCTGGCTCCCGGCAGCTTCGGAATTGTCCGCCAGCGCCAGCTTGAGAAGGGAATTCCTGACTCCCAACTGAAATTTCCTCATATTAGCGAAGACCGCCAGCTTGTCGCTGGATTAGAAGTGCAGCAAGCAGTAAAGCTACCGGAGGAAACAGAGGCTAAGTAGTATCAAGTCCAATTAAACATCACTAGTCAGCACAGACACGGGGACAAGGAGACAAGGGGAAGTGGTACAATTCTGCTCCTTGCCCCCATCAACTGCTATACGGAAACTGGAGCTAGCGCATTATCAACCACATATTCGCTAACATCAGCTCCTGATGCTTCCCCTTCCATAGAGGATGAGCGTATGTTAACGCCTCCAAAGAGTCGGCTCTCTGAATTCTCCGTTGATATCTCCGAAAAACTTTCGTAGGAGCGAGCATAACCCGGTATTTCTTGCGAAGCTACTTCAAAACTGAACTCGTCGGTTCCGAAGAAAGAGCTGAAAACTTCTGCGGCTCCTCCGCCAAAGGAGGAGTGTCCTGAAGTGTAGTCAGGAAAGGCGGGACTAGGGATGAGCGGGTCCCAGTGGGGGTCTTGCTTGGAAGTGGGATTGCCATCAATGTCATCCTCGGAAATCCCTCTGATTGTATCCTCGCCGTTGTTGGTCTGCTCTATGCCGTT
>PXPT01000009.1:0-5280 GCA_003021505.1 Cyanobacteria bacterium QS_4_48_99 | reverse complement strand
CCGACCATGCGGGTTTCCTCAGTCTCTTCGGCGAACTTGGGACTACCAAATTGTGGAGGACCATCGGGGCGGAACTGTTGGACACTGGGGATCTCAAAGGGAGGAACACTCTCAAACTGTGGTCCCACTGGAGTCTGGTTTTCGCCGTCTATAATTGCTTTCCAAGTGCCTAGTTCGTTGTCAGGCTCATACTCATTACTTGGTGGAATTGCGGAGTCTGTAGTTCGAGATTCTAGGATTTGTTCAGCAACATCGGCTCCGAACTGAAAGCCTTCGCCCTCCTGGGTTTTGCCAATTTCAGCAAGAGAGCGATCGCGCTGTGCATTGAAGGAAGCTTGTTGCCCTGGGTATAGCTCACTTAGTGCTGTATAGGCTCGCCCACTGCTGCTGCTTCTGCGGATGCTCCCTCAGGTGAACCATCATCAACTGAGTAAGGCTCATAATCTTCCTCGAAGGCATTGACGGCATCATAGACTGCCGTATGTAAAACCGCGCCATTGCGTGGCACAACTGGCGGAATAGTTCCAGCCTCATTATCGCTATATCCATAGGTGTCCGCGCCCGATGTTTGCACTGCATTCAAGAACGTGGAGTTCCAATCGACTACGACATCAGTGCCATCGGTGGAAATGAACTGGCTGGCTACGTTGTTATCTTCATTATCCTCAGAAATGGCATTGTTCGGATCAGCCTCGGCTAGGAGATAGTAGGCCCCTGGTGCTACGACGCTAGCGGTACGCGACTCCTGGGAAGCAAAGTCTAGATTTACCGTTTCCGACTCGCCTGGGGCTAAGTTAAGTCCATCAACGGTTAAAGTTTCGATGGAATCGGTGCCCTTTTGATCGGATAGGATTTCATCTTGACCATCAAGTTCATCAAGCGAACCCGGTTCATTGATATTGAGATCTCTCTGCTTACAGCACTTTTCAGGTAATTGAACCACCCTGGAAAAAGGAACAATCTTTCAAAATTCCGATGAGTTCGGATTGGGCTCCTTCTTCCTCAAAAAAGATCCCTAAACCGGATGGTAAATCATCGGGAGATGAGCGTAAGGAATAGTCATCTGATGAGCCAGCCAGCTCGAAGGTATCCTCACCAAAGGTGAATCCTTAACTAGAGCGTAGTCGCCTAGTCCCTGTTCTTGAAAATTACCGTCATTGTAGTAAACGTTATCCTCGCCATCTTCACCTTTTCCTCCGAGGAAGAAGGTGTATTTATCTGCGCCGCCTGTCAAGGTATCGATGGTATCAAAACCAAAATCAAATTCGTCCTGAAAGTTTTCAACGCCGATTAAGGTATCGCTGCCTTTTCCGCCCTTGAGGGTGTCATCTTGGGCGCCGCCGAATAATTCGTCGTCTCCGCTGTTGCCAGACAGGGTATCGCTTCCATTCCCATCCTTGTCTATGTCACTGCGATCACCATAGATTATGTCATTACCACTTCCACCGGAGACTTCATCGTCCCCATCTTCACCACGAATTATATCTTTTCCAGCCTCGCCGTTTAGAGTATCACTTCCTTCGCCGCCATTAATGTAATCCGGAGTTTCATCTGAATTACTGCCACTATCGATGGAGTCATTGCCATCGCTGCCATTAAGGGAATCGAACCCAGCCCCACCGTCAATGCTGTCGTCCCCTAAGCTACCAGAAATAACATCTCTGCCCTTTCCGCCAAAGAGAGTGTCATTCCCGAAGGCAGGCTTGCTTGGGTCATCACCAAATTGAGAGTCCCCATAAATGAAGTCGTCTCCATCCTGACCGTAAATCTTGTCGTCTTGCCCCTGTCCGACAAGCCGATCATTCCCGGAGTCACCAGTAATGGTATCGTTAAGGCTACCACTAAAGACTAGATCACTACCTTCAAGGGCAAGAATGATATCGGCGACAAGGGGCTACTCCTGATAATGTCTGCATTAGGAGTGCCAATGGTTAACTTACCTGTGTTGTTCGATTCTGCTGTAGCTACAAACGTCCCTGGCAAATCTTGAGTGCTTTCGCTTAGAGGTTGATTGGCTGCTTTCAACGTAGGCGACTCAACGGTTGCTCCGCCTGAAGAGCCTGTTTCCCCAAGAGATTCCTCTTCTAACTCACTAACTTGCTCTATCTCATCAGGGCTTAATCCTAGGTTTTGAAGCTCATTATTTGATATCGGAGTCCCCTGTGAGTCTTGGTTTGAAGAAGGTTCTGGCTCCGCGAGAGGTTGCGTGGGTGCTTCAAATGGCTGCTGTATTTCGCTAGTATCTAATTTTCCATTTTCAAGAGCACTACTTTCTATCGTAGTTATGAACGTCCCAGGTGAGTTTTGGATTGCTTCGCCAGAAGAAGAGTCTACTTGAGTTTGTTCTTCTAAAGCTTCAAGTTCCTCTATCTTTTCTTTAGTCAATCCTAGCCCTTGAAATTCACCTTCCATGGTCTACTCCTATCTCTATGAGTGTCTTTATTGCAGTTTGGCCAAGCCACTAGCATTACAAAAACTGGGGCATTCGGGCATCGTACTTAATTGTTAAAGACGATATTAGACTAGAGAGTCCTTTCCCGTATTTGCCAGCTTTGAGCGGATTGCTCGCTAACGGCTGCGACGAGGAATTCCCCTTTCAATGAGAGAATATTCGTAATCGTAGGAAAAGCTGAATAACCACAAGAGATAATCTTTCGCTCAAATGGGCTAATTTTTCGACCTAACCCATCTCGTCTGTTGTGGATTTTCCTATAGCAATCTTAGATGATTCGTGAACGCCCAATTAGAATAGCAATGATCGGATCGACTTTGCTGGAAAAGGACTGCCAAATGAAGCAGACTCGCATAAACTCTATTACGCTTCTAGAACATTTTATTAAAGATCATCCTAGTGGCAAGGAGCTAAAACGAGCCTTGGCAGTCAAACTTGCCTTAGAAAACTACTCCTACCGAGACATCCAGAGTATCTTGAACGTGTCTTTGGGGTTCATCACCAAGTGGAAGCATTATTTCCAGACTGATGGAGTGGAAGGACTGCAATCTCGTCACCGAGGAAGTCAAGGTTACTTGAGCCTAGAGCAGAAACGCAAGATTGTGAGTTGGATATCCCAACAAGGGTCTCTTAATGTCGAACAATTGGAATTTCACATAGCTAAGTTTTATGATGTTGTCTTTCGCTCCAAACCAAGTTACTACGATTTACTAAAAGAAGCGGGGATGAGTTGGCATAAGTCTAAAAAAAAAGACAAGCTTCTCCCGAGTGGTGGAAGCGAAGCGAGCCGAAATTGAAGCGTTCGTAACCCGGAACTGGTGGAAATAACAAGCGAGCAAATGGTAGTTTTCTTCATCGACGAGTGCCATTTACGTTGGGGAGATTTAGCGGGATATGTCTGGGGAAATCGAAGGGGACGAGCAGAAGCACAGATTAGAAACGAGAAAAAGAAGCAAACTTATTTCGGTGCTTTGAATGCCCAAACGCAAAAAACAATTGTTAAGTCATATCCAACTGGTAATAGCGAAAATACCATCGATTTTCTTGAAACGCTGCGTTCGCAACATCCTGGTCAAAAAATCGTGGTCATTTGGGACGGAGCAACTTATCATTACAGCCAGCAACTCAAAAACTATCTTTCGTCTATCAATCAAAAGTCGTCACCGGAATTATGGTCGATTTTCTGTTTCCGCCTAGCACCTAATGCACTCCTATCAAAATCCAGTTGAAAAGGTTTGGTTGCAAGGAAAAAATCAACTCAGACAGCTAGCTAAACTCTGTCCATCTTCCGAGAGAGTGAAGTCACTATTCCAGCTAATTCTCGATCATGAAGTCTTCGATTTCCCGATGCTAAATAAGTATGGTTTCGTTCATACGTGAGTTAGGATTGCTATATTTTTGACTGTCGGCAACGATCCGCGAATTCAAAAAGTCGTTAGTCATTGATCATTAGTCATTAGTACTAACGTTTATATAACTTTACCGAGGACTACGGACTGTGGACTGATGACTAACCAATTTTTAATTTTTACTTTTATAGCGGTTCTTAGACTCATAAGGTAAAAATTCAGAATGCGATCACTAGTCAGAGTGGAGTTCAGGTGTACTCCACTTAAGTGAGAACTGCTATAATTTTTTAATTGTATTGTTATGATGAGCTACTTTACTAAGAGCTGATTTATAGCAATTCTCAACACTACGAGGTACAGTAGCAGCAGTGAGTAAACAATTACGAATATCGGAGTCAGTTACCTCCAAAATTGCTTATGTAACCCATCTATTAAATCTTTATAAGTTCTTGGCTTGAGCTTTTTCAAGATCGCTTCAAGTTTATAACCAAAGTTTTTAATTGGGAAAAACTCGGCAGAATAGGGAAGTAAATAAATCAACTTTTCTCCTTTTAAGGAGTTCTCTCACTATTTCTCCTTGATAAAAATTGGCGTTGTCCATAACAACGCAGGCATCTTTCCAAACTTAAAGCACTAGTTTTTAGCAATAAATGCTTCAAATTTTGCTCCATCAATGGCTCCATAAAGGTTGGTAGATGCCACCACACCCTGGAAGGATCAAGCAGTTAGTAAGGAAATGTTTTGTCCTCTTTTCTGGAGTTTTTACCTCTTGCCCTTTCACGTTTTAAGGCACGGGCGTACATCTGATCATGGCTAAATTAAGTCCAGATTTATTGATAAAAACTAAATTATTTATGGAAATATCTCGTATACTTCTCCAAAATTAAAAACTCGCTTTTTCTGAACGCTTTCACTTTCTTTCTCTGCAGCGTGCAGTGTTTTGAAAAACGCTATAGTTTAAGTTTTGAGTGATTCTCCCCATGGTGGCTCGACTGACTCTAGTTCCGCTCTGTTGTTCCAGTAAATCACATAACTCTTCTAAAGTGGCATGATTATTTCTGTCCATGATTTCGCTTAAAGTAATCAGTTGTTATTTCTGGAGTTTGGCGGGAGGAATTCCTCCTTGAAACTGAGGGTCGAAGCTTCCAGTTTCTCGGTATCGTTGGAGTATGTTTTGAACAAAGCTTTTAGCAACATAAAAACGTTGAGCTACTTTTCTGATTGAAGTCCTTCTGAAAATTCGATTCTTTTCTTCCGAAAGTCAACCGAGTAAGGTTTCATTGAAGATTTTTAATCACTTAATTTTTTTCTTGGAATTGTACCTCGCCAGTGCAAGAATTGCTATATAAAGTAAATCCTAAGAAGCGAGACCACCTCCACATAAGCCTCACCATCGCACCATAAATCATCGCTTCACTAAGTTCGGGGAAAAGCTCATCATCCTTGCTCAGGCGGCGATAGCGTCCTCAGCAACCCCAG
>PXPT01000008.1 GCA_003021505.1 Cyanobacteria bacterium QS_4_48_99 | reverse complement strand
CTTTAAATCCTTTCTGAACGCTACCGCAACCGCCGCCGAGGTGTTGGCTGGCGCTGCCATCTCATTGCTGGGCTGTACCACTTCGAACTTTCCTTCTCTACTAACTAATTTGTGCAAGAGGTCTATTGATAACTGGCAATGGACTAGGATAAAGTTTACCAACTCTCTAAGAAATAGAAAGGGTTAGTGGGAGCGCTAATGTGGGAGCCAAGTTTGAATAAATTTGAAATAATTGCTAATAAATAGCAATTATTTGGTATAATTTAGCTACAAAGTGGGATAGGTTGCAGATTACTCCGCTTAATTAAGTTGGAACTTTGGGGAGGCTAACAGAAGCGCAGTCATTATTAGTTAGCATGGGGCAAATTGGACATGAACTATACAAGTTTTTCTCAGCGGGTGATCGCATTATTTCTAGAACGCCAAAGGCGACCTTACCGAAACCTTCTGCAACAGTGCCACCTTACCCTACAAGGGACAGAATTGGTAATCGAATCTCCTGATAGGATGATGAATCATGCGCTGTGGTTAAGACGTCGCCATATTGCCAAGTCTGTCCCCAAACTAGGAGTAACTGCCATCCGATTTAGACAGCAGCGTGGGCACAAGCGTTCCCAGTGGCCCGAACAAAAGCCAGAGAATGTGCAGCAAGAGTGGCAATAACCATTCAGCATCCCTTACCGCCATTGTTTTAGCAGGTGGACAGAGTTCTCGCATGGGGGAAGACAAAGCCCTAATTTCCTTCCAGGATGTGCCGCTACTGCGGCGGGTTAGTGAAATTGCGATCGCGTGCGTTGGTGAAGTCTATGTCGTTACTCCTTGGCTAGAACGGTATCAAGGGATTTTACCGAGGGATTGCCAACTAATACAAGAAGTGCCTCTGCCAGGAGAAACAAAACCGCATGGTCCCCTAGTGGGGTTTGCTCAAGGATTGGCACACCTGCAAGCAGATTGGGTGCTTCTGCTGGCTTGTGATCTTCCCTGGTTGCATCAAGCGGAAGTGCAGGAATGGATGGGGAATCTTACCGAAGTTTCGGAAGAGGTGATCGCCTTCCTGCCGCGAGGTTCAAAAGGCTGGGAACCCCTATGCGGCTTTTACCGTCGTGAATGTTTGCCCCTACTAAATGACTTCATCAACCGGGGAGGCAGATCGTTTCAGCGTTGGTTGTCACAGCACCTTGTTCAAGAATTACCAGTGAGTGATACTCAGGTTTTGTTTAATTGCAATACGCCCGAGGAGTTAAAACAATTAAAAATGAAAAATTAAAAATTAAAAATTGGTTAGTCATCAGTCCACAGTCCGTAGTCATCAGTAAATTTATATAAACGTTAGTACTAATGAGTAATGACCAATGACTAACGACTTTTTGAATTCGGAAGCGTGGTCGACGCGATGCGCTCTAGATCAAGCTTTTACAGAGAGTAGTTAAAAATGCCAGACGCGGGCTTGACTCCCCAACTAACAGCAGATTGCTCCTTTACCTTCTTCTGTGAGGCATTTGGCGAAGCTTTTCACTCTCACTATGGGGCAAGGCAGGAAGCACAGCAAAAATTTGTGGGTCCTTGTCAACTCGCAGAGAAAGCCCAAGCAAAAAGTTCACTGCAGCTACTCGATATCTGTTATGGACTCGGCTACAATAGCGCAGCCGCTTTGGAAACCATTTGGGCAGTTAATCCCCACTGCCGTGTGGAGTGGATTGGTTTAGAATTTGACCCAGCCGTGCCCCAACAAGCAACTGCCCAGCAGCTACTTCATTGGTGGCACAAACCCATTCCCCAGTTATTAAAAACGTTGGCACAGACTCATCAGGTAGAAACGCCACAATTACAGGCACAACTCCTCATTGGAGATGCTAGGGCAACTATTCAGCCGCTATCTCACTCAGGCTTCGAGGCAGATGCGATTTTTCTCGACCCTTTTTCTCCCCCCAAGTGCCCCCAACTCTGGACAGTGGAGTTTCTAGCGTTTGTTACCCGTTGCTTGCAACCGATGGGCAAACTAGCTACCTATTCCTGTGCGGCATCAGTGCGTACCGCCTTAGCGTCAGCCGGGTTAAAGATGGGTTCAACCACTGCCGTAGGAAGGCGTTCCCCTGGAACAGTCGCCAGTTTCAGTAGCAATAACTTACTCCCACTCTCTCAGCAAGAACAAGAACATTTACGCACTCGTGCAGCGATTCCTTACCATGATCCTCAATTGAGCGATTCAGCGGAGATCATTTTGCAACGGCGTGAAAAAGAGCAACAAGCAAGTGCCCTAGAACCAACCACGCATTGGAAAAAACGTTGGTTTAATAAGGATGAAGGATGAATTAGGAAGGATGAAAATATCGTGCGGCTTAGTCTCTTCATCCCTCATCCCTTTCCTGTAAACTGCAACCTTCAATCCGCAACAAGTTCGCGCTATACTCCACTCGAACCAATTTGACAGCAAAGCAAAAGGCAATGGTAGCAGTAGCAATTTTAGCGGCTGGACGCGGCAGCAGAATGAAATCTGAGCTGCCTAAAGTGTTGCATACTTTAAGTGGGCGATCGCTTCTTGATCGGGTTCTCGACAGTTGCTCATTCGTTCATCCCTCCCGCTGTCTGGTGGTGGTGGGGTTCGCGGCAGAGCAAGTAAAGCAGGCGCTAAATGCCAGAGAGGGAACTGAATTTGTCGAACAGAGGCAACAACTGGGTACAGGTCATGCCCTCCAACAACTATTGTCCCCTCTCGAAGGCTACACAGGCGATTTGCTGGTTTTAAACGGGGATGTTCCTCTGTTGCGACCTGAAACCCTCCAAAAGCTTCTGCAAACCCATCAAACCTATAAAAATGCTGCTACTTTCCTTACTGCCCAATTAGAGCATCCCAAGGGCTACGGACGGGTGTTTTGTGATCAGAACAACTTTGTCCAAAAAATTATCGAAGACCGAGACTGTACCCCAGCACAGAAAGAGAATCCCCGGATTAATGCGGGGGTTTATTGCTTCAATTGGGACAAACTGGCACCCGTGTTGCCCAAACTGTCCGCAGAGAATGAGCAGCAGGAGTATTATCTCACGGATGTGTTTCCCTTGCTCAACCGCGTGATGGCTGTGGATGTGGAAGATAATAGCGAAATTATGGGCATTAATGACCGAAAGCAGTTGGCAGCGGCAAATGACACGCTGCAAGCGCGGGTGAAAGAAGCTGGGATGGAAGCGGGCGCGACGCTAATCAACCCGGATAGCATCACTATTGAAGAGACGGTGAAACTGCAACCGGATGTAGTTATTGAACCGCAAACTCATCTACGGGGCAACACCGTCATTGCCTCTGGCAGTCGCATTGGACCTGGTAGCCTAATTGAAAATAGTCGGATTGGTGAGAATGTGACGGTGCAGTATTCAGTTATCAGTGACAGTGTAGTAAAGGGCGGCTCTCAAATCGGTCCCTATGCCCACATCCGGGGTAAAGTTGAACTTGGGGAAGCTTGCAGCATTGGCAATTTCGTGGAACTGAAAAATAGCCAAATGGGTGCACACAGCAATGCCAAACACTTATCTTATTTAGGAGATACCACTACAGGAGAGCAAGTTAACATTGCCTGTGGTACGATTACCGCTAATTATGATGGCGTTAGTAAACATCGTACCCAAATTAGCGATCGCACTAAAACGGGGTGCAATAGCGTTCTTGTGGCTCCTGTTACCCTAGGAGAAGATGTTACTGTTGCGGCAGGTTCAGTGATTACAAAAGACGTTTCCGATGATACTTTAGCGATCGCTCGTTCCCGTCAAGTGGTGAAAAAGGGTTGGCGATTGAAGCGTCATTAGTCCTTAGTCGATAGTCATTAGTAAACTCTGTGCGCTTTAGCCACTAAGAACTGCTGACTGCGGACTAATGACTGTCCCGATAAATCTCTCTCAGGTTAGAGGCGCAGGATAAACCAGATGTCACTTTTGCTAGAGGAAGCGATCATTAACTCATTTTTAGATTAGAGGGGCATGAATGTGGGAGAATTGATTAGTGAAAAGCCTCATTAAGAAGCTGCAACTGCGTAGAGTTTTAAGCCTATTACTTACTGGAATCGTCCTTTGCGTAAGTACAGCCTGTAACAGTGGCGATGCTCAAGGAGCGCGCCCGGAAAATCCTCCTGTCCAGCTTGGAGGGCAAAACAACCCTGACAAGATGGGTGGAGACAATAACACTCAATACAAGGAATCTCCTGACCCCAAGGCGCATAGCGACACCACTGATTCTGATGACCAGGCTAACCTACAGTTAACCAACCATGGGCTAATTGCCGCTGATGACAGCAATTATGATTCCGGTCTACTCTACCCCGGTTCTGAGGTTTATAAAGGAAAAACTCCTATTAAAGGGGAGGAGGAAGCCGAGCAAATTCCAGCCAAACGTCAACGAATGGTTGAGCGCAGCAATCCTGACGAACAAATTCTAGAAAAAAGCTGGAAAGCTTTCAAAGATGCCTCGGAATTTCTCGTAGACTGAAGATTTAGGTTAAACGAACACCAGTAAGTAGCCTAATTGATCTTGAGATTAACTAGCCTCATTCTAGCCAAATCTCTATAATAATTTGGGTTAATCTATGCGATTAGATTCCCCAAGTTTTGTTAAACGCACAAAAGACAGAGGAAACTTTTTTATGAGCAAAATAACTTCTTGGTTAAAGCGCATCCAGATTAGGCAAATCCTTACGGTATTTTTTGCTGGAATCTTTCTGTTTGTCAGCACCGCTTGCAGTGCTGAGTCACAAGCAACTTCCCCAGGCTCTGATCAAATCCCCAAGGAGACGAAGGGTGCACCTGAAAGTAACATTTCCGAATCCGAAGCTAAAGGGGAACCCGCTGGCGAAATCCGAGAGGATGTACCTAAAACTGGTGACACTGCCCCTTATAAAGGCGGGATGAACAAATACACTGAGGTTGATCCTAGGAAAGACGCCTCGGCAGCCCAAGAAAAAGCTGAGGAGCTTGAGGAAAATGCCGAGAGGAAAGCCATCGACATGACGGGCGACGTAGGAGACAATACCCAGCGTACTCTCGATAGGAAAGCAGAAAATCTGCAACGGTCTGACCGACAACAGGAGCAAGCTCTCGAAGCGGCGCAGGAAAAAGCACAGAACACTGCTGAGAATTTAGTAGAAGGAACCCAAGAGGCAGCCGAAGACGTTGTCGAGGGTTCTCAGCGAGCTTTGGATGACACTTCTGATGCGCTTCAAGATCAGACCAGTGAAACTGTTAAAGGGACAAAGCGGGCTTTAGAAGACACTGCTGATGCAGTTAACTAAGAGTCACTGAGTCTCAACCGCTCCCAGAACAAGGAAAATTTCAAGTTCCCCCGGACTGTGCTCCGTGGGGTACTTTTTTAAACTGCTTGGGGCTGAATTTGGGGCTGGAACTGGAATAGGGAATAAATGACATTACGGCGGATGTCAATCATCATCTCTAGGAACATTTCATACCCTTCCTGCTTGAACTCAACCAGGGGATCTTTTTGCCCGTAGCCTCTCAATCCCACTGACTCGCGCAGGGCATCCATTGCTTGCAGGTGCTCTCGCCATAGGGTGTCGATTTGCTGCAACATGAAAAACCGCTCTGCTTGGCGCATTAGTCCTGGTTGGATTTGCTCGATTTGGCTTTCTTTGATGTCGTAGGCTTTGCGTGCTTCTTCGTGGAGGAAAGTTTTGATTTCCCCAACGGTCATATCTTGGAGATGGTCTGGCTCTAAGTCTTCGAGCAGGTAAACGAATTCTTTGACTTTGCTAACAAGAGAGTCTAAATCCCACTCTTCTGGGGGTAGCTCGGAGTTGACGTAGGCATCGACAATGTCGTCCATTGTCTGTTCCCCGTACTGGATCACCTGTTCTTTGAGGTCTTGTCCTTCTAGCACCCGCCGTCGCTCGGCATAGATGGCTCGACGCTGGTTGTTCATGACCTCGTCGTACTCGAACACCTGTTTCCTGGTGTCGTAGTAGAAGGTTTCTACTTTTCGCTGGGCATTTTCGAGGGAGTTGGTGAGCATTTTGGACTCGATGGGCATGTCTTCATCCACTCGGAAGGCATTCATCAAATACGAGACGCGATTGCCCCCGAAAATCCGCAAGAGATTGTCTTCTAGGCTTAAGAAGAACTTCGTCGAGCCTGGGTCGCCTTGTCGTCCAGCACGCCCTCGAAGTTGATTGTCAATGCGGCGGGATTCGTGACGCTCTGTCCCGATTACGTGCAGCCCGCCCACTTCTACGACTTCCTCGTGTTCTTTATCTGTGAATTCCTCGTACTCTTGCAGAATGAGTTTGTAAACCTCCCGCAGCTTCTCCAGTACTGGGTCTTCAATTGGGGCATTTTCGGCAGCGATCGCCACTTTCTCTTCTGCTTCTAGTTCTGGCAAACTCTGCTCGCCGTACTGCTTTGCGGCAAAGCTTACTGCCTGCTTGAGCTGGGTTTCGGTTTGGTTAGATAACTCTGTGGGGAAAATCTGCGGTGATGCCTGCCAACTCTTGACCTTTTTCTTGGTAGGGGCAAACCCTTGGGGACTATCTTGCTTTTCAGTTCCTGGCACACTCACTGCCAAATCATCTTCCTGTTCGGGCATGACAATTTTGGGCAGGAAGTATTCCCGCAGCTTCAGTCGTGCCATATAGTCGGCATTACCGCCCAAGATAATATCCGTCCCGCGCCCTGCCATATTAGTGGCGATCGTTAATGCCCCTTTGCGACCAGCCTGAGCAATAATTTCCGATTCCCGCTCCACGTTCTCTGGTCGGGCATTAAGCAGGCTATAGGGCACATTTCGTTCTTCTAGCAGCTTAGAAAGTAATTCCGATTTCTCCACGCTGGTGGTTCCCACCAACACAGGACGACCAATTTCGTGCATTTCGGCACACTCGTTGGCGATCGCCTTCCACTTGGCGCTTTCGGTTTTGTAGACCACATCGGGCATGTGATTCCGCTGGAGAGCCAAGTTCGTGGGAATAATCGTGACCTGCAAGTTATAAATTTTTTCAAACTCTGCTTCTTCTGTCTTGGCGGTTCCAGTCATCCCTGCCAGTTTGGGATAGAGCAAGAAGAAGTTCTGATAGGTAATACTTGCCAGGGTTTGGGTTTCTTTTTGAATCTCCACCCCTTCCTTGGCTTCAATTGCCTGGTGCAAACCATCACTCCAGCGACGTCCCGGCATTACTCGCCCGGTGAACTCGTCCACAATCACCACTTCTCCCTTGCGGACAATATAGTTTACGTCTTTGATAAACAGCTCTTTCGCCTTGATGCCATTAAATATGTAGTGCGCCCAGGGGTCATCGGGGTCATACAAATCTTCCACGCCCAGTAGCCGCTCCGCCTCGGCAAACCCCTCGTCCGTTAGAATGACTGTGCGAGCTTTTTCATCCACCTCGTAGTGTTCTTCTTGTTGCAGCTCTTGTGCCACCTCAGCTGCTCGCACATATTTCTCAGTGGGGCGCTCTACCTGCCCAGAGATAATCAGCGGTGTGCGTGCTTCGTCAACTAAGACAGAGTCCACCTCGTCGATGATGCAATAATTAAACGAGCGCTGCACCACCTCTTCTAGGGAGGGTGCCATGTTGTCGCGGAGATAATCGAAGCCAATTTCACTGTTGGTGGTGTAGGTGATGTCACAAGCATAGTTTTTCTGACGCTCCTGGGGTGCCATCCCCTGCTGGATCAGTCCCACACTTAGCCCCAGGAAGCGATGCACCTGTCCCATCCACTCGGAGTCGCGGCGTGCCAGGTAGTCGTTCACCGTAACGATGTGTACGCCTTTACCCGAAAGTGCGTTCAGGTAGGCAGGCAGGGTAGCAACCAGTGTTTTTCCTTCCCCAGTTTTCATCTCAGCGATTTGCCCTCTGTGGAGAACAACACCGCCGAGGATTTGGACATCAAAGTGCCGCATTCCCAGCACTCGCTTTGCTGATTCTCGCACCACAGCAAAGGCTTCCGGCAAGATTTCCTCTAAGATTTCTTCCTCTTCGCTGTCATTTTTGGCTTGCCCAAGCTTCTGCTGAAATTCTGCTGTTTTGCCTTTGAGTTCCTCATCCGAGAGTGCCTGCATGTCCTCTTCAAGAAGATTAACCTCAGTGACAATAGGCTGGAATTTTTTGAGCTTGCGTTGGTTGGGATCGCCCAATAAATTTTTCAATAACATAGCGCAAGGGAAAAGTGGGTTCGGCGGTTAAGCTTCGACTCGTGCAGCGTTAGTTTATCGGAGACATCGCGGCAGAAGCAATCCGTCGCATTGGGGACAAGCGCACGGATAACTACTAACAATGGTATCATTTTATGCTTAAGCGAGCAGTAGCGGTTGTCCTCACCAAGAGGCGGCCGAACGCAAACCTGATTGTCAATTGCTAATTGTTCGCCTGCTACCCGCCACCCGCCATTAGCTATTAGCAAGGAGCAATCAGCTTGACAGAAGTTAGGAAGCGCTTCTATGGACGGATGGATGGAAGTTAATAATCGCCCCTAGTGAGGAAAACTATGTCCGTAGAGCATAAAAATATTCCCGAAGCACACCGAGGACTACACGATTTTCTCTACAACTCTGATAGCGAACACGAAACTGCTGCGGCAACAAATCGTCCCGAAATCAGCAACGATGGTACATAAGTGCAATCTAGTTGAAGACTGGTGTGCCCAGGCGGAGAATGCCAAAATTGCGGGAGTGTACGCCGTGTTTGATGCTGACTCCCGCTAGGTACTCGCGGAACGTGCGGCTTCTCTCGATAGTCACATTGCCCAGAATGGCTCCTCAACCTGCGCTTGGGTGCGAGTGCAGACATTTAAGTTCCCGAAGCGCACAGAAATGGAAAAATTGCGCCATGACTGGATAGCGGAGTTCGAGAGCGTTCCGCCTGGTAACGGCACAGAAAGCGATCGCTGGGCAAGCACAGTGGGGAAAGCGGCACGGACGGCAATGTCTACCTCTGAGCGCGATGCCCATGAGGAGAAAAAGCTGAAGCTACGCAAAGCGATCGCAGATCAGTCCCTTCATGAGGAGTCGGAGGCAAACGATTCCAAGGATGCCGAACGCCGTCGGAAGCTTGATGCAGCAGTAGCCAATGGCGACTGGAGTCCGGTGATTGACGAACAGACGGAGTGAGTTGGGGGAGTTGGGAGACTCCTTTGGGGACAGACGCGGAGACGCGCGGACTCGGGGAAGATTATGGAACATACAACTCACCCATCTCCGCGTCTCCCCATCTCCGTCTCTCCGCGTCTGGAGCGGAGCGAGACCGCGTCTGCCCTAACCATGAGAGTTAAACCGCAGTAAAAAAAAAATTACACCTGGCTGCGGTCAGTCAAAATTTCGTACCCGTCTGCCGTTACTAGTACAGTATGCTCAAATTGAGCCGAAAGAGAGTTATCTACCGTTACCACTGTCCAGCGGTCAGGCAGTGTACGGGGAATGCGAGAGCCAACATTGAGAATGGGTTCAATCGCTAGAGTCATCCCAGCCCTGAGCTTCACATTCGGCAGTTTACGGGTGCGGACATTAAACACGGCAGGTTCTTCATGCAACTTGTTACCCACACCATGACCCGTGAAATCCTCAATCACACTATAACCGCTGGCTTTGGCTTGGTCTTCAATCGCACCTGCAATATCGAGTAGGGAGTTGCCAGCCTTGACTTGCTCGATTCCTTTATAGAGAGTTTCCTCAGCAACACGCATTAACTGACGTGCTTCTGAGTTAACCTCACCAATAGCAATAGTAATGCAAGAATCTCCGTGAAAGCCGCCTTGATAAGCTCCCACATCCACTTTCAAAATGTCCCCGGCATGAACCACTTTCTTGGGACTGGGAATCCCATGCACGACTTCATTATTAATACAAGAGCAAATTGAACCACTGAAGCCGTAATATCCCTTAAAGCTTGGGGTAGCTTCCATCTCCCGAATGCGTTTTTCTGCATAGGCATCAATCTCAGCCGTACTCATCCCAGGCTCAACCATTTCTGAAACTTCTTTGAGCACTGTCGCCACAATTTTGCCTGAGCGCCGCATGATTTCCACTTCTTGCGGCGACTTTACTTGAATCCCACGAGGTTTTCTTTTCGTGCGAGGAGATTTAGTGTGGGGAGATAGCAAATTGGTAAGGAAATTCATTTAATCTCAATTCATTAGTCTCTATAGCAATCCTAGATGATTCGTATCCAACTATAGGTTTAAGTCTTGGTCGTATAAAGGTACGAGATAGCAGAAACAGGCTTAGTTTGCGATCGCCATCCCTCTTAAAAGGAGAAAAAATTGCCAAGATGGAGATAAGGTACTCCAGCAACTCCCAAGTATGCCATTGAACAGCCCCTCGCCAAAAGCAGATAGTCACGCCTTCCCCAACCTCCCTAACCAAGGCAAATCCGCAATTGTTCGCTTGGAAGAGAGCACTAAAGTTTATGGAAGTGGCAACACAGCAGTTCAGGCACTTTCTGGGATTAACCTGATTGTAGAACAAGGCGAATATTGCTCCATCATGGGGGCATCGGGATCGGGGAAATCCACTGTGATGAATCTAATTGGCTGTCTTGATCGCCCCAGTAGGGGACGCTACTATTTCGATAATGTCGATGTCTCGCAGTTACCCGATCCAGAATTAGCCAAGATTCGTAATCTCAAGCTGGGGTTTGTGTTTCAACAATTTCACCTGCTGCCCCAAATGACGGCATTAGAAAATGTCATGCTGCCCATGATTTATGCGGGAGTGCCCAAAGAAGAAAGACGCGATCGCGCAGCAGTTGCCCTAGAACGCATTGGGCTGGCAACCCGAGTGCATAGTAAACCCACCCAATTGTCTGGAGGACAGCAGCAGCGGGTAGCGATTGCCCGCGCCATTGTTAATCAACCCGTATTATTGCTCGCCGATGAACCCACTGGGGCACTCGATTCTCGCACCGCAGGTGAAGTCATGGACATTTTTGCCGAACTCCACGCCAGCGGCATCACTGTAGTGATGGTGACTCACGAACCCGATGTAGCGCGTTATACCCAGCGCATTGTCTGGTTTCGCGATGGCGAAGTCATCTATTCCCAGCTTACTCCTGAAGAAATGCTACAAGTGGCGGTTTCTTCCTAGGGCAGGCAGTCACTCGAATGGGGAATTATACTAATTCTCTAAAATAGAGAGACAAATAAGCAAAAGGCACTGGCTCTGGAGAACGTGATGGCAGGTGTAGTCAAGATTGCGATCGCTGAATCGTCAGACACGCTGAAACAAGTGCTTCAGCACTACTCGGGACGCCACCCAGCGTAGCAAAGTGCAGGTGTTGTGGTGGCTAAAAACTGGGCAAGCCCAACAAGTCAATCAACTTACTCACCTGAGTGGCTACCATCGCACCACAGTCTCCAAGTGGCTATCCAAATATCGTCAGGCGGGACTCGATGCCTTGCTGGTAGTGCATACGAAGCCAGGGCTACCCGCCGCTATAACTGGGAAGATTCGGCAGCAGTTAGTGCAAGAACTCCAAGACCCAGAAGGAAAAAGCCAGCTATAAAGAAGTACAGCGGTGGTTGCACGCTGTTTGTGGAGTGCAGGTGCCTTATTGGCGGTACATAAAACGGTGCGCTATCACCTCAAAGCGAAACTGAAGCAGCCGCGTACTTGCTACGGACATCTCACGGGGGCGAATTCAGTTCGCGCCCCGTTTCCTCCAGAAAAGAACCCCCAGCAGCCGTGGAGGCTTTCAAAAAAACGCCGGAGACATCATGCAGTTTTACTAAGTGAACCCCAACAGGGGGGCGGATTCGTTTCTGGTGTGCCGATGAGAGTCGGGTAGGGCTGTTGACCGTGACCCGTCGTAAACTCACTGGCTTGGGAGTCCTGCCCAACCGGTGAGGTGCAGTGGCAGTTCCTCTACCGCTGGCTCTACGGGATAGTGGAGCCTCTCAGTGGTGAGCATTTTATGCTGGAGTTTTCTCACCTGGATAGCTGGTGCTTTGAAGGGGTTCTACAGGCATTCGCGCAGATGCATCCTGAGGAGTTGCACCTCATTCAAGTTGATAATGCTAAAGCCCACAGCGCACAGACACTGACGGTGCCTGACAACGTTATCCTACTGTTCCAACCGCCTTACTGCCCAGAACTCAATCCCATTGAGCGAGTTTGGCAGCAATTAAAGCGTTGGCTACAGTGGCGGCATTTTGATTCAATTTCAGACTTGCAAGAGTCACTTAGTCGATGGGTTCCGAGACTCACACCTCAACAAATGCAATCCCTTACTCAATGGGGTTGGCTAGTCGATGGTTTATGTGTAGCTGGCATTTAGAGAATTGGTATTAGGAATTACGTTCCCAAAAAAAAAGCCCGCCTGTGCGGACTTGGTTAGTGTCGTCGGGAAGGTATCAGAAGTCTTAGAGACTGGATGTTTTCCCAGTTTCCTCCTGAGTGGGAGGGGAACCAACCTCGCTATAGCCCATATCGCTAGTCACCTGACGCAGCACCGAAATTTGCGACTCAAAGTCGAGCTTTTCCATGTGACCTAATGCTTCGTTGATGCCTTGCGTCTTTTTGTAATTACTGGGCATATCGAGGACTTTGTTGCCCATTTCTACTGCCCAAGCGTACCAGACGACGAGCTGATTATTGGGGGCGAGTCCTCCGTAATTGACATTCCCTAACCCGCTTACGCTACCGAGATCTCACGGCTCCGAATTACTTCTGAGCCCGTGTCCTAGAGGTTAGGGATGCTTGGTTCAATGATTCGGCTTGCTTAGACTGAATTTCTCCAACCCAACTAGAGGCGGAATCTCGCCAAGCGTAAGTTCCCACT
>PXPT01000007.1 GCA_003021505.1 Cyanobacteria bacterium QS_4_48_99 | reverse complement strand
ATCCATGTTTGCCGACAGAAGCGTTGCAGACGTTGATAGTGGGACTCCCTCGGCGCCTTTCCACAGACGCCCACTCACTCCAGTTGACAGTTCTGGCCCCTAGTAGGGCATCAGCAACATTGACACCAAGCTCAGGCAACCTCCATGCCATCTCCCATGGGAGCGCAAGGTATCGCGCACTAGAGTAACCTGATCATCGATCGGGTTTCATGGGGTTGCTAGCAATTCCATGAAACCCTTTTCCTGCTCACTCTTCCAGCTTTGGTCCTGTACTGAGTGCCATACAAAACCTTAGAGAACGCAAAAACTGGAGGGCGCATGAAGGTTATTGTAAAAAGTGCGTTTAGTCCCGACGGTCAGTACCTTATTAGTGGAGGTGGAGACAGCACCGTTAGGTTGTGGCCTCTCAATTGGCAAACTTGGTTAGATACAGCTTGTAATATCTTGCGCTCCCATCAAGTTTTTCTTCAGTCAGACACGGAGTCAGCCGAAGCTACTGTAGAAACTTGTTCAGATTCTGCCTGGAGTGATATGGAAAAAGCCAAAGTGTTAGTTAAGCAAGGTCAAGCTGAGGCAAGAGAAGGAAATGTCAAGGAAGCTGTAGACAAGTTCCAACAAGTCTTAAAAGTTGATTCAAACTTAGAACTCGACCCAGAATCAGAAGCAAAAAGATTGGAAGAATATTTTTCCAAATAGAATGGCTAGAAGCACAAAATAAAAAAAATAGTATGAATTTCGGGGTTCCACCTATGACTAATCTAGTTTTGTCCGCGTAACTTTCCTTTATCCATAGGTAATAGACTTCTTAATTAAAGCGATCGCCTTTTCCTAGTTGAACTCCTCAATTGTTAGCTATCACTTATCCTAACCCTAGCTTCTAGTGCAGTTGTTGATGAATATCATGCCAACCATAAAGGGATGGCAGGCTGAACCCTATCCAAAGCTGTGATCGCCTTTTCGCTACCAAACTCTACTAAAACTGCACGCATTGCTTACTGAGATCATATTTGCCCACTCCCTTGTTATCCATCCAGTGTCTAATACACTTGTTACAGATGAACTGAGAGGTGCAAATCGCCTCATCTATCGCTTGATAATTCCCGTTTTTGCCGTAGAGTTTGCCTCCAGAACCAGGATAGCTACCAAGAGTGTGACGCTATTTACTTTAGCATAAATTTGTCCAAAAAACATCCACGACTTCCGGAGGGGTCGCGGTTCGACGGGGAACCTTTAAGAGCCCCGTCTTGCGCTCAAGTCCTGGGCTTTCCTTTTCTGTAAACTACCCTAAAATTCAGACCAGAATTAAGGCAGCTAAATTAACCAAGACTGAACCAGGGCGAACGGCGGGAATCGAACCCGCGAATGGTGGAACCACAATCCACTGCCTTAACCCCTTGGCTACGCTCGCCATGATGCCCCATCATTATAACACTCTACGGTGCGCTCAAGCCAGAGCCGATTCCGGTATTCTGGAACTCGGGATAAAAACAACAACGAAATCTGGTGAAGAATTTGCGGCTAAGTACAGCAGTGGGAGGAATTGCTCTAGCAGGACTAGGGGCATCCATGGTTTTAACCAATCCGGGCAGAGAGGCTTATGAAAGTTACGCCGTGGAGCAGCTAACTAGCTATCTTAAAGAAAGCGTTTGTCCCGAAGCCTCCCAAGAATTAGGAGAATTTTTACCAAGTCAGTGTAGCACCTTAGTAGATGTGGGACAACCTCAGATTCAACAAATTATTTCTGAAACCACTGAGAGGCAAAACTTAATCTTTTTCAGTATTTATCGGACTAATTTATCAGTTGGCTCTTTCTCACGCGGTTACAAGTTTGAGACAGTAGGCGCGTTTCAAACTTTCTTCACTTATGAGGCACAACAACAGTAGGTTTCCTATCTAGATTTCAGTCTTCCTCAAACTGACTAAACAGCGCTGCCAGAACCACGTTAGAAAATAAAAACCCTTCCGGATCGCTCAATCTTAACCGCCCTTCGGCTGGTAAACTCTCTACCCGTTTCTCGTCTACTCCCATGAGTTCTACCCAACCTTGCTGGTAATAAGTCTGCAAACAAGTCCAAATCCGCTTTAAAGTCGCTTCCCCAAACTGCTGACGAATCCAGGATAAGCTGATCCCGTCTGCTAAACGCAATCCCAGCATTAAAGTCTCTAATAAAACTTCGGTTGCAGATATTTCAGAACAATCTATCGCTCCACCTGCCTCCTGAAACTGTTGCACCCAAGCGTAATAGTCTTTTCTAGTGCGAGGGCGAGTAAATCTTTGTCTTTGGACATAACTCGCTGCCCCCATACCAAATCCGTAGTAAGGGCGATTTTCCCAATAAATTCGGTTGTGGCGCGACTGGTATCCTGGTTGGGCATAGTTACAGATTTCGTAATGCTCGTAACCTGCACGGGCGATAATTTGCCCCGCAAGCTTGTACATTTGGGTGGTGGTTTCGTCTGTCGGTAAGGGATTTTCTCCTGGCTGATATTGCCGCCCAAAAGCGGTGACTGGCTCAATCATTAAGTCATAGCAGGAAAGGTGGGCGGGGGCAATTTTAACTGCTGTCTCCAAAGAGGCTTGCCATTGATTGAGCGTTTGATGCGGTAAGCCAGAGATAAGATCTAGACTGAAATTAGGTATTCCTACCTGGCGAATCAGTTCTACGGCGGCAAAAATGTCATCCGAGGAGTGCGATCGCCCACAGACTTTCAAGAGTTCATCCTGGAACGCCTGTGCCCCCAAACTCACCCGATTCACTCCTGCATGTTTGTAACCTAAAAGCTGTGCGGCGCTGAACGTGTCCGGATCTACCTCCATAGAAATTTCTGCCCCGGCGGCAATGCCAAAATGCCTGTCTAAGGTGTTTAGGATGCGCTCAAGCTGCGGGACTGGTAGTAGTGAAGGCGTACCACCGCCGAAAGAAACGGTTTCTAAGGGATGTCCCCAGGCTGGTGTGGCTTCAATTTCTCGGCAGAGTTGCTCGATGTAGCCTTCCATTATACTAGATCTGCCATTAGTAGCGCGATCGCCTAGCACTGCAATGGGAAAATCACAGTAATAGCAACGGCGTCGGCAGAAAGGAATATGAACATAAGCAGAACGAGGAACTGTCGTCTCGGCTGCTTCTAGTTGTCGAAATTCCGTTTGGTCAACCATTGTTAATTTAGTTAATTTTTAAGTGCTTTTTTCCTTAATGATCGACCAACATAAAGGCAGTCTTTATTACAGGGTAAAAAATAGGAGGGAATTCTCATGAGAGTGGAGACATTGATTTACAAGGAGCATGGAACGTAAGCTTCCTCTTCACTCTAGATTATGGAGAAACAAGAGCTGATTAAAAAGCTTGAAAAAAAATCTCACTGGAATCGACTACAAATTGGATTTGGATTGAAACAATGATAGATGCCATCATTATTATATTATTTATCCTAGCAACAGCCACAGTTGGCTTCGATAGTGTCAATTTGCTGCCCAGTCGTGTCCAGGAATCGGTCACAAATATCCAGGCTCTGCGAGCAGTAACAGCGGGCTTTTCGGCAATTTTAGGCTTGGCAGTAGGCTTAACCGCCCAAAAGGCTTATCGTCGCTTGGAAACCCAAGTTCGCAATACAGAGATTGAAGTCATTCTCACCCGTGCTATTGGTCTAGCAATTGGGCTGTTGCTAGCCAACCTAATGCTAGCGCCAGTGTTTTTACTACCCATACCGGAGCAGTTTGTTTCGATTAAGCCCTTAGCGGCGATTCTAGGCAGCGTAATTTTCGCATTTTTAGGCGTCAGCCTTGCGGACACTCATGGTCGTACATTTTTACGCCTAATCAATCCCAATAGTCTAGAATCAATCTTAGTGGCAGAAGGTACGCTCAAACCCGCCTCAACTAAAGTTTTAGACACAAGCTGCATCATTGATGGTCGCATTGAAGAATTGCTCAGTACAGGGTTTATCGAAGGGCAGATTCTTGTGCCGCCTTTTGTTTTACAAGAGTTGCAAAAACTAGCCGACACTGCCAACGATCAAAAGCGAGTACGGGGACGTAGAGGCTTGGACATCCTTAAACGGATGCAACAAGCTTACCCAGAACGGATGATCTTTCACTCGTTTGACTACGACGACGTAGCAACAGTGGATGCCAAGTTGGTACGTTTCACCCAGGAAATTAACGGCGTGCTGGTGACGAATGACTACAACTTGAACAAAGTCGCAGACTTACAAAAAGTGCTGGTTCTCAACGTCAATGATTTGGCTCAGGCGGTTCGCCCCATTTATCTGCCCGGAGATAGCCTAGAGCTTAAACTTATTAAGCAAGGCAAGGAACCGGCTCAGGGTGTAGGGTATCTCCAAGACGGCACGATGGTGGTTGTGGAACAAGGACAGGAGTATGTTGGCAATGAGTTGCCCGTGATTGTTACCTCTGCTTTACAAACTTCTGCGGGACGCATGATTTTTGCTAAACCGCAGGCATCGGTTGTTGCCTGAAAGAATTCTAATTGGTTGATCAGGGGCATTGCTTCTTCTAAGCTGTGGAGAAATAACGCGACTTAACCACCTGTAATGAATCCCACTATTTCTACTCTAGAATTACCTCAACTTGCTTCAGGCGATCGCCCCTCAATTCAAGTCTATAAATTCTCCGGCGCACAACCAGGGAAAAAAGCCTACCTGCAAGCGAACTTACACGGTGCAGAAATTGTTGGCAACGCCGTCATTTACCAACTCATTGAGATTTTACATTCGCTGGATCCCGAGCAACTTGTCGGAGAAATTGTGCTCGTTCCAGTTTGTAACCCCTTTGGCACTAACCAGCGCTCTCATTTCTATTCTACAGGTCGCTTCAATAGTTACAACGGCACAGACTGGAACCGTATTTTCTGGGACTATGAAAAAGAGTGCGATAATTTAGAAGAATTTGCCCGCTCTCAAACCAATTACAAACCGGAGACAATCCGAAAAAACTATCTGCAAAAAATTCAATCTGCATTTGAGAAACAACTTGAAAATTTTCAAACTCCCAGCAGCGCTACTTACAATGAGCAATACCGCTATCAATTACAATCTCTCTGTTTAGATGCCAACTACGTAATCGATCTTCATAGCTCTAGCAATCAAGCGATTGAGTATCTCTACTGTTTCCATGATCGCGAAGAAAGTGCTAAATCTTTTTTGGTCGATGCGGGAATAGTTATGAAGGAACAGGAATATGATGGCAATGCCTTCGACGAAGCCTTTATAAAGCCCTGGCTGGCACTAGAAAGAACCCTTGCCCAGTTAGGAAACAAAGTTATTTTCGATATTGAATCCTGGACACTAGAACTAGGTTCGGGAATGAAAATGAATCCTGATTCAGTCGAAAAAGGGGTGCGCGGTGTTCAAAACTATCTCGCGCAGAAAGGGATGCTCAAATTGAATAAGTTTCCCTTATCAGAGACAGATTCCCACCAAATTAATTTAGTGGGGAGAAGCCAGGTCAACAAATATTATGCACCCGCTGGAGGAATGGTTCAAAATCGCGTGGAACTTAAGAGTAAAGTAGAGAAAGGAGAAAAAGTTTATCAACTTCTGACTTTCAACAAAAAAGGAGAACTCCCTACCGTCATTGAGGTTAGGGCAGAGAAAGCAGGTTTAGTTTTTGATGTCTCAACTAACCAGGCAGCTAACCAAGGAGAATATGTTTTATCAATTATGCAATTATGAATTACGAATCTAATTTTACCGAATCTGAACACGAAATCGTCTCACCAGGGGCAAGCATTCCCGTTGCCCCAGAGGGATTTAAATCGGGATTCGTCGGAATTGTGGGACGACCAAACGTGGGAAAATCCACCTTAATGAATCAGTTGGTGGGGCATAAAATTGCCATTACTTCTCCCGTAGCACAGACAACGCGCAATCGCTTACAGGGCATCCTAACTACTCCAGAATCCCAACTTATCTTTATCGATACGCCCGGAATTCACAAGCCCCACCACGAACTGGGCAAAGTATTGGTAAAAAATGCTCAAAGTGCGATTGATTCAGTAGATGTCGTGCTGTTTGTGGTCGATAGTTCTGTCGAGGTAGGAGGAGGCGATCGCTTCATTGTTGATTTGCTCAAACGCACACAAACCCCTGTTATAGTGGGGCTGAACAAAGCTGACCAACAACCGCCAGATTCTCAACCCCTTGACGAGAGTTATGCCCAGCTCGACTTACCCAATCACTGGTCGTTGCTTAAGTTCTCTGCCCTCACAGGGGCGGGCTTAGAGTCCCTACAGCAGCAGTTAACATCGCAGCTTGAGCCAGGTCCCTATTATTATCCCCCAGATTTAATGACTGACCAACCCGAACGTTTCGTTATGGCGGAACTGATTCGGGAGCAAATTTTACTGCTAACTCGCCAGGATATTCCTCACTCCATTGCCATTGTAATCGACTGGGTAACAGAACAACCCAAGCATACCGAAATCCTAGCCACTGTTCATGTAGAACGCAATTCCCAAAAGCGAATTTTAATTGGGAAAAAAGGTAGCATGCTCAAAGCAATTGGGACAGCAGCTCGTCAGCAAATCCAAACCTTAATTGCTGGGAAAGTCTACCTGCAACTGTTTGTGAAAGTGCAGCCCAAATGGCGGCAGTCTCGAATGCGTTTAGCAGAATTTGGTTATCAGCTCGAAGAGTGAAGCTTCCCAGTCTAAAAGCTTCGACTGCCGCTAACTACCCTTCAAAAGTCCAACCTAGACACCATTCCCCCAAACTTAATTCATATTATCCCTCTGAGGTGATAACTAGGCAGAATTTATGGGAAGCCTAGTTAGGGAGTAGGTTGCAGGTGGTCAGGTGGCAAGATCTGAACGCCATAAATTTCCACCTTCGTACCTTTCAACTTTCCCATCGGGGTAGCCGCAGGTAGCTAATTGAGGGACATGGCTTTATGCAGCCGAAACAGGAACAACAGCAAAATCTGGGGGCATTTATCCAGGAAGTACGCGATCACCTTCACACCATCGAGCTTGGTTTGCTGGATTTGCAAACTACGGTAGAAGACCCTGAAAAGATTAACAATGTTCTCCAGGCTGCACAATCGCTTCAAACCGAAGCAAGGAAGCAGGGAAATGACAGTCTTAATCAGATTGCTCATCACCTAGCCGATTACTTCCGAGTACTTCAAGACTCATCGGTGACGGTGGATCAAAAAATAGAACCCCTTTTGTGGCAAGTGTACGAAACTCTACAGGGACTAGTCGAGTTACACGCCCCCACAGAAGACTCGCCCGAGTTGCCTCCCCTCACCGACGAGCTAGAGCGTCAAATCATCTCGGGAGTGGAGTCTGTTTTCGAGAAAATCGACAATTACCTAGAGCAGCTCCCTGGCAGTACTAGCTCCTCGGCAAGCGTCGAAAAGGAGAAACAAACCAGCAACGAGGAAACAGAACCGTCTCAACTGTTGGATGAGTTTACAGATATGCCCGACTCCTCAACTCACGAGGAAGTTGACAATTTAGGGAGTTGGTTAGAAGACAACATAGCCGAGTTCGAGCAGGACTCCAACGAAGGCAAATTAGACGCCGAGACTGCTGGCTCATCCACTGGGGAGGCGGAGGAAGCAGAAAGCAACAACGCCAGCGAACCCCCAATTTGGCAGGACTTTTTCGACTGGGCTGAGAGCGAGTCCCTGGAAGCCCATGACCTATCCGAGGAGGATCTCGATTCCCTAGAAGATTTCGAGGCATTATTTGCTGATATCGAAGATAATCCCATCCCATCCGAGAGTAGAGAAGTAGAGGGAGTGGAGGAAGATGAGGAAGTTTCTACCTCCCTATCTACCCCTACTCCAGCAACAGATACTGAAGATACTGAGAGTCGCTTCGCCCTGGTAGACTACTATGAACAGTTTGACCAATTAGAGGCTTTGCTTGAGGAAGCGGCGGCTGGTGCAGTCGAAATCAATGGTGCCACTTCCGAGCAGATTCAGGAGTTAGAAGCTTTAATTGCACAGCCAGCCACGACTGATGGGAATGAAGCTACAGTCAGCCCTCAAGAAAGTGAATTTAACCAGGAGGAAGAGCAAGAGCAAGCTGTCAACCGCTCAGTGAGAGGACAGACAGCAGCCAGGTTCGAGCAAACACTCCGCGTGCCTGTTAAGCAACTCGATAACCTCAGCAACTTGATTGGGGAACTCGTGGTGAACCGCAACGGTATAGAGCAAGATCAGCAAAGATTGCGGGAATTTTTGGATAACTTGCTAGGGCGAGTTCAGGATCTCAATAAACTGGGCGAGAGAATGGAGGATTTGTACGAGCGATCGCTGCTGGAGAACTCTCTGCTTGCTAGTCGCCCTGGGAGTGGGGGAACAACAACAGCAGAAGGAGAATCTTCCTCTGCCTCTGCTGCTTCGCAAGCTTTCTTAGCTGACTCCAGCGATCAAAACTACAATTCCCTAGAAATGAACCGCTTCAGCGGCTTTCATATCCTTTCCCAGGAGATGATCGAGCTAATTGTGCGCGTGCGGGAATCCTCCTCGGATATTGAGTTCCTTGTGGATGAAATTGACCAGGAAGCGCGCACCCTGCGTCGAGTTACCACTCAGCTCCAAGAAGGGATGACCCAAGCCCGGATGGTGCCATTTTCCCAAATGGCTGACCGTCTTCCCCGTGCCGTGCGAGACATTTCCCTCAAGTTGAATAAACAAGCCCAATTGCACCTAGAAGGTCGAGACACCTTGGTTGACAAGATGATTCTCGAACAACTCTACGATTCCATGACTCACCTAGTGAATAATTCCATTACGCATGGCATCGAGTCTCCCGAGGTACGGCAAGCTGCGGGGAAACCGACCGCAGGTCAAATTACCCTCCGCGCTATCGAGCAGGGCAACCAGACGCTGATCTCGCTTTCCGATGATGGAGCAGGGATTGATCCAGAACGGGTGAAAGCCAAGGCGATTGACAAACAGCTCGTCAGCGTTGCAGAAGCGGAAAATCTCACTGAGTCCGAGATTTACAATTATATCTTCCACCCTGGTTTTAGTACCAGAGACCAAGCAGACGATTTTGCTGGTCGAGGTGTGGGAATGGACGTAGTTCGCACTGCCCTAAGCAAGCTTCGTGGGACAATCAGCATCGACTCGACATTGGGTCAAGGCACAACTTTCACCATTGGTCTTCCGCTAACCCTAAGTATTGGCAAAGCACTCTGCTGCGTCCATGAGAAAACCCGCATTGCCTTTCCCCTAGATGGGGTAGAAGATTCGTTGGATGTCTCACCTGACGAGATTCAAGCCGATGCCTCCGGCGATCGCTACTTGCAATGGCGCAACACCCTAGTCCCCTTTAAATCTCTATCTGAGCTATTTTCGTACAACCGTCAACTCGACCAAAGCATTGTCTACGACACTCCCGAGGAAGAGGAAGACGACTCCCTCTCGGTGGTGATGGTACGCAGTACACCAAATTTAGTAGCAATCCAGCTTGATCAGGTGATTGGAGAACAAGAAATTGCGATGAAGCAACTGCGTGGTCCAGTGCCTAAACCCGCTGGCATTGCTGGTGCCACCGTTCTAGGAGATGGTCGCATTATGGCGATCGCTGACATGATCGAACTCGTCGATCTCTTTCAGGGACGGATTCGTAAAGTCGAGGCGTGCAAGCTCGAGCAGCAAGAATCAGCTCCACACAAGTCTGAACCGATGGTTCTCATCGTTGACGACTCGATCACCGTGCGCGAGCTGCTCTCGATGAGTTTTAGAAAGGCGGGTTATCGCGTTGAACAAGCCCGAGATGGTCAACAAGCCTGGGATAAACTGCGCTCTGGTTTGCCTTGCGAGCTAGTCTTTTGCGATATCGAAATGCCGAGAATGGATGGTCTAGAACTGTTGTCTCGCCTCCGCGAATCACTGGCATCGCTTCCAGTGGGAATGCTAACTTCTCGCGGTGCCCAGCGACATAAGAAAATGGCATCCCAGCTCGGGGCACAGGCTTACTTTACCAAACCCTATCTCGAAGAAGTCTTGCTAGATGCCGCCCAGCGGATGATGCAAGGTGAAATTTTGCTGGATGCTAGCAGTTAGGGCAGAGGGAAAAAGCAGAGGAGCAGGGGAGCAGGGGAAAAAGAAGACGCGGGGAGCTGCGGGACACACAGATCTCCGCACGGAGATCTCAAGGGTTCGAAGGAACCTCGAACCCCGTGTCCTTGTTTCCGCGTTAGTCCCGAAGGGACTCTCCGCACCTGGGCACTTGGGTACCTCTGCACAGAATTCCTCCCTCCCCGTGCAGAGGTTACTGGTCGATAGTTATTGATATGTTCAAACTAGCAAGTCAATTTGATTTACCTGTGCAACTCCGCTCCTCTGCATTGATCTGCCTGCTGGGATTGGCAGCAATTTTTGCTCCGAAAGCGCAAGGGAAAGAGCTGAAAGTAGGTATTGTACAGCGCTTTGGAGAAGAACCAACCGATGAAGTAACCATCGCCAGCCCCCCAGGCGATCGCTTAACCATCACTTTTGGTGAGCAAACCCTGCAAACCAGTCGCGTGAAGCTGGAAATTGCGATGCAACCTTTACTAGCTCCCTTGATTCGGGAACGGCTAGTTCTGAGTAATCATGCCACTTTTGAAAGCGCCGAAAATAGTGCCCAGCGGTGGCAAGACCGAGGGATTGCAGTTGAGGTGACTCAGCCGGGGCGCTGGCAGGTTTGGGCGAAACCAGAGGTTTACAAAACGCCTCTACTACGGCGCTGGCTACTACGAAGCCTCGAACAGCAAGGATATACCAAGCCTACTCTTCAAACAAAGCTTTTGCAGCGGGTTCCACGGGCTTCTTTAATTGTCGATGGAGAACCGAGAATCACCCATAGCTTATTTCGTCAGCAAATTGAGATTGAGGCAGAGGAAAACCGGATTTTGGTCACGCAAGGGGAAGACGATCAAACACCTCGCCTCTACCCAGGCAGCCTAACTTTGCAGCCCAATGCCTACGGCAACTATACCTTAGTGAATCAAGTGGCACTGAGTTCCTATCTGCGGGGCGTTCTCCCTTATGAGATTACCTCCGAGGCTCCCCAGGAGGCAGTGGAAGCACAGGCGATTATTGCTCGGACTTATGCGTTGCGTAACTTGCGGCGGTTTGCTGCGGATAATTATCAGCTTTGTGCCAATACTCATTGCCAGGTTTATCGCGGATTGAGTCACACGGAAAAGCGTACTGACAGAGCGATCGCTGCAACCAAGGGTGAAGTCCTCACGTACAATAACGAACTGATTGATGCCCTCTACTCTTCCACCACAGGTGGTGTTACTGCATATTTCCGCGACATTTGGAATGGCGAACCCCATCCCTATTTGCAACCCGTTGTCGATTCTCCCAATCCGGTATGGGATTTGTCCCAGCGATCCCTCGCAGAGGAGCAAGCCTTCCGTCGCTTCATGGACTTAAAACGGGGCTTTAATGAAACGGGAACTTCTGCCTTTCGCTGGCGCAGAGAGAGCAGCCTGGAAGAACTTAGTGAAGATTTGCAGAAATATTTTGAGAAAATTAATCACCCCTTAGCTGATTTTAGTCGTATTGTGCGGATGGGGGTAGTGAAGCGATCGCCTTCGGGACGGGTTCTCCAATTCAACGTAAAAACGGACGAAGGCATGGTGTCACTGTATAAAACGGAAGTCCGCAGTGCCTTTAATCCTCCCCTCAGCACCTTCTTTTACCTAGAACCCATCTATCGAGATGACCAGACTTTAAAGGGGTATGCCTTTGTTGGCGGTGGCTTCGGTCACGGAGTAGGTTTGAGTCAAAAAGGTTCCTATAACCTTGCCCAACTCGGTTGGTCTGCCCAAGAAATTCTAGAATTCTACTATCCTGGAACGAAAATTCAACCCCTAGAAGATGAATCAATTGTTTTTTATGACGGGGATTAGGTGGAGCAGACGGAGCAGATTATGATTGCCAAATAAAAATGATTCTAGAAAATAAGAAAACCGCTTTGATTGAGCAAGGAAATCCGCAACAATTTATTAGCATTTTCATAACAAGCCAGGGGCAATGCTACTAGCTGCTGCTTCTGAGTTGTGTCCTTGACCTCAGTACAGGACAAAAGCTTGAAGAGTGAGCAGAAAAAGGGTTTCATGGAATTGCTACCAACCAAAGAAACCCTATGGATGATCAGGTTATACCAATTCTTGAAAAGACTGCACTAAATTGGCTAGTAATGGAAGAGTAAGGAATTCAACCAAGGCGAAATGACCACAGTCTTCAACGTTGAGGTTGATGAAAGCGCCTCCCAACTCAGACAGCTCCTGAGTCAATCAGCCCAGGGGTGCTACGAGCTTAGAGGGTGTTTTAAAAATCAGGGAACTTCCATGGCGTAGGCTGTCCGACCGAAGCCAAAGGAGGACAGGCCATGGAAGCTACCACCCCAGCCTACCCCACTCGGCTGAGCGAGACGCAGTGGGCGACCCTCGCGGCCTACTTCGCCGCCGATTCCCCGTTGGGGCGGCCTCGCAACACCAGCCTGCCAGCCGTGGTCGAGGCCATTCTGTATGTCCTGCGTGCTGGCTGCCCCTGGCGCATGCTGCCGTGGTAGTTTCCGCCTTGGCAGACTGTGTATGGCTACTTCCCACCCTGGCGCGACCAGGGCAGTTGGAAGCGCATTCACCCCTACCTGCGCGCTTGGGTGCGGCTCCGGTGCAAGCGCCCCCAGTCGCCCTGGGTGGCCATCGCCGACACGCAGTCGGGGCCACTAGGTTGCCTCACCCACCGGGCCCGAGGCTTTGACGGCGGCAAGTGGGTCAAAGTGCGCAAGCGCCATGTGCTGGTGGACAGCATGGGCCTGTTCTTGGCGGTGGTCGTTACCGCCGCCAAGCTGACCAGCAAG
>PXPT01000006.1 GCA_003021505.1 Cyanobacteria bacterium QS_4_48_99 | reverse complement strand
TGGGCTTTGCGCAGCGGTGAGTGGTTGCACCAAGCTCAACCATTACTAATCAAATTTCATGGTCGCAGAGCCAAAAGCCTTTTTCGCTATGGAGTTGACTATCTCCGCTCTTATCGTGCTCAACTTGGATCGCAAATTCGAGCAGTTTTTGGAGGTGGTACTTTTTGTCCTGTACTTAGGTGAACACTAACCTCAAATCGGTAAATGCCCAACTTCTCCAGCAGGTTTTAAAGAGTCTAGACAGGGCTTTTGCTGATATGAACAAGAAAAACTTAGGATTCCCTCGTTTCAAAAACAAATACCGTATGCGCTCTTACGTTTATCCTCAACTGGGTAAAAACGTTATCCAAGATAATTACATCAACCTTCCTCAAGTAGGGTCTGTAAAGTTCATAAAATCGAGAAAAATTCCAGAGTGATTTCAAGTTAAGCAAGCCAGAGTTATTCGTAAAGCTTCTGGTTATTTTGTCTTATTTTTTCTTCAATTGAATGTCAATGTATCTCAACTTTTCCCTAGTGGACACTCTCTAGGAATAGACTTAGGTTTTGATAAGTTTGTAGCCACCAGTGATGGAGTAGAAGACAATCGACCTAAGTTTTTAAAGACTCTGCAACGCAAGTTGAAATTACTGCAACGCAAGTTAAAAAAAACAAAAAGAAAGGGTCAAATAACCGTCACAAACTCAATCGTAAAATAGCTCGATTACACCAGCATATTTCTGATACTCGCAAGGATGATCACTTTAAGCTAGCTCATCCTCTTTGCGATGGCACGGGGATGATATTTGCAGAGGATATAGACTTTCGAACTTGGCAGAGAGGAATGTTGTCTAAGCATTCTGCTGATGCTGGATTTGGGCAGTTTGTAGGTATTTTGCAGTGGGTATGTTGGAAGCGAGATGTGTACTTTGCCAAAGTAGACAAAGACGGGACTTCTCAAGAGTGTTCTAAATGCGGGATACACACTGGTAAAAAGACTCTTAGCATGAGAGTTCACCACTGCCCTGAGTGTGGGTATACAAACTCTAGAGATGTAGTCAGTGCTAAAGTAATTCGAGATAGAGGACTGTCTGCGGTCGGAACGCCCGTGGACATTAAACAAAAAGCCTGTGGAGGCGGTCTAGCGGGGGCGATCAGCCTAGCCAAGAGCTTGAAGCAGGAATCTCCCGTTAAGCTTACGCTTTAACGGGAGAGGTTCAAGGGTACAGTTTATGGACTGAAAAATCGGAAAAACCGACGGAAATCCGCTTTTGATAACACCACAGCTCCTAGGTAGAACCCGGAGTGGAACATAGAGCAAGTCTCGGCAGGAAAGTGTCCTTCGAGCCTGAAATGCTTCCTGCGTCGCTACGCCACCGTTAGGAGTAGTTAACTGGCAACGGAAATCGCAATTTTGCCGACTGCATGTCCGTGTTCGCTGTAAGCATGAGCCGCTGCCACTTCCGAGAGCGGATACACCTGGTCAATCACTGGTCGCACTTTACCGACTTCGATGAGGTTCTTGAGGTATTGTAGATCTTTGCCACTAGAGCGCATGACAATAAGTTTAGCTTTTTGACCAGGACTAAGTAGGGTGAGAAAAATCTGGGGTAAACTTGCGGGAGTAGGCTGGGTAGTGATGTAAACCCCTTGGGGTTGCAAAACCTGCTTACATTGAGACAAGGAGCGATCGCCCACCACATCGAAAATGATGTCGTACTTCGCTACATCTTTGGTAAACTCTTGCTGGGTGTAATCGATAACAGAGTCAGCGCCCAGCGTTTTCACCAATTCTAGATTTTTCTCACTACAAACTCCCGTCACCTCCGCCCCCATAACCTTGGCAATCTGAACAGCAAACGTCCCTACTCCGCCAGAAGCACCGTTAATCAGCACCTTTTGCCCTTGCTGAATCTTGCCTTGATCCCGAAAAGCTTGCAAAGCAGTCAGAGCTGCTAGCGGCGTTGCGGCTGCTTGTTCGTGGGTAATAGCATTGGGCTTGAAGGCAGCAGCCTGGGCAGAAACGGCTGCATATTCAGCATAAGTTCCTTTGGTCAACTGAGCCAGATGAGCATAGATCAAATCCCCTTTTTTATAGTGAGTTACCTTCTCGCCGAGTTCCACCACTTCTCCCGAAACATCAAACCCCAACACCATCGGGAATCGGTTTCCCGTCAAGACTTTCAGCATTCCTTTCCTAATCTTCCAATCAATGGGGTTGACGCTGCTAGCATAAACTTTAACTAGCAACTGGTCGCTCTTAATTTGAGGCTTTTCTACGTCTGCATACTGCAAGACCTCCGTATCACCATACTGGTGGAATATCACTGCTTTCATTACACTTCCCCTAGCAATTTTCTTTATTTTCGATATTCGCTCAGATGGCTAGAGATTGCTTATCTCGCATGGCAGAAACTGGACAATTCTAGAGATGCAGTTGAGCAAATGCAGTCGTAGCGACTTATATCGTACTATTATCGCTGCGGGCGCAAGCGCGATTCTTGCCTTACTCTCCCTAACACCTACGGCGAAAGCAAATGGGCTGCGATCGCTACTCTTCACTTGCCACGGCAATAACGGCTCTACTCAACAGTGAATAAGAATGAATGCATCAACTGTCTCGATTGGCATCACGCTAGGAACTCGTCCCGAAGCAATTAAACTTGCTCCGGTCATTCAGCAGTTTCGCCGCTTCGAAACAATCCAAGCGCATGTGGTGTTAACAGGTCAACATCGCGAAATGGTTGAGCAGGTTATGCAACTTTTCGAGCTAAGTGCTGACCAAGACTTAAAAATCATGCGTGAGGGGCAAACCTTAAGTGATGTTACCAGTGGCAGTTTGCAGGGGCTAGAAAAGATCTTCAAGCAAATCCACCCCAGCATGGTTTTGGTTCAGGGAGATACCACGACAGCCTTTGCTGCTGCCTTAGCTGCGTTTTATCAAAAAATTCCCATAGGTCATGTCGAAGCAGGTTTGCGCTCTAATGATTTATTCAATCCCTATCCTGAAGAAGCAAATCGGCGTTTGATTTCCCAACTCACTCAGCTTCATTTTGCACCCACGCAAGCGGCAGTGGAAAATCTCAGGCATTCTGGGGTGGCAGGGGAGATTCATCACACCGGAAACACCGTGATTGATGCCTTGCTAGAAATGGCACAGCGTCAGCCTGAGTGTCCGGTTCCTGGCTTAGAGTGGGGAAATTACCGCGTCCTGCTGGCAACTGTCCATCGGCGAGAAAACTGGGGAGAGCCGCTGCGAAACATTGCTCAGGGATTTCGCCTGATTTTGGATCACTTCCCTGATACAGCTTTGTTGTTACCCCTCCATCGCAATCCTACTGTTCGAGAACCCATGCAAGCTTTTTTTGGGAATCATCCCCGCGCTTTTTTATGCGAATCGCTTGACTATGCCCAGCTAGTGGGAGCAATTCAGCACTGTTATTTACTGCTTACTGATTCGGGTGGCTTACAGGAAGAAGCGCCCAGCTTAGGAAAGCCCGTGCTAGTGCTGCGAGCAACAACCGAAAGACAGGAAGCGATCGCGGCAGGAACCGCTAAACTGGTGGGAGTGGACCCCAAGCAGATTGTAGCGGCAGCGAGTCAGTTGTTGAGCGATCCCACTACTTATCAGGCAATGGCAGGGGCAATTAACCCGTTTGGGGATGGTTACGCCGCACAGCGGATTGTGAAGGTTATAGAGCGTTACTTACTTGGAGAAGTGAGGGTGTGAGTGCGTGACAGGGTTGGGGAAGCAGTGAGAGCATGAGGGCGTGAAAGCGTTCCAGAGTGGGAAATAGGAATAAATTCTTCGAGCAAACAAGCCCATTTACCTCCTCACTCCCTCACTCTTCACCTCTTTGAGTCGCAACCCCTCACTCCTCACTTACCCTCTCCTGGTTACCCCATCTCCGCACGGACATCTCACGGGTTCGAGGTTTCCTCGAACCCCGTGTCCTTGTCTGCGCGTCTCTCCCTTGAAGACCGCCAGTGGGGATAATAACTAGCGACGATCGCTACCATTAACCACCAGAGACTATTAATTTGAGGACGATACCACACCGTATCTACTAAACCGTGGGCGAGCATTCCTACCATTGCTGCGATCGCGGCGATCAACCAAAACCCTTCCCGATTCGCTAAAGAGCGCATCTCCCCTATTCGGCGCATCCCCTGGTTAAAGATGACCGCAATTAGCCATAGAAAAAAGCCTAACCCAATTAAACCAGTCTCCACAGCAGTTTCGAGAAAAATTGAATAAGCACTCAGAGCATTGTAGTTAGGGCGCTGATAGAGGGGATAGACTTTGTTGAAGGCATCATGACCAGAACCAATGCCAATCAAGGGGTGATCACGAATCATATCAAACACCGCTGCCCAGACATTGATGCGGAAGTTATTACTGCTATCCTCCCGCCAAGCAAAGATACTCATCACCCGCAGGCGTAGGGGTTCCACAAATATCATTGCCAGGATGATTAATCCCGCCATGCCGCCGAAAACTATCGGCAACAACCACCTGCGCCAAAAGCGAGGCAAATAAGCATCCCACCAGTAGCGCAGCAAAAGCAGAAAAATCAAGATTAATGCCAGCATTCCCACCCAGCCGCCGCGACTGCCGGTGAAATACAAGCAGGCAAAATTAACCACAACCATGGTTAGTGCCAAGGCTTTTTGCATCCAACTCCGCCAAATGAAAACAGCGGCAACGCTAAAAGCGATCGCGCTCAAGAGGTATCCTGCCAAAAGATTGGGATTGCCTAGATAGCTATAAACCCTGGTATTTCCTGCTAACTTGGAGTCCGGGTCAGTCCAGGTTGCCAACTGCTCCACGCCAAAAAACTCCTGCCGCGCCCCATAAACACTGACAACCAGCGCAACCAGCAGAAAGAGCGTTACAATCCAGCTACGTAGGTGAGGCGATCGCAGTACCCTGGCAGCAAGGGCAAATAGCAGCAAATAAAGCGTTAGCTCTGCCCAACCCTTGAAGGCTGCCTGCTTCACTGGCGAGAAAGCGGTTGCTACGGTGGCAATGCCCCAGTACAGCAGCACTAACAGGTGAATTGGCGTTACTCCTGCCACGTCATCCGAGAGCGTCAACAACACCCAGTAAGCAGCACCAGCCAACAGCAGAACCCCAATTAAACTGGTGGAAACAAAGGGTCCTAGGGCAAACACTAAGCTAATGAGCAATGCCCCAATTGGCTCCGCCCATTGCAGTAGCCAGCTTCCCTGCCGCCAATGCCGCAAAAGCCCCACCGGTTGGTGTAAATAACTCGCTCTCCGCCACCGATACAGGGACAAATCCAAAAACGCAAATCTAGCCCAGGCAGAGTTCATGGTTTGCCCTCCCCATCGAGGATTAATACTCCGAGTTCAAACTCTAGACTATATTCGCTCCCAAGACAATCTCATACTAAGTTGGGGTTTTTGGGCAGCAGGGGGAGGTTGCACCATACAAGAGTGGAAACCTGTAGTTATTCTTAATCCCAAATCCCAAATCCAAAATTCTTAGGTCACGACTCCTTTGTCCAGGCAGGATGAGACATTAAGGAAGCAAAGGGGCGCACTCCTCGTAGCTGATTAGACAAAGGAAGATGACCCTTCGGGGCGCTGAGATCCCAGGTAAATCCGTTGGGATAGCGAGTCCAGCCCTTGTCAGTTCTCCAGCCAATTTTGGGCCACAGCTTCGAGAAGTCCTTGCCTACAGATAGCCAAATTTTCCGCTGCACAGAAAAGCCAAATTTCCCTTCTGAGTGAAGGAACCAGAGAGCATCGATGGTTTGCAAATCAGTTGTGGGGAAGTTTTCGACTTCGGTGAAATACAGCCACTTTCGCTGGACGGCTGCGGGTCCAGCTAGTTCGCAGAGTTTTTGTAAGGTGAGGCGATCGGCTGCCTGAAAGTCTTGTTGGGCGAGTAACTGCTGCAATGGCTGGTAGTCAATGTTGCGCTCCGATTGCAGTGGCACAACACCATCGGGAAAGTAGGTTTGCAGAAATGTTTGAGTTTTGGAAGTATTTGCTTGATAGAGAGCTTGGTAGGCTTTACCAGCGACGAGGTTAGCTGAGGAATTATGGTTCTGCAAAAATTCTATCAACACTTCTAATCCCGGTTCGCCAGCACTGATGAGTTTAGGGACGAGCTGGAGTTGATTTTTTTCTGACTCGGATTGAAACTGGCGACGTAATTCGGCGATGTCTTGGACGGAAGCGGTATGGGAGTTACTCATAAAACAATCGCTCGTAGATGATTGCAGTTATTAACGTAGGGGTTAAGGGTTGCCTAGGACAACCATATAAGTGTAGAAGGGAGTCGAGAGAGCGAGTGAACCACCAAGACACAAAGAACGCCAAGAAACTATGGAAGGATGCGCTGAATGATGGCGGTGGAAGAGGTGGGGATTTCTACTTTCACTAACTCGATTTGTCCTCCATAGGCTCGAACGGCTGGGGCTTCTGGGAGGGGTGAGGGGGTGTAATCGCCTCCTTTGGCATAGATTTCAGGCTGGAGGGCTTCGATTAGGGGCATGGCAGTGGTTTCTGAAAAAATTATCGCTCCATCGACGGGTTTGAGGGAAGCAAGGATTTCTGCTCGCTGATGTTCGTCGATGATTGGTCGAGGCGGGAATCCTGTTTGGGGAGGCTTAATTGTTTTGACAGAGTGATCGCTATTGATTCCCACCACAAGCGATTGCCCCAAGGATCGGGCTGCTTTTAAATAGCGCACGTGACCGACGTGCAAAAGGTCAAAGCAGCCGTTTGTGAAGACTAAGGGTCGCCACTGGCCGGGATAAGCAGCGATCATAGTTTGCAGTTGCTCTAGGGTGTAAACGCCCATTATCGGTTGCAGGTTGCAGGTTCCTGGTTTATTTTCCTCTGCTCCTCTGCTCCTCTGTTCCTCTGCTCCTCTGCTCCCCTTGTCCCTCTACAGCTCCCGCTGGACCCACTAAAGAGAGATAAGGTTCAATCTGGAAATAGCGGCGAGCGACTTGCTGTGCCATCTCAGGAGTGACATTGGCAACATTTTGCTGGAAGTGAGTGTCAAACTCAATTCCTAGTCCTAGGGTTTCATACCAACCGAAAATTTGGGCAATTTGGGCATTGCTTTGTTTACCTAGGGCGTACTGACCGAGTAACTTATTTTGGGCAGCTTTCAGTTCCTCTGGCGTGAGTGGAGTGGTGCAGAGGCGCTCGAGTTCTTGAGCTAAACCAGCTACGGCAGTATCGGTATTTTCCGGCGCGGTGCCCATGTAGACGACAAACTGGGAAGGATCTAAACGGGTGGGATAAACAGCAGAAACTTCATAAGCCAAGCCTCGCTTTTCCCGCAGTTCCACAAACAACCGACTGGAAAGACCATTACCAAGGTAATTATTCAACAACTTCAGGGCGGGATAGTCGGCATTATGCACAGAGGATGCAAGATAGCCCAACATCACAATCGACTGTTGGGTGTCTTGCGGTGTGCTTTTCTGGCACGGATGAGGCGTTAAGGCAGGCAGTTGCGGAGAGGGAAGCGGTGCGTTGGGAAATTGCCAATCGCCAAATACTCGCTCGACGACTGTAGTTGCTTCTTCTGGGGTTAGGCGACCTGAGAGGCTAATAACAAGATTATCAGGGCGAAAATAAGTTTGATGGTATTGCTGCATTTCAGCGCGAGTAAGCCCAGCGACTGTCTCTTCAGTGCCTATAAGGGAAACTCCATAGGGGTGATGGGGATACATCCCCTGCCGAAGCTGATCGAAAGCGACGCTGAAAGGTTGTTCTTGCGCTTGACGAATATCTTGGAGAGTAAAGTTTCTCTCTAGTTCCACTTCCGCTTCTGGGAAGGTGGGTGATCGCATAATTTCGGCAAGCAACTGCAAAACTTCGCTAAAATCAGCAGAGACTGTCTTCAGAGTGAGTAAAAAGTAATCCGCAGCGGCATCTGCGCCGAGACCTGCCCCAACTGATTCGACGCGATCTGCAATTTCTTCTGCTGAAAGCTGCTGGGTTCCTTTGGTCAACACAGTAGACAATAGGTGAGCTAATCCGGCTTTTTTTCTGGATTCTCCCCTTGCCCCAGCATTTTTTAGAAAAATGCGACCAGAAATAATATCAGCGGCGGAATTTTCGACTAACAGCACAGTGATGCCGTTATCCAAAACGGTGCGATGAACCTGCTGATTTTGCTGCGTTAGTTCTATCGTTTGCTGCATTCGTTTATGTTTGTTATTTGCGAGACTAATCAGAACAATAGCGAAGGTGGGCTAATCTTCTTAGCCTTGTCAGCTATCAGCCCTCATCCAGAGAGATAATCTTAGCCATTACCTTCCACTCCCAGAACCGATAGCCGACGGTAGCTAAACGTTAGAACTAAGACATCGCTTGAATGATGTAATCAAAGTAGGGAGCTGCTTCTGAGGCATCCTCTGCACTGAGTAACTCCAAAGAAGCTTCTTTGAGACAAGTAATTGCATCAGCCATTCCAGGAACCGGGACATCGAGAGCATTGTACATTTCTCTCACTCCCACTAGACCGATTTTTTCAATCGGTTCCTTGTCGCCTGCTAGGACACCGTAGGTGATCAGCCGCAAGTACCAGCCGTAATCCCTTATGCAAAGCGACCTTTGACGCTCGCCATAAGCATTTCCACCAGGAGCAATGTATTCGGGGTGTTTACGCCAGAGTTGTTTACTTGCTTGGTCTACAACCTTTTTTTCGTTTTCTGCTAGGGTTTGGGCAATCCGAATCCGCTGCTCACCAGTTTCTAAAAATGCATCGATGCTTTTGAGTTCACCGGTGCTGGGATATCGAAGTTCGTCGTCTGCTTGAAGAATAACTTGGCTAACTACGCTCATAATATCGAGTTTGTCAATCCAATCACACTTGTAGTTTAGCGATTTTGGGGTCACTAGGGAAGAGAAAAAATACTGCGTCAACAATCAAGCAAACTCAAGCCCTGCAATACCAATTTGCGGCATGGTTGCCACATTTTGATCAAAAATAAGGTTGGGCAGCAAGCGCGATAGCTTCACTGTATCGTAGTTGACATCTGCTTGAACGTTGGAGGGGCAGGGGTTTTAAGGCGCTTTTGTTGCTTCACAAGATAAAATGACCAATTGGGAAGGGTTTTGGGGTAAAGGGAGATTTCCTTTAACATGCTCCCCTTTGCCTGATTTCAGTCAAGGTGTACCTCGGGAACTCGCAAACTGCTATAGTTCCCCGGTGCTTCAGCCGAGGGCTTTTGCTTTCCTACTTCACCACTCTCGCCAGCTTCCGAGGGCGTTGCCGAATTCGGAACCAGCTCACTCGATTCTGATTGATCTGATTGAGAGGATTTGTCCTGAGAATCTTCTTCCTTTGGCTCTGGTGAAGGTGACTCTTCGATGATTTCTGGTAGCGTAGTTGGTTTCTCAGGAGTCAGCCGCTTTTCGCCACGGGGTTCATCGGTTGGTTTCGCTTCGGTGGGAGCGCTCGATTCTACATCTTGGGATGGGGAGGTTTCTTCCGTCCCCGCGTCCCCGGGTCCTCGCGTCTGCGCGTCTTTTTCTTCTGCGCCTCTGCTCCTCTGCTCCTCTACCTGGGGAGTGGGCTGGGCGCTATAGCTGGCATCGACAATTCCACGCGCTGCTTCTGCTGAGAGTTCGCCTCGCACCAGCTTCGAGAGGCTATCTTGACCACCAGATTCGTAGGTGATCAACCGCACCGTGTTGTTGAAGGCATTTTCTACTAGATTGCCCTCCTCGTCTAGAAATTCGAGTTGCACCCAGTTAGTGCCTTGCCTGAAGCCTTCCAAGTAAACAGGCAACCAGTCATTGAGCAAAAAGCTCTGACCATTAACAGTCACTCGAATTTGCCAATCGATAATGTTATTGTCTGGATTTTCCTGAGCGACTAGGCGTAGCGGTGCGTTGGCAAGATAGAAGTCGAGCATGATCGGCTCGGCTCCATAGCTGCCCTTGGGGCGGCTGTAGGTAAGCAGTGGTTTGGAGGGGTCAGGGGTATTTTTGTGGGTTTCTGTAAAGAGGTGAAATGTCCTTTGGTCATAGGCTCCCTCGTTTTTGAAGCTTTCATGCCAAGGACGGGACGCGAATACCCGCAGGGTGTGGGTTCCAGGGGAAAGGTCTTCAAAGACAATCGGTTGGTCTGGCTCGTAAACGGCTCGATAGGGTTGATCGTCTAAAATGACGTGCAGATGGGGTCCCATCTCTAATTCTGCGTCTTTAAAGGTGGGTAAGTCCTGGAGTTGGACTTGCACACTCACGGTGGTGTCTTCGAGCACTTGGTTAGCTTCTGGGGTGAGAATTGTCACCTGAGGCTGATAGCTGTCTAGGCTTGGGCGAAGTTGTTGAAAGACTGGGGGAGGAGCAACTTCGGCGATTTGTGCTGCCTGCGCGGCTTGCGAGGCTAGTCCAGTCTCGGATGGCTCGGAAGTGTCGCTGTGATCGCCACAACCGCTCAATCCCCAGCTCAAAACGACTACCATTAAACACGACAGCGTCACCCTTACAAACATCGTCACCAACACGCAATCCCCTCCTGTTACGATCCACATGCTCATTCTAGAAGGCAAAAGTACGTTACGAGTTTTAGGAACTCCTCACCGCTTAACGAATTGTTGCGTTTTGTTTAAAAATGGTCAGTTTGAGTTGACTTGTCTGCAGGGTAGTTGAGCTTAGAAGCTTGACTCTGTCAAGTGTTGAGCCGATTTTAAATATTGTTAAATCCCCGCCACAGCTTCGGTAAAACAGCTCTATGATTTACAAGTAAGGTGTTCCTTTTAATATCAGAACGGGCATCCGCTTGCTTCCAAATCGCAGTGATTGCTTGCGTTTGTTGCTTCAAAAACGATTTCCCTTGGGAAATGTTTTCTTAATTGTCTAGAGAGGAGAGCCTATATGACGACTAGTCCTCCGGAAAGAGAGGAAAAAGTCAGGGTAGCGGTAGATAAAAATCCGGTGTCGACTTCCTTTGAGAGGTGGGCGAAACCGGGTCACTTTGACCGCACCCTGGCAAAGGGTCCCAAAACCACAACCTGGATTTGGAACCTTCACTCCGAGGTTCACGATTTTGATAGTCAAGGTGACTTAGAAGATGTTTCTCGGAAAATCTTCAGTGCTCACTTTGGTCACTTAGCGATTATTTTCATCTGGCTGAGCGGCATGTATTTTCATGGCGCTCGCTTCTCCAACTACGAAGCTTGGCTAGGCGATCCCACCAACATTAAGCCTAGTGCCCAAGTGGTGTGGCCAATTGTCGGTCAAGAAATTCTCAACGGCGAAATGGGTGGCGGGTTCCAGGGAATCCAGATCACCTCTGGTTTCTTCTATCTCTGGCGAGCTTCCGGTTTCACCAGTAGCTTCCAGCTTTACTGCACCGCGATCGGCGGGTTGGTAATGGCTGCACTGATGCTGTTTGCTGGTTGGTTCCACTATCACAAGCGCGCTCCCAAACTGGAGTGGTTCCAGAACGTGGAGTCGATGCTGAACCACCACTTAGCCGGATTGCTCGGTCTTGGTTCCCTGTCTTGGGCGGGGCACCAGATTCACGTTGCTCTGCCAGTGAACAAGCTCTTGAATAGTGGGGTAGCAGCAGAAGACATTCCCCTGCCCCACGAATTCATCTTGAATAAGAGTTTGATGGCAGAGCTGTATCCCAGTTTTGCTCAGGGCTTAAAACCGTTTTTCACCCTGAATTGGGGAGAGTACGCCGACTTCCTTACCTTCAAGGGTGGCTTAAACCCACAAACGGGTGGCTTGTGGTTGAGCGATACGGCGCACCACCACTTGGCGATCGCGGTTCTGTTTATCATCGCAGGTCACATGTACCGCACCAACTGGGGCATCGGGCACAGCATCAAGCAGATTCTGGAAGCTCATAAAGGTCCCTTTACTGGTGAAGGTCATAAGGGTCTCTATGAAACCCTGACTAACTCCTGGCACGCCCAGTTAGCAATTAACCTGGCGATGCTCGGTTCGCTCACGATTATCGTGGCGCATCACATGTATGCCATGCCGCCCTACCCCTACATGGCAACCGATTATGCCACGCAGTTGTCCCTATTTACCCATCACATCTGGATTGGCGGCTTCCTGGTGGTTGGCGCTGGGGCTCACGGGGCGATTTTCCTAACGCGAGATTACGACCCGGCTAATAATGTCAATAATCTCTTAGACCGAGTCCTGCGCCACAGAGATGCGATCATTTCTCACCTGAACTGGGTCTGCATCTTCCTGGGCTTCCATAGCTTCGGTCTCTATGTCCACAACGACACCATGCGAGCTTTGGGTCGCCCTCAAGACATGTTCTCGGATACGGCGATTCAACTCCAGCCCATATTTGCCCAGTGGGTTCAAAATCTTCATACCCTTGCGCCAGGGGCAACTGCTCCTAATGCAGCAGAACCTGCTAGCTATGCCTTCGGTGGCGGTGTGGTAGAAGTCGGGGGGAAGGTAGCCATGATGCCCATTGAGCTGGGAACGGCAGACTTCATGGTGCACCATATCCATGCGTTCACCATCCATGTCACTGCCCTAATTCTGCTCAAGGGTGTGCTGTTTGCTCGCAACTCTCGTCTGATTCCCGACAAGTCCGAGCTAGGCTTCCGCTTCCCCTGCGACGGTCCCGGTCGCGGCGGTACTTGCCAAGTTTCGGGCTGGGATCACGTCTTCCTGGGGCTGTTCTGGATGTTTAACTCCCTGTCGATTGTGGTTTACCACTTTAGCTGGAAAATGCAATCAGATGTCTGGGGAACGGTAGCCCCCGATGGCACAGTGTCTAACATCACTGCTGGTAACTTTGCTACCAGCGCCATCACAATTAACGGTTGGCTGCGCGATTTCCAATGGGCGCAGTCGGCTCAGGTGATCAATTCCTATGGTTCAGAACTCTCAGCTTACGGCTTGCTGTTCCTAGGCGGTCACTTCATCTTTGCCTTCAGCTTGATGTTCCTGTTCAGTGGTCGCGGCTACTGGCAAGAACTGATTGAGTCCATTGTTTGGGCGCACAACAAGCTGAAAGTTGCCCCAGCTATCCAGCCTCGCGGGATGAGTATCATTCAAGGACGGGCTGTTGGGGTAGCTCACTACCTCCTGGGATCGATTGTTACGATTTGGGCGTTTTTCCTGGCGCGAATAATCGCGGTGGGATGAGTCGTGCCATAAAATGGGCAAACTCGCATTGCCGAGTTGAGACCCTTACTTCCTGGAACTTCGGTTCCAGGAGATAGCCAAAGATGACAGCTTTAACCTCATTTACTAGCGAGGAGAATTCCTAAAGAGATATGGTCACTAAATTTCCAAAATTTAGCCAGGACCTAGCTCAAGATCCGACAACCCGTCGGATCTGGTACGGGATTGCCACAGCTCACGATTTTGAAAGCCACGATGGCATGACCGAGGAGAATCTTTACCAAAAGATTTTTGCCTCCCATTTTGGTCACATCGCCATCATCTTTCTGTGGACTTCTGGCACCCTGTTCCACGTCGCCTGGCAAGGTAACTTCGAGCAGTGGATCAAAGATCCGCTCAATGTCCGTCCCATTGCTCACGCAATTTGGGACCCTCACTTCGGCGACCCGGCAGTCGATGCTTTCACCCAAGGGGGTGCTGCTAACCCGGTAAATATTGCTTACTCTGGGGTTTATCACTGGTTCTACACCATTGGTATGACGGAAAACAGTGACCTCTACATGGGGTCGGTGTTCCTCTTGCTGCTTTCGGCACTGTTCCTGTTTGCCGGATGGCTGCACTTACAACCCAAGTTCCGTCCTAGCCTCTCCTGGTTCAAGAGCGCTGAACCTCGCCTGAACCACCACTTAGCTGGTCTGTTCGGCGTCAGCTCTTTAGCTTGGGCTGGTCACTTGGTTCACGTGGCGATTCCCGAATCTCGGGGGCAGCACGTGGGTTGGGGAAACTTCCTTTCCGTGAAGCCACACCCAGAAGGGTTAGCGCCGTTCTTTACGGGGAATTGGGGAGCATACGCCCAAAACCCGGATACGGCGAACCATATTTTCGGAACCTCCGAAGGTGCTGGCTCGGCAATTCTGACCTTCTTAGGTGGCTTCCATCCCCAAACGGAGTCCCTGTGGCTGACGGATATGGCGCATCACCACTTGGCGATCGCGGTCATCTTTATCATCGCCGGTCACATGTATCGGACCAACTTCGGGATTGGTCACAGCATCAAGGAGATGCTCAATGCCAAGAATTTCTTTGGCAAAGAGACCGAAGGTCAGTTTAACCTGCCGCACCAGGGATTGTATGACACCATCAACAACTCCCTGCACTTCCAGTTGGCGTTAGCACTAGCAGCATTGGGTACAGCCACTTCCCTGGTGGCGCAGCACATGTACTCCCTGCCGCCCTACGCCTTCATGGGAAGGGCATTCACGACCCAGGCAGCCCTCTATACCCATCACCAGTACATTGCTGGTTTCATCATGGTGGGAGCGTTTGCCCACGGTGCCATCTTCTTGGTACGAGACTACGACCCGGAGCAAAATAAGGGGAATGTTCTCGACCGGGTGCTAAAGCACAAAGAGGCGATTATCTCTCATCTGAGCTGGGTTTCCTTATTCCTGGGTTTCCACACGCTGGGTCTGTACGTCCACAATGACGTGGTCGTCGCCTTCGGAACACCAGAAAAGCAAATTCTGATCGAGCCAGTCTTTGCTCAGTTCATCCAAGCTGCTCACGGTAAGGCGCTGTATGGAATGGATGTTCTGTTGTCCAATCCCGATAGCCTTGCCTCCAATGCGGGTGCTGCCTGGCTACCAGGTTGGCTAGATGCAATCAACAGCGGGACTAACTCTCTGTTCTTGACGATTGGTCCTGGTGACTTCTTGGTTCACCACGCGATCGCGCTTGGTTTGCACACCACCACCCTAATCCTGGTTAAAGGCGCATTGGATGCTCGCGGTTCCAAGCTCATGCCGGATAAGAAAGACTTCGGCTATAGCTTCCCCTGCGACGGACCTGGTCGCGGCGGAACTTGCGACATCTCCGCTTGGGACTCCTTCTACCTGGCTGTGTTCTGGATGCTGAATACCATAGGCTGGGTAACGTTCTACTGGCACTGGAAGCATCTGGGCATTTGGCAAGGCAACGTTGCTCAGTTCAACGAGTCTTCCACCTATCTCATGGGCTGGCTGCGGGATTACCTCTGGCTCAATTCTGCCCAGTTAATCAACGGATACAACGTCTTCGGCATGAATAACCTATCTGTCTGGGCTTGGATGTTCCTGTTTGGACACCTGGTTTGGGCGACTGGTTTCATGTTCCTAATCTCCTGGCGAGGTTACTGGCAAGAGTTGATCGAAACGCTGGTTTGGGCGCACGAGCGGACTCCTTTGGCGAACCTGGTTCGCTGGAAGGACAAGCCTGTTGCCATGTCCATCGTCCAAGGTCGTTTGGTTGGTTTAGCTCACTTCTCGGTGGGTTACATCCTCACCTACGCGGCTTTCCTGATTGCCTCGACAGCGAGTAAATTTGGTTGACGCTTTCGCTGAAACCTAGCCTGTTGTAGGTAACGATAGGTAACGAAAAGAAAATCCCCTGCCTTTCGGTGGGGGATTTTTTATGGCATCTACATCGACGGTGCGATCACCTACTCTTCCAGAATTTCCACTAAATCTTCAATCATCACGTCAAACGTTTGGGGTAATACCATTTTTCAAAAACAATGACAGACTTAATGTGGTTTGTGGGGAAGAACTAGCCATCACGCTTTACCTCGATAATTTCGGTGTATTCAAACTCGTTAGCACTGCGCTGCACTAACGGATAGCGAATCCCATTGATTTCAATCGCATCTTCTTCACAATCTGGCTTGGGAGAGTAATAAACCAAAACGTACTCTCTGCCAAGATAGTCTGCCATTTCTTGGGCAACTTCGCCTCGCCATTGAGTTTTTGTCGCCAAAACAACTAACTGATTCGCTAGCTTCGGAATCGAACTTGCGACTTGCCGCCGATAGATTTCATCCAAACTTCCAAACGGAGAATCCATCACTACTGGGAATGTGCTACTATCAGGTCCCATGAGAGTATTTCGCTGACTCCACTCCCGAACTCGATCAATAATGCCGCCGATGAATGAGAGGCTAAGAATCTGATTTTCCCCAGTTGATGCAGCAACAGATGCTTCTTTTTCAGCAGTATTTTCTACTAGGGTTAGCTCATACTTTTCACTGAGCTTGGGTAGATAGGGGGTAAAGGAAATCGAGGCAAATATTTCCTGTACTCGTTTTTCCAAAGAAGCGCGGAACTGCTGCTCTATGCGTGCTTTTACTTCTATAAACCGCTCTATCGATTCTTGAGTGGCTTGAATGCGCCGCCGAGCTAGGAGTTGTTTTTCTTCTTTCATTTGATGCTTGGCAATTTGCTTGCCTTTTTCCTCAAATTCAGCAGTAAGGCGCTCAATTTCTTGTTGGTTTCTGCCTTGCTCTAAACTTGATTCTCGGATAGTCTCTTCTGCGGCATCCAGTTGCTTTTGTAACTTCTGAATATCTTCATCTGGGTAAGCTCTCAGCTTATTTTTAACTTCATCTAGTTCATTTTCGATTCGCCCTAGTTCAGTTCGCAAGTGATTGATCTGGGCTTGCTGACTGTCAACTTCTTGCCAAAATTCCGGTGCTTGTTTTTCCAGTTCTCCTACTTGAGTTTCCATGCGAATTGCTGCTTCCTCTACCTCTGCAATTCCCGCTCTTTCTTTCCAAGCCTCCACCATCTGATGAGCATGGCTTTCTTCTGTTAATTCCGTGCCGCAGATACAACGTTTCCGCTCTAACAATTCATTAACAAACTGCTGTTTAATTCCCGCAGGTAACTCGCCTTTCTCCCGTAAATCGTCCACAAGAGTATGGAATTGGGCAGTTATATCTGATAAGAAAACGGTATAGCCACGGGTAGAGATTGCCTGTTTTAAGGCTTTCTTGGCTTGGACTAGGTTTTGTTGAGTCGATTTTTCTTGCGCTTCTAGTTGGTTTTTAAATTGCTGTACCTTTTCGGCACTATTAAGTTCGAGTAAATGATCACTAATTGTCTTCTTAAATTCTTCTTGGCGTGCAATTTCTTGGAGAATTTCCTGTTGACGCTGATGTAGGCGATCGCGCTCTTGTTCCAGTTGATATTGCGCTTGTAATAATTGCTGAGTTTCTGTATCGCCAATTGCCTTTAGTTCCTCTTCCAGCGTCCGCTTTGCTTTCTTTAAATGTTCCACAGAGCGCTCTAAAACTTTAATTCCTAAAAGTTCCTTGGTTGCTTCAGCAATTTCTGTCTTCTTTTCATAGCGAATAATGTGATCGATACGTTCTCCATCAAAGAAAAAATACTGATGTAAAGTTTCCGGTAAAATCTGTCCAATTATATCTTCTGGCTGTTGCATCGGCGGCATCCAACGCCCATCGTCTCCTGCCACCAGCATGAAGATTTGAGTGGGAGTATAATCAATTGTTTCTCCTCTGCGGGCATAGCATTGGCGCTTCAACTGGTAACGTTTGTAATCATGCTCGAAAGTAATTTCCACCCAGCATTCTACTGATTTTCCCGGAACTGCCTCTGTAATTGCTCGTTTGTTTACCAGTTGTTCGCTGGAGGCAAATGCAGCGGTAAATTTTTCGTAGAGTACCCAAGTGAAGGCATTCAGTAGGGTGGTTTTTCCTGCACCGTTATTACCGTGAATGATAGTGGTATTGCCTTCGTTACGGGCAAGGATAATTTCTGGAGTTTTGCCATGGAACTGACGAAAGTTGCAAAGTCTGAACGAAATTAGCTTCATTGAATAACTTCTTTAATAATTTTGAGGATATCTTCGTTAATATTACGAGGCGTTTTTAGATGAATTTTATCTTTTTCAACTTGCAAAGTTCGCTCAAGGATTTGGTGAACTTCGGGAGAGGCTTCCGTGATGGGTTCTTGTGCGTTGTTAAAGTTGGGTTCGTTTGTCATCACATAAAAGGAGATTAAAATAACTAGGATTGTAAAGAAGGCACTCATATTAAAGGCTTAAGTAAACAATAAGAAACTAAAGGCTAAAGTAAACGTTAGCCCTTTTGCCCTTTGCCTCTTGCCTTCTTATTCATAAATCTAGCAGTTGATATTTTTCTTGGAGTGCAAATAATTGAGTTCTCGCTTCTGCTGCATTATCCGCTAAGTCGGCAAACTCGATAAAGCGTTTCAATTCTTTGCGTAGCAGATTGCGTTCTACTTCCCAAGTTTCGCGTTCTAAATTGGGTGGCATGACAATCATGTCAAATAGGGTGGCGCGTTCCTTGCCGGGATGAGGGCGCAAAATTCGTCCTCGGCGTTGAATAAACTGGCGGGGGTTGCCTGTGCTGGCTAAAATTACGGCGTTTTGAATCGCTGGGATATCCACACCTTCATCTAAACAACGAATGCATCTAAACAACGAATGGCGGCTAATCCTTGCAACTCGCCGCTTTCAAATTGTCTGCGTATTTCTTCTCTCTGTTCGAGGGAAGTTTCGGCAGTATAGGTGTTGACGCGATAGCCTAGTTGGGTTCCTAAAAGGTGGGTAACGGCTGCCAGTTGGCGATTGTAGTGGGAAATATCTGTCTCGACATCACCATCGCCGCAGTAGAAGAGGGTGTGGCTAGTATACAAGCGCCCAGACATAAGTTGATGCAGTGCTTCTAGCTTGTTCGCGGCTGCACCTGTTAAGCGCGATCGCTGCATTAATAGTGATGTTAAAGTATCATTGCTCGCCCAATCGTCATTATCGTTAAGTGCCCAGCCAATCCGCTTAGTGAGTTTGGCGTAAGCAAGGGTTTCCGATTCGGTGAGTTCTACCAAGATGGGATAGTAAAGGTAATGCACTAATGCCCCTTGGCGAATTGCGTCTGCGAGGGTGAATTCTGGCTGTAATACCGCGCCGAAATAATTAAAGATTGCTTCGGTTCCCTCGTTGTCAAAGTAGCGTTGGGGAGTAGCAGAAAGGGCAAGACGTAATCCGATGTTGCGGGGGAGACTTTCTTCTAAGCGACGCGAACCGAGATTATGTGCCTCGTCTCCCACAATGAGGGTTTTATCGGGGAAAAACTTCAGTTGGGATTGCAACCCCGATGCCATCAAGGTGGCGTTAGTCGTGATGAGAGTGAGAAAAGGCTGGCTACCGGAGTGAAGGTTATAGAGTTGGGTGGACAGTTGACGTTGCCAGGTGCGAACGCTTTCAAAGGCGAGGAGGGGTTTAAGGTGGAATTTCTCACATTCTCGCGCCCATTGAGTGACAAGGTGACGGTAAGGGCAAACTACCAGTATGACTTGCAAGCCGATTTTTTGATAGAGTTCGGTGGCGATCACTAATGCCACGATTGTTTTGCCACTTCCGGTTGCCATTTTCAGGGTGCCCCGCCCTTGGTTGGAAAACCAGCTTGAAACGGCTTGGCGCTGATACTGCCGCAGTTGAATCGAGGGCGGAATTCTGGGGGTTCCTGAGGGTGGGGACTGGTAAGATCCTCCCGGTTCTGCAACTCTAGTTTGCCGTGCTGGGGTGGCGTACTCGTAAGCTAGTCTTTCCCAATTGATCAACGGTAGGGAAGGAAAGTCGTATAAATACTTCGAGTTCACTCCAGACATTTCGAGTACAGGCAGGAAATAAAGATGGTTTTATCCCATTTTGCCCGCTCTCTGCTGCCCCTGTTGAGTGATTATGGTGAGTATTATGGAACCTCAAGGTGATTTATCTATGCCAGCAAGGGAAAATGGTAGGGAAAGCGAACTAAAATCCCTGATCGCCTTGAAGGGTGTCATTATCATTTGCTGAGTGGCACGGGTTTAGCGATTACTCTGCACTACGATATCGAAGCGATCGCGCCGCTAATGTCTCACAAATTGCCTTAACAAAAAACCAGATTTCCGCTATAGTTTAGTGTTAATGCAAAAAAATCTCATCTTTTTGCGGAAATACTACTAGCTTGTTGGGACTTAGTCTAACTAGACATCAATAAAATGACGAAAACTCTGACACGCGCAGAGTGGCGCGAACTGCGGCAAGAAAGTATCGAAAGGGGAGAGGTTGTCCGTAATTGTAACGGATTCGATTTAATCCAGAAGTACCAGCACCGATTTAGTAACAATTTTTGTCAGATGGTGGAGCTACGCCCCGGACTCCATCTGGAAATTATCGATAATCATTACTACAAGCCATTCAGCATAGAGTCTCTGCACTCTGCGTCCAAGCCACTAATTTCCAAATTTTATCTTTCCGGAAGTCACAGGGTACTTACTCCCGGCGTTCAAGGTGTGAAAGGCGATTATGAGGAAGGTGGTGGTCAAAACTATCTGTTTTTTCTCCCAGATATCGAAGAAATTGAGCAGTGGCAGCCCAAACAGCGGTTACATCTAGTCAGAATCAGCATACAACTTGACATTTTCAGGGCTTTTAGTACAAGCTTTGAATCTTTACCGAATCAATTACAGCAGCTAATTGAAAATAACTCCGTGCAGCGTTTCCACCAGCCTTTGGGAGTGACAACCCACGCCATGCAGGTTGCCTTGCAGCAAATCCTGAGCTGCCCCTACCAAGGGATGACAAAACGGATGTACCTTGAAAGCAAAACCTTGGAACTGCTCGCCTTACAATTAACTCAATGGGTGGATAATGACAAAAAGTCCGCAAAATCAAGCATTGTTCAAGCCGATGACATGGAACGGCTGCATCATGCTAAAGAGATTTTAATCCAAAACCTAGAGTTTCCCCCCTCGTTGCAAGAGTTGGCGCAGCAGGTAGGACTCAATGATTACAAGCTGAAGCGAGGCTTTCGTGAGGTTTTTGGGACGACTGTATTCGGGTGTTTGCTGGCTCACCGCATGGAGATGGCTAAACAACTATTGGCAGAGCAAGGGCTGAGTGTTGCTAGCGTGGCGCGTGCTGTCGGCTATGCTAGCCAGAGTCGCTTCTGTCATGCGTTCAAGCGACAATTTGGGATCACGCCTAAGTCTTATAGAACGAGCTTGCATTAGACTAGTTGGCAGAGTCAAAAGCAATATATCACTCGATTTTGGATTAATAATTTGACAATTTTAGTTAGTCATTAGTCAACAGTCATTAGTTATTAGTAAAGCTTTGTGAGCGTTAGCCAAAACAGGACTACCGACTACGGACTAAGGACTGCCGGAGAAGGGACGCATCCAAAATCCCAAACCAAAATTCTTGATGATGCTGAAACTCAGGTCAAGCAATAGGTGAAAATTGAGCAATGCAATTAGAAGATTATTTCGACTTTCTGCCTCCCGATGATATTCGTATCAAAGGCACTAGAAGTGGGAATTGAAACTGTTCTCTACGATTTTATCCATCGTGATCGCACTCCTGAAGAAATTACCCAAACTTATCTCTCCCTCACTAGATAACAAGTATATGCCATTATCCTCTATTATTTAGATAACAAGAAAGCTGTCAGTAAGTATGTTGCCAAGTGGCTAGAATGGCATCACCAACAACTGAAAGCTCAACAACTCACCCCCTCCCCATCAGCGCTACGGTTGCGAAAGTTGAGAACCCAAAAAGAAGCCGAAAAGAGAGCGCATGACTCTCAAATATCTGCTGGATGAAAACGTAGATCCCGGCTACAAAACTCCACTCACTCGATGCAATTTTGAACTAGTCAATTGGGTGGTTGGCGAACCAGGCGCTCCCTCATTCGGCACTTTAGATCCAGAAATTCTGAAATGGTGCGAGGAGTATGGGTTGGTGTTGGTGACAAATAATCGCATATCCATGCCCGTTCACTTAGCTAACCACATCGCCGAAGGTCATCACGTGCCAGGAATTTTTATTCTCAATCCTAAATTGAGCTTTGGTGAAAATGTTGATGAACTAATTTTCCTTGCCGAATTTTGATTTGAGAATGAATACCTTGACCAAATCATTTACCTGCCACATAGTTATTTACTGCATTTAGAGTGACCATCATCTCCAACCTGAGGGGGGTGATTAGGTAATGTTTTTACCCCAGAAATGCCTATGCAGAAAAATTTTAGTGAAGAGTATGGAAGCGGATTTTGCTAGGGGTCTATATCGTCATCGTCAAAAAGATCCCGATCAGACAAAAAAAAATCCGTTTGCGACAACAGGCTTTTGTTGAAATTGCATATCATCAAAAATAGAAGCTTCTAACCAAGAGACAGCACCTCTCAAGGGTGTTGTCAACCATGAAACTTAGGAGGTTGAAAACATGTCAGTACAGCCAAAAGTGGCAGAGCAACGCAAAACGGACAACTTGCATGAAAAAAGTGCAGGTCGGATTGCAGTTGAAGTAAAAGAAGTTGGTCCGCAAACCAGCGTCTATACTCCATCAAAGTCTAGCTCTGCACTTGGTCTTGCCCAAGAAGGTGGAGATGGCGGCGACGGCTAAAAAATAGCTAACATCTAGTAGCAGCGCTGCATCTATATCCGTCCCCTCTCGACGGGGGGATGGGTATCTGTGTGTGAAATAAAAACTGATTTTATCAAGATTAATAAGGAACAAAAATGGAAACTTTAAAAAAAATCTTATCTCCCTATGGAATTGAACATTTTTTTCAGACTTACTGGACTGAACAAGGCATCCATATTCCGAATACAGAGAGCAAGAACTTTAATCAGTTGTTTTCTTGGGAAAAGTTAACCCATTTGTTGAATCATCACGAATTCCAATATCCCGATCTACGCCTAGCTGTTGATGGAAAAGTCTTAGGAGAAAGCGAATGCCATAATCCAGTCAAACAATGTAAGGAAAAAGGTGCTACTCTGATTATAGATCGGGTAAGCAAGCTAATTCCAGAAATTGCGGACTTAGTTTCGGCACTGAGGTATGACTTGGGCTTAGGTCATCGAGTACAAACGAATGCGTATTGCTCTTGGCCAGGAACCAAGGGATTTCCATGCCACTTCGACGGGCACGAAGTTTTCATTCTCCAGGTAGATGGAACCAAAGAGTGGCATATATTTCCAGATACTCGAAAGTATCCTTCACCTGATGACAAGTCTTCATTCTTTTCGCCTCCTGAAGAAGAGCCTTACTTAAAGTGTGTTCAAAAGCCGGGTGACGTACTGTATATTCCGCGCGGTCATTGGCACTATGCAGTAGCCCTAGATCAACCATCATTACATCTAACTGTAGGAATACACGTAAAAACAGGAGTTGACTTTTTAGAATGGCTTGTTGATGAATTGAAGCAACACGAAGAATGGCGAAAAAATATGCCACCATTAATTACCAGTCCTGAATCCGAAACTCTCAAAGGATACGTACATAGTTTACTCCAAAATCTAAGCAGTTATCTTGCTAATCAAGAGAGAATAGATATTGATTATACCAAACATCTAGCCAGCTTGGAGACTCCTATTGCCGGATACTCTTTGCCTTACCAAGCAGGATTTTATGCATCTTCATTAGAAATTGGTCAAACATTTAAAATCCCCAAATTTCAAAGAACATACATTTTTAAAACAGGAGACTCCTCTTATCAAATAATAGTCGGTGGTAAAGAAGTCAATTTACAAGGTGTAACAACTGATTTTATAGAGAACTTTTTCAGTCAAGAATTCTTTACTGGATACGACGTTTCCAAATGGCTACCAGGTTTCGACTGGGAAAAAGAAATAGTCCCTCTATTATCCTACCTGCTAACTGAGGGAATTATCTTTTTAGAGAGTGATCCCAGTAAGCAAGCGATTGCTAGCTAATTTTATCAATATTTGCTGTGTTTTGAATATTTTGTTGAGGAGTGTTGTGAAAAATTTAGGAGTAACCAGCGTTTTTTTAGTTGCAAATACTTGCATTTTAGTGTCTACTCAGCCTGCTTTTGCCCAAGCGAGGCAAGTTACTGGCGTGCGGCTTGATCCCACTGACAGTGGGTTGGAAGTGATTTTGGAAACACCCAGTGAAGAGCAGCCTCAAGTTTTTAAAACTAGGTTTGGCAGAACCTTGGCGATAGACATCCCTAATACCCAGTTACGTTTACCAGAGGACAAAGGCTTCCGTGAGAATAATCCCGCCTCTGGAGTAGCTCAGGTCACGGTAGTACAGCAAAATCCTAACAGTGTCCGCGTGACCGTGACGGGTACAGAGGCAGTGCCGAGTGCAGAAGTTATCGAAAGCGCACAAGGACTAGCACTCAGTGTAAGGTCTCCTTCTGCTGCGGCTGAGACTCTGCCAGCGCCCCCAACACCAGAAACACCACAAGCGGAACCCCCTGCTCCGACAGCACCAAGCGCAGCGGGTGAGGAAGCGATTGAGTTAGTTGTGCCTGCGGTGGGAGAAGAAGGATATTTGGTTGATGAGGCGACAACTGGAACGAGGACAGAGACTCCGATGCTAGATATTCCTCAGTCCATTGAGGTAGTGCCAGAAGAGGTGATTGAAGACCAGGATGCCGATACCTTGGATGATATTACTCGCAATGTTAGTGGATTGAACCAGTTCTCCTCTCCCAATTATCAGGATTTTGCTCTCAGAGGCTTTAGATTGCAAGAGGACAGCATTATTTATAACGGTCTAAGAGGTAATCCCTTCGATAAATTTGCTCCTCTGAAATTGAACAATGTGGAGCAGGTGGACGTCCTGAAAGGTCCCGCTTCAGTTCTTTACGGACAGCTTGAGCCAGGTGGACTGGTTAACATTGTCACCAAGAAACCCCAGGAAGACCCCTTCACTGAAGTGAAAGTTGCTCCTGGTAGTCAGGAACTCGCCCCCGGTGTTTTCGATCAGCTAGAACTCCAGCTTGATTCCACTGGACCGTTAAATGAGAGTGAAACTCTCCTCTATCGCCTTATCCTTGCCTACGAAGATTCCAATAGTTTCCGAAATTTTCAGGAGTTAAAATATAAGTCGATTTATCCCTCTCTCACCTGGCGGATAGGCGATGCAACCACACTTGACTTTACAGCAATATTTTACGATGAGGATCGAGAGGGTCAACGCGATCGCGGTATTGCTGCCCCTGGCGGTGATGTATCCGCTGTCCCGATTGATTTTACCACTAATGAGCCGGGCGACATCGCAAAAAGTGAAGGCTCTGCGCTGCAACTAGACCTAGAACACGAGTTTAGTGAAGATTTGAAGTTGGAGGCAGCAGCAAGGTATGCCCAGAGCGATTACACTAACAACTATCACGAACCAAGGGGATTCCTGGATGACGGTCGCACCATCAAGCGCCAGTATCGCAACCAGGTTTTAAGTGACAGCAGCTACACATTCAATGTCAATCTGATTGGAAACCTTGAAACTGGTCCCGTTGCTCACAAGATTCTTCTAGGGGCAGATGCAACGCGAACCACATCTGAGGGGTCTCCCAACAGGTTTGCCAGTCCCATCTCTGAAGATGGCACGGTTCCTCCACTCGATATCTTTGACCCCATCTATGGACAGGCAGACGTGCCAGAAGATTACGTTTTCGACTCGGAATTCCTGTTTGAATCGGAGCAGTTCGTATACGGTGTGTACGCTCAGGATCAAATCGAGTTCAGTCCCCAATGGAAGGGACTGGTGGGCATTCGCTACGATAGCTTCGACCAAGAATTCACAGAGCTAACGACCTCAGGAGATGTAGAGAGCGAACAAGAGCAGTCCGATAGCGACCTAACCCTGCGAGGTGGAATCGTCTATCAACCCTCAGATAATCTTTCCTTCTATAGCAGCTACAGTGAAGGTTTTTCCCCACAAGATACTTCGGATCAGACTCCAGAACAAGGAGGTCCCTTTGACCCCACAACAAGTGAGCAGATTGAGGCAGGGGTAAAGGCTTTCTGGCTGGAAGATCGACTCAGCACCACCCTGGCTTTCTACCGGATTACCAAGCAAAACATTCTCGTTGCTGACCCAGAAGACCCAGACAGGTCGATACAACTGGGCGAAACGGAAAGTAAGGGAATTGAGTTGAGCATCACGGGCTTAATTACTGAGAACTGGAGAGTTATCGCCAACTACGCCTATAACGATGCGCGAGTAACAGAAGATACCAACCCAGATAATGTGGGTGAGTTGCTGCCCAATGCGCCCAAGAATTCCGCAGGTCTCTGGACTCGGTATGATTTCCCGAACAGCAATTTCGGCGTTGGCGGTGGTTTAAATTACGTCGCTGAGAGAGAAACCGATATCTCTGCCGACGAGAATGTGAACCTACCCAGTTACGTTAAAGCAGACCTGGCATTGTTCTACACTGTCGACGACTTAGAAGTGGCAGTGAATGTCAAAAATGTTTTTGATGAGGTGTATTTCCCAGGTGGGTATGGCGAAGATATTGTTTTTCCTGGAGCACCGCGCACGATTACGGTCAATGCCTTTTATACTTTCTGAGAAATAGTGAGGTAAAAATTCGCTTAAGTTAAGGGCAAAGGCAGAAAAGTTTCTGAACCTAACGCTAAATTCCTGGATGAGTACATGGGAGTTTTACAAAAAGCAAGGCTTTGCGAAAAAAGGGCAACCCTTTGAGTCGCTGGGCATTCCTCACATCAGAATGGAAATGGCTCTTGGAAGTAGGACTATAGTGACAAGCCAAACATAATGGTGCAGAAAATTGATCGTTTCACTAAGTTGTTTTTGCCAGTAACGCTTACTATTGCTCTGGCGACAAGTTGTGGCAGTAATTCTGCTCCCAATGCGACCAATAATTTGCAGTCCTCGGAAGCTGAATGTCAGGCGATTAAACACGAAGCGGGTCAAACTAAAATTTGTGGTCATCCCACCGAAATTGTCGCCCTAGGACCCTATATGCTAGGTATTCTACTCTCTCTGGGCGTGCAACCTGCGGGTTATGCAGAAACGCGCTATATCGGTTCTAATAACTTTGGTGAAAAACTCCAACAAATCAAATATCTGGGCAAGTATGTCAACAGCAACCCCATCAACGTCGGCACCCGTAACGAGCCTTCCCTAGAAGTTTTGGTTAAGTTGAACCCCGACCTAATTTTGGGGGAGGGAACCAGTTCGCAAAAATTTGCCAATCTCTCTAGGATTGCACCTACCTTGCTGTTTACGGGTTCAGAGGACGAAGAGTGGAAGAGCAGCCTTAAAAAAATTGCTCAAGCCCTAGGGCGCGAAGAGAAGGCACAGCAAGTAATTAAGGCGCACGAGCAACGAGTTGCTGAGGCTCGCGCTGATCTCGCTCCTGTGGCTTCACAAAAAAAGGTTTTACTACTGGACTACAATCCCTCCATGAGTGGCTTCGGCGTAGACAGTGGTGAAAGTTACGCCGGTGGCTTGCTTGAGGATTTAGGGTTCCCACTCGTAACTCCTACTGACAAGCAAGCAGAATTAATCTCGCTCGAAGCCCTGCCCCAGCTTGCGGAGGATGCTGATATTATCTTTGTCATGGCGAGTGGGAATAGTAGTGTAGCGCAGGTGAGAAAAAAGTGGGAAGAAAACTCCCTCTTACGTAAACTTCCAGCCAGTCAAACCCAACAAGTCTACTTCGTCGATTATCAACTTTGGAGCCGGACTTACGGACCAATTGCTGCCAAGCTGATGATTGACCAGATTCGCGAGCTTCTACTGGAGTCCAATTGAGAATCGAGTTCTAAATTCTATAAGTGCGTACCTTTATCATCGTTTGGCTTGGTCAACTCGTATCCACCTTTGGCAGCAAAATGACTGGCTTTGCCCTTGGTATCTGGGCATGGGAAATTACGGGTGAGGCGACCACATTAGCTTTAGTAAGTGTCTCTACTCAAATACCGCGTCTCTTGATTCTTCCTTTTGCTGGGATAATCGTAGACCGTTGGAACCGCAAGCTGCTGTTGATTGTGGGCGATACGATTACTGTTCTGTCTACCGTTGCCATCCTCTTGCTTTATGTCAGCGGCAATTTGCAAATCTGGCACTTATACGCAATTGGCATCATTAACGGGGCTTTTAACCAACTCCAAGGTTTAGCCTACTCCGCCTCCATTACCCTAATGGTTCCCAGGCAGCAATATACCCGTGCTAGCAGCATGGGTTCTGTTCTCCATTACGGCTCGATTATTATTGCTCCCGCGTTGGCAGGGGCACTCTATTATGTCATCGGACTGTTGGGGATTTTACTGATTGATATTGCCACTTTTGCGATCGCCATTAGCACGGTGCTGTTCGTCCATATCCCGCAACCTCCTCTCCCGGAACAGACAAGCCAAGATCCCAAAAATATCTGGCAAGAACTTCAATTCGGTTTCCGCTACATTTTCGCTAGCCCGGGTTTGTGGGCTTTGCTGATCGCAGAGTCATTATTCGTTTTTGCCCATGATTTTGGCGGTGCCTTATTCCGACCGATGATTCTGGCGCGCACCGGGAATGATGCCAGAGTGTTAGGAACCATCTCTTCAGCAGCAGGAATTGGCGGGGTTGTCGGGGCAGTGATTGTAACTACCTGGGGGGGTCCCAAGCGCCGGATTCAGGGTTTTCTACTGGGCATGGTGGGGGCTGGCATCAGCAAAACTATCTTCGGTCTGGCTCGAACGCCATTAATCTGGCTCCCTGCCCAATTCTGCTCCTCGCTAAACTTTCCCTTAAAAAGTAGTTGCAGCGATGCCATCTGGCGCTTGAAAGTAGAACCCAACCTGCAAGGGCGTGTATTTGCCTCCCGCCGGATGTTCGCGCTTGCCCTTTCGCCAATCGCAAAATTAATTGCCGCGCCACTCGCAGACTACGTTGTGGAACCAGCCATGATGCCAGGAGGCACTCTTGCCCCCCTACTCGGCAGCATCTTTGGCACTAACCCAGGGGCAGGAATGGCATTTCTGTATGTAATGAGTTCCATTTGCCTAGTGCTAATTGGTCTAGGTGGATATGCCTTCCCCAGCTTACGGGAGGTAGAGGACAGTGTGCCCAGTGGCGGTGCCACGACTGCATGACTCATCTAACTAACCATAGGCGAGGAAACGAATATGTCTAATAATTATGCCCTCACTGATTGTCGCTTTTGCTCAGTGGTTTCCAAAACCAATGGAGAAGACCCCATTGCCTCAGTGGGAACATTTGACCACTGGCTGCTGGTGGAAATGGCTCAACCTTGGTCGCCCCAAATTGGGCAGCATTCTACCCTGCAACCAGTTATCGAGATGCTGACAGCACTGCGCCAAGAGCATGGCATCAAAGTTAGACCGTTGCTAATTGCTCCTGACCGGGAATATTCCTATCCCCATGCGACGCGCGTACTTTACTATCAACGCCCCGCCAGACTCTTTGCGAAGTTCCAGAAACAGGAATTCCTTCTGCCAGAAGAGCAGATTTATCCCTTAGCAAAAGCACTTCTGAAGCAACCCGAGCAATTGCAATATTTTGAGCAATATCAGCAACAGACAAGCCACATCCGAGAGTTAATGGTTTGCACGCATGCTAATCACGATGCCGCTTGTGGTAGGTTTGGCTATCCCATTTATAAAAAGTTGCGATCGCAATACGCCGCTAACTCCCAAGGACAGCTTCGGGTATGGCGCGTCAGTCACTTTGGGGGTCATCGGTTTGCGCCCACCCTAGTTGATTTTCCCGAAGGGCGCTACTGGGGGCATTTAGAGCCAGAGATGCTGGATCTCTTAGTGCAGCGGAATGGCTCAGTTTTAGGTTTGCGTCAGTTTTATCGCGGTTGGACTGGTCTAACCAAATGGGAGCAAATTGCCGAGCGCGAAATTTGGATGCAACAGGGTTGGGACTGGATTGACTACTACAAAGCTGGGCAGGTGCTGGGGATAGATGAACAGGAGGAAACGTGGGCAGAAGTACGCATTGACTTTACTACCCCCGATGGCAGCAAATCCGGTGCGTATGAAGCTAGGGTGGAAGTCAGCGGTGAGGTAACGACGGCACCTAAGTCGGGAGATGAAATGTCTTTGCAAGCCGCGAAGCAGTATCGCGTCAGTCACCTTGTCCAAGTGGAATGAACGGTAGGCTGAGTGAAGATTCAGTCTTACCGTTTTTGTGTTGAGTGTTGGGTGAGATCAACTAAGCAACTTCATAGCTAGCGTTGAAATGCAATTCCCACCCGAATTCTGAACTCAGGTAGGAAAGTTGAGCTATTTCCGAACTAGCTTCACCTTTTTTGCTAAACCCAGGGCTTGCAAAAGCTGAATCGTCATCCAAGTGGTATCAATCTCCCACCACTGCATCCCGTGACGGGCAGAGTATGGATAGGCATGGTGGTTATTATGCCAACCTTCCCCAAAAGTCAGTAGCGCCACCCACCAGCAGTTGGTTGATTGATCCTTAGACTCAAAAGTGCGATAGCCGAACTTATGGGTAGCACTGTTGACAAACCAGGTGCAGTGGAACACAACAACCAGGCGCACAAAAATGCCCCAAACCACGAAGGACCATCCTCCCAATGCGTAGAGAAGTAACCCTAAAACGACCTGGAGAGGGATAAAATACTTTTCCAAGAATCGATAAACCGGGTCATCACCAATATCTTTGGTATAGCGAGGAATTTCGGCATCGGAAGGAACCTCATGGAGCATCCAGCCCATGTGAGACCACCAAAAGCCCTGATTAGAATCATGGGGGTCAGGCTCATTGTCGGAATGGACGTGATGCTGGCGGTGGGTGCCAATCCATCGGATGGGACCGCCTTGAGCAGCAAGGGTTCCGCACAACACTAAGAAATATTCCAGCCACTTGGGAGTCTGGAAACTCCGATGAGTTACTAAGCGATGGTATCCTAGCGTAATTCCCAACCCGCCAGTGACCCAATAAAGCAACAACGCTATCCCAACTGCTGACCAGCTAAAGTTACTGGGCAAAAGGGCAAGTAAGGCAACGAGGTGAATCGTAGCCATGTAAGCGATAATTCTCCAATCGGGACGAATTTTATTGGAATTGGAAGTGGCAACAGTCATGCAGTAACCTAAGTACGAAATTGATTAGTAAAATTCTGGTTGGCGATTACAAGAATTTGGCAATTCTAGTTGAAAACTAACGAAAATCTCGTTATCAAAGTGGCTAATGAACAATTTGAAGTTGCTTAAGGAGGCAGAAAAAGCACTAACCCCGATCTTTGATGAAATTGATGCCCAAGTCAAGCAAAATCTCCAAAAAGTGCTAGAAGCCTTCCAAAATCATCGGCTCGGCATTCATCATTTTGCAAGTGTTAGTGGCTACGGACACGATGACCTTGGGCGACAGACTTTAGACCGAGTATTTGCTCAAGTAATGGGTGCTGAAGCCGCAGCAGTGCGAGGGCAGTTTGTTTCGGGAACTCATGCGATCGCTTGTGCTTTGTTTGGGGTTCTCCGTCCAGGAGACGAAATGTTAGCAGTTGCGGGTTCTCCCTACGACACATTAGAAGAAGTAATCGGTTTACGCGGAGAAGGGCAAGGATCTCTGATCGATTTTGGCATTCAATACCGCCAAATTCCTTTATCTGATCAGGGAACTATAGATTGGGAAGTCCTAGAAAGAGCTGTTAATGACCAAACTCGCCTAGCCTTTATTCAGCGCTCCTGTGGCTATTCCTGGCGGCAGAGTTTGTCCATTGTTGATATACAAAAAATTGTCGAGCTCATCCAACAGCAAAATCCTAACACAATTTGTTTGGTAGATAACTGCTATGGAGAGTTTGTCGAAAAGCGAGAACCCCCGGATGTCGGTGCTGATTTGATTGCAGGCTCTCTGATTAAAAATCCCGGTGGCACGATTGTTACTGCGGGGGGCTATGTTGCTGGTAAAGCAGACTTAGTAGAGGCGGCGGCTTGTCGCTTAACCGCACCAGGAATCGGTAGTGAGGGTGGGGCAACGTTCAACCAAAATCGCCTCTTATTTCAAGGATTATTTCTGGCGCCGCAAATGGTAGGAGAAGCACTCAAAGGGACTCATTTGAGTGCTTATGTGTTTGACCAATTAGGCTACAAAGTGAATCCACCACCGAATGTCGGTCATCGCGACGTGATTCAAGCCATCCAGTTAGGATCACCAGAGAAACTGATTGCCTTCTGTCGGGCGCTTCAGCAGCATTCTCCTGTGGGTTCCTACCTCGACCCTGTCCCAGCAGCAATGCCGGGGTATGAGAGTGAATTAGTGATGGCTGGAGGCACGTTTATCGATGGCAGTACCTCCGAGTTTTCTGCCGATGGACCCCTACGAGAGCCTTACATTGTCTTTTGTCAAGGGGGAACTCACTGGACGCATGTAGCGATCGCGCTTGAGGCAGCGATTGAGGCAGTCGCGGAAGCAAGTTCGTAATTTCACTGAGGACAAAGGCGCGATCGCATCCCAAGATCGAGCAAAGGTAGCAATCCACACATCTATGGAAATTGTCGAATCACCAAAAGCCAATCCAGATAATCTTCTACGAATTATTGAAGATGCTCGTCGTGCCAAAGTAGTCATTCCTGATTTTCAGCGCTCTTTTGTTTGGGAACGTGATGGAATTCAGGATCTTTTGACTTCAATTTTGCGTGGATATTTTATGGGCATTTTTTTATGCTAGATACGCCCAGTGAAAATGCCATGTTTCCCTTTAGACCTGTAGAGGGAGTAAAAATACAGTCTCACCGACAGGCAACAGTTAGACTGGTTTTGGATGGTCAACAGCGAATTACTTCTTTGTTTTATGCCCTTTATGAACCAGACATTCCCCTGCAAAGGGCAAAGTATCCCCATCGGTTTTATCTGCGCCTTGAATCAATTCTAGAAAACGACTTGGAAAGCGCTGTCGTTGGTGTATCAGAAAGAGATACTAAACACAAAGCAGAGTTAGACCAACTTGTTGATACTCACAAAGCCTTACCTTTTTCGCGTTTACGAGACTCAAGTAGTTTCAACAAATGGCTTTACAAAGAACAGTCTATCTGGCGAGAAGAGGAATTAAAAGTTTTTGAAAAGTTCTATGAACGCTTGCAAAAATTTATGGTTCCAGTTATTTCCTTGGCACCAGAAACTAGCGAAGAATATATTGTTAACATTTTTGAGCGCATTAATAGAACTGGTGTCAGTCTTTCACTTTTTGATTTAGCTGTAGCTAAACTTTACCGTAATGGCGTTCGTTTGCGGGAATTATGGGAGACAGCGCGAGAGAACCACTTGTCCATAAAGGAAGCAATCGTTAAGCCCGAATTTTTGCTACGACTAATTGCTTTGTTGTAAGGTAAAGAGCCTCGTAAAAGTAGTCTCCTAAAAATGGTAGGCGAAATGGAGGCTGAAAACTTTGAAACCCTTTGGAACGAAGCAGTTAGAGCGATTGTGCAGGCACACCAGAGAATTACTTCTGTTTCTGGCTACGGTGCGTTCGATCAGAGATGGATTCCCTACACAACTTTAATTGTACCTTTAGCTGCCCTATTGCATAAAATCGAAACAACTTCAGTAGGAGCAGAAGCTTACCGCAAGTTGGATTGTTGGTACTGGGGAAGTGTCCTTAGTCAGCGTTATGATAATGCAGTAGAAACAAAAAGTTATAAAGACTTTCGAGAGATTGGCAGTTGGCTGGAAAATCAAGGCAGTGCTCCCGAATGGTTACAGAGGATATCGATTCACCCCCTAAACATAACACTCGAAAAAAGTCGTTCAACTTTGCATCGGGGTTTGATGGGATTAATTGCGCATCAAGGGTCTAAAGATTTTCTTACCGGACAGCCAGCAGACCTTAACAAGTGCCAAGATGATCATATTTTTCCTAAGTCTGTTTATGGGCAAACAGATTCGGTAGACTCTCTGTTGAATCGGACGCTAATCTCGAAAACAACAAATGCTGAAAAAAAGAACAAATTACCATCGGAGTTTCTCAAAGAGTGTCTAGAACAGCATGGCCAAAATGAAGCTAAATTATTAGAAACTTTACGGAGCCACTTTATCAGTGAGGCAGCTTATCAATCTCTTAAAAAATAACGTGGAAAGTTTTGTTAATCAAAGATACAAAGCGCTAGAAAGAGCTGTCCAGGATTTATTGTCCCCGGCAAACCTATAACTCCAGCATCCTCGGAGAAAGATAAACTTGACTATTAGCTAACTCCTGTTGCTTCAATAGAGGGACAAATTGCTGAAGAAGGTATCCAAACTCTGAGAATAGGTTGGATATCTTAACGCGATCAACTTCATTATCCCGAGCAATCCTCAATTTGCTCCTCATGACATAATTTGTGCTAAATCCAAGACAAATCCCGGTAGTACATCTTCCCCAGATACCGAATTCGGACTCTCCAGAACTTCTACTTCTTGATTAGGGCGATAAATCTCTACAACTTCCCTTTTGGGGTCAATTAACCCAGCCAATTTAGCACCGTTGTCGATGTATTCTTGCATTTTATCTTGTAAAGTTTTGAGGGCATCACTAGGAGAGCGCCATTCCACCACAAAATCGGGACATAAAGGCACAAAATCTTCTTGTTGTTCTGGGGTTAAAGCCTCCCAGCGATCACGTTTTACCCAACAAGCATCAGGAGAGCGATTAGCACCGTTGGGCAGTTTAAAGCCACCATTGGAGTCAAAAGTTTCACCGAGATTGTTCTGGCGACTCCAATTTTCTAGTTGAGTAGCTATTTTAATATTGCGTCTGCTAGTATTACCGCCTGTGGGAGGCATGATAATCACTTCTCCTTGGGCGGTGTGTTCAAACTGAAACTCGCCGTTATCATGGCACAATTCCCAAAATTGCTTATCCGTTAAATTAATTTTTAATTCTAGCTTTGGTGGCAAATTAGTTGTGGCGTTCATAATGTTTATCCCTAGTAATAGTTGATTAAAAACTTTTTAGCTTAGGCACTTCTTAAGGCGACAATTGGGTCAAGTTTTGCCGCCCGTCGCGCCGGAATTACGCCGAATGAAAGACCAATTCCGCCAGAAACTCCCACAGCAAGAATTATTGCGACAGGAGAAACACCAGCCGGCAAGGGGCTAAAGATTCCTACCAGCACTATAGAGCCAACGCCAATAAGCGTACCGAAAGCACCACCCACAGCAGAGAGAATCACCGCTTCAATCAAAAATTGAGTGAGAATATCTTGCTCTTTGGCACCAACTGCTTTTCGCAGTCCAATTTCTTGGGTGCGTTCAGTGACAGAAACAAGCATAATGTTCATGACACCAATGCCGCCAACAACTAGAGAAATTCCGGCGATCGCTGTTAGCATAATTGTTAATCCGCCTGTTACCCTTCCCACAATTTTGAGAATGTCTTGCTGGCTTTGAACATCGAAATCATCTTCGCCAGTAATGTTGTGCCGCAGCCGCAGCAAGTTTTTAATCTGAAACTGGGCAGCGCGAATACTATCCTTGTCCTTAGCAGATATAGAAATAAAAGTCAGTTCAGTTCCATAAGGAGAAGTGCTTCCCACTAATTGATTTGCCATTGTTGTTAAGGGAATATAAGCTCGGTTATCTTGGTTATTGCCTAGAAAAGAGCCTTTCGATTCTAGTACGCCCACAATCTCAAAACTGGTATTCTTGATGCGCAGCCTTTTCCCAATTGGGTTTTGATAGGGGAACAATTCGTTTGCTAATTCTGAACCCAGCACTACCACTTGGTTATTGCGCCTCATGTCAACGTCGCGAATAAACCGCCCCTTGGCAACCTCAAAACTCCTTACCTGGAGATACTCCGGTGTCGTTCCGATAACGGAATCTTTGCTATTTTGACCCTGATAGGTTATCACTTGGGTAGCGCTAATTTGGGGGGCAACTTCTGCCACTGTTGGCACTCGGGAAGCGATCGCTTTGGCATCTTCTAGTACTAGCGTTTTGGGCTGATCAAAACTGGTGCTGCGACTTTCTTGTGAGCCTGGCACAACAAACAGTGTATTGGGTCCTAGCGATTGAAACTGCTCGGCTGCCAATTTCTGCGCTCCCTGGCCAATCCCTACCATGGCAATCACAGAAGCGTTGCCAATAATAATGCCCAGCATCGTTAAGCTGCTACGCAGTTTGTTCGCCACCAAGGTGGTGGATGCCATTTTGACGCTTTCTAGAATATCCATTTCAATTGTCCCTATGCTTAATCATTTTTCAGGTAGCTTACGAAGCAAACTCGACGCAATCGTCAATGTCTAGTAAAGAGATTTGGAAAGGTACAGAAGTTAAAGTCAACACCGCATTTTCATAAACATACTCAGACAAAAGCCATTTTGCTCTGGTGTTTTAGAAAATTGTTCTATTTGCATTTTGTATTGATTAATGAGGATATATTCGCTCAAGCTAGGAATCGTTCCATAAGCTTTGAAGTTTTCCCCTCTGTCGTATTTTTCAGTTGACTCTGATAACACCTCTGCAATCATTAGAGAATTAGTAATCGTGTCTTTACGCCCTTCAGCAAACTCAAGTTGGCTAGAAGTTACCATCACATTGGGATAAGTATAGAGCCGCTTTCGAGGAATCCATAGGCGCATATCATTGATGAATGCCCTGTAGGGCTGTACTTTGAGAGTGAAATTTAGTGCGGCATATAAGTTTCCTGCTATCTGATTGTGGTTGGGAGAACCACCAGCCATTGGCAAAATCTCGCCATGGTGATACTCACTTTTGTAATCTGCTTTTCTTTCTAGTTTTAAATACTCTTCTGGGGAGTAGTAGCGTTTTTGGTGAATTTGCATCGTTTTTTTAAGTTTCCATGCCACAAAATAAATGAGTGGAGTATTGGACATATCCAATTCCTCCACTCAATAAAAACTAGTTGAACTTTTGCTCAATAGCCGACAATAATTAGCCAGAAACTAACACTCAGCATCACAGTTGCGAGATGTTGCGGGAGGAGAAATTTCAGCGGCTGACGCGCAATTTTTTGAGCCAGAATTACGGATAAAAGCACCCCAGCGATTAGCGTTGTTCCTTGTAAGAAAGCAAGGACTGCCGGGTGAGCCACCAAGACTGGCAATTGTTCGCCACTCAAACCAAATGTAGCAAAACCAACAGGCAACAATCTTCCCCCTTCTTCTAACCCCAATCGGAGATAATGAGCCAGATTCGCTGCTAGCACCAATGGCAAGTACCCATATGCTAACTCGATAAAAGCTCGCGGCTTGGGATTGAAAGTTTGGGGGTCAAAGGTTCGGGCAAGTTGGTCAGATAGCCATATCAAGCCATGCGCGAGGAAGGGAATTACAGCAGGAAGGCTCAAGGCTGCTACAGAAACCCCAAAATGAACCCAGAATTGGCTCAAATCTAGCTCTATGCCTAACTGAGACTGTAATTCTGGTAAGCGGCGTAGAAAAACAGCATCTAAAAGTAATAGCAGTAGTGCTACTTCATAACTGCGAGGCTTGTGCGTTGTCCACAGCTCCACCCCTGGAGGACGCAAATTCACTTCCACTGAGCGGTGGGGACAGGCTTTCAGGCAAGTCATGCAGAGTACGCAATCCCGATTGTCTTGCATCTGCGCTGGGTGAGAGTAGAGGGGACAGCCTCCCGTTTCCATCCCTTCTCCTTTTTGAGGACCGCCTTTGTAGCATTGGTACGTCGTACATTCTGCCGAACAAGTGCCTTGCCGCGCCCGAACCTCGGTCATCGACAGCTTGCCAAACATCCCATTCATACCCCCAATCGGGCAGAGATAGCGGCACCAAAAGCGACGCTCGAAAATCGCCGAGAAAATCATTGCCCCGGCAGTAATTAACAGCAGCAAACAAGCGGAGAGGTAAGCGGTATTTTCCAAATCCCAGAGTTCTTCCCACAATAAAATTAGGGCAAATAAGCCAAACAAAAACCATCCACCCCATTTTTCACCCGCCTGTCGGGGCCAGCCTTTGAGTTTACCGGGAAATAGCCACTGAGAGAGTTTCTGGGTAACTTCCCCGTAGATCATGAATGGACAAATGGCACACCAGAGTCGTCCCACAAAAGGAAAACCAATCAGCACCAGGGGCCACCACCACGCCCAGAATAAGTTAAGAGCAAAATTTTGATCGCGCGTCTGGGGACCAAGGAAGAGAATGGCAACCACAAAGGCAAATGCTGGCAAAACAAACCAGTAGTTGAGGCGGTCAGGCCACCAGGGACTACGCAGAAAGCGCCGAAAGCTGGGGGAGGCATTTAAGAGATTGAGGCGAACTCGCTTTTTCTTGCTCTGGGAGGGCCAGACAATTTCTTCAGTGAGTTCCGAACCCCCCTGTAACTGCACAATCGCCCTCTCGGCAATACTTTCCAACTCGGTGAGATTGTTGGGGAAATCATAGGCTTGCAACTGCCCCAGGGCTTCTGGCGTTACGCGGGGTTTGCGAATTCCTTTTTCGCGGCAGATGAGGCTAATATAGTATTTGAGTTGGTCGCCGAGGTCTGACTTTCGTACCCGCAGCGGCGGGACTTTAATGCTATGCCCCACAAGCGAGTCAATCTCGGGGAGTGCTTTCTCCGAAATCAGGATGACGCGAACCTGAGACGTTTGCTGGCTTGCCCGCATCTCCCCTGGGCGGCTGACAGGTGTGTAGGTTCCCATTTTCAATACGTTAGTTATGGGTTCCCACAACTCCGAGGGAAGTTCGTGGAGATTGTTAAGGACGAGAGTGCCTTCTCCTAACGCCTCAATTAACCCTGGTTTGCCCCCAGCGCGACCAAACAATTCTGCTCCACTAGCTTGGAGTTTGCTGCATTCGACTTTAATAATTGGTTCTCGCCGATAAGAAGAACCGTAGTGAATCAGTGCTGCTTTGTTGTCTTTTTCCAATCCCGGTTCGCCAAAAATTAGAACAGACTGGCGCTCTTGGGAAGCTTGTTGAATTTGCTGCCGCAGTCGCACGGCGTAACGGCTTCTGCCGACAATCCCCCGCTTGGCTTTAGTGACTAGATAGGGTCGTAAAATGTAGGCACGTTCTTGTTCAAAGCTGAGTTGTGAGGAGACCTGAGCAAGTTCCTCTGCAAGCTGTTGAGAAAAAACTTGGGTGATCTCGGGGTGCTGGGCAACTAGGGCGCGAAATTGGTCAGCAGGGATGAACCACAGTTTACATTCGCTTTGGGTCAAAACCGTTTCCCTGGTACGTTGGTTTAACGCCAGCGCTTGTAAGTTAATCAGCGCCCCTGGAAGCAAGTTCACAGTTTTGCCCCGGTTGGGAGTGCCCTGGGCAAGGCGGTCAGACTTATTGCTTTCTAAGTGACCTTCTTGGAGAATATAAAGTCCCACAGGCTGGGTGTCTTCTACCACGAGGTGTTGGTTGGCAGGGGCAACTCGCTCTTCTAGAAAAGGGGCGACTGCCTCTAGCACTTCTTGCGGAAGAATGCTCAGTGCTGTTCGCTCTTTTAGCCACGTCACCAAGTTTGGAGAGGTCATAGTTGGCTCTTATAGCAAGCTTTTTAAGGATTTTTTAAATTCTAATCAACGTGAATGACTAATTTAGAGAACAATGATTGAGCCTTCTAATTTCTGGGTTCCCCTAGCTTTGCTTAGTTTAATTGTCCTCGCGGCAATTTTTTTTAGTTACAGCAGATAAAAAATTCTTTGCATGCCTTTACTAATTGCAACATGAGTCTGCTAGAAATCTCGCGCTCCCTCGGGATTAGCAGAGGTTAGTTGACGAACCACAGAGTAGGGGCGAGCCGTCGGTTCGCAAGGCGCCGAAGGACAGACGGGGCTTACAAGGTGTACCCGCAGGTGGCGCACACAGCCCCTCCTCACGGTGGTGAAGTAATTGAAGGGGCAACGGCGCTCTCGAGCTGGAGAGGAGAGCTCGCCAGTCGACACCTCAGGTTTCCTAGCCCCTTTATGAACCCCGTCGCGTGTCCTTGTCTTCCTAGAAATCCTTGGGAAGCTTGTGAGCGCCGCCTCAACAGAGAACACAGAAAAAAAGGACACTCCAGAAGAGAGAGGCAAGGGAGAGACTCCGGCTTGTAAGTCCTGATTAGTGCTAGTAGCCCCTTGAATGCAGGGCATGTTGCCAACACAGTGACTTCAGAAGTCAAACCAGCCAAGCTTTTCAACTAGAAGACAATTTGTTTTATTTCTATAGAGTCATTGTTAGGTTTCAACGGATTAGAATTTTCCTCGAACCCCGTGTATTTTTCAGAATTTACCAGAGTACCAGAATTAGTCAGTAATTTCTTCTTCCTTATGAAATATACCATCTGTCATAACCAGAAGTGACTAATCCGATGATAGGTGCTCCCGTAATAGGGCATAAACTAGTGTACCATAAATGTCAAAATGCTACCTAAAATCAAGAGAGCGATCACCAAATATTTCCGGATTGTAGACCCAGGAGTGGCATCTTGATAGATGGCAACTAATACTTTGATGTAGCTAGGAATTTTAGGAAGCTTTATAAAGCAAAATTCAGTAAACTGCCAAGTAAAAATACATAATTTAACCCCTCTATTTTTCCTTATAATATGAAGGAGGGATTTTATTAATAAATGCAGAAAGTAGTTAACATTTATATACCTGCATATTTTACCGAGGGTGCCCAAAAATAGCGGTGGGGGCAATGAGCGGCTAGCCAAACAGTCATAGCTCTTTGCCAAGCTACCGATGAAACCTAGCCTTTATCTACCTTCTCCAATTGATTAGGGGATAGAAGCGAGAAGCGATCACGAAATTGCTGAGCAAGTGTCAGCTCAGTTTCCCCTGGCTCGCATCCGCGAACTGTCGGCAGCATACAGCTAATTGTGTAGGAATGCAACAGCTAAAACGGAAAATCCAGCAGACATTGCGCCTTAGGCGTGCATTGCGCCTGGTTTGGAAAAGTGGACCGGGTTGGGCGATCGCCAATGTGGTGCTTCAAGTCGTGCAGGGCACGTTACCATTGCTATCACTTTATCTCATGAAGCTCATTGTGGATGCAGTGGAAACTGCTTTAGAAGCTCCAGGGGGAGAAATTGCTTTCGGGGGTGTCCTACCTTTCATAGCTCTTGCAGGTGTAGTGGCTCTAGTGAGTGCCTTTTGCCGTTCCCTAGCGAATCTGGTCAACCAAGCCCAGGCTGAGGTAGTTACGGATTACGTATACGATATTCTCCATTCCCACTCCATCGAGTTGGATCTGGAATATTACGAGAGTTCGCAATATTACGATACGCTTCACCGCGCTCAACGAGAAGCGCCTTTCCGCCCGACTCGCATTGTAAATAATCTGGCACAGATAGTGAGAAGTGGTATCTCACTAGTAGCGATCGCGGGTTTGTTGTTCTCGCTTCATTGGGGCATTGCAGTTATTCTGTTCGTTGCGGCTGTTCCGGGAATCTGGGTGCGTTTAAAATCTGCTGACCAAATGTATTCTTGGCAGCGCAAGCGCACTTGGGCAGAGAGGCAGGCACAGTATTTTAGTTGGATGCTCACGGATGACGGGCATGCCAAAGAAATCCGCTTGTTTGATTTAGGAACCCTTTTCAGGCAGCGGTTTCGCAAATTGCGCTACTCTCTGCGTAAGGAAAGACTGGCGATCGCAACTAGGCGTTCCATGTTGGAGTTAGCAACTCAGACTTGCGCCACCTTCGCAGTATTTGGCTCCTTCGCTCTAGTCGCTTATCTGGCAGTACAAGGCTCCATTACCCTAGGCTCTCTGGTGATGTATTACCAAGCATTTCAGCGTGCCCAGGGCTTTCTTCGGCAAATGTTAACGGGTGTGGCAGGACTCTACGAAAACAACCTATTCCTGTCCAACTTTTACGAATTTCTTAACCTCAAGCCCAAGCTCACCGAACCCACCCATCCCGAGACTATTCCCAACCCCATGCAAACTGGCATCGCTTTTAATCAGGTGAGTTTTCAGTATGCTACAAGTCTCCGAAAGACTCTTAAAGAGATTGACCTCACCATTCAACCAGGGGAAGTCGTCGCTTTAGTGGGCGAGAATGGTTCTGGCAAAACCACGCTAATCAAACTGTTGTGCCGCCTATATGAGCCTAGCGAGGGAAACATTACCTGCGATGGCATTGACCTGCGCCGATTTGCCACAAAAGATTTACGTCGCCAAACCAGCGTCATTTTCCAAGATTATGCCAAGTATCATCTCAGCGCTCGGGAAAATATCTGGTTGGGGAACACCGATTATCCACGCGAACATGAAGAAATTACGGCAGCGGCACGTCAAGCTGGTGCTGATGAGGTCATAACGAGTTTGCCCCAAGGATACGAAAACATTTTAGGTAATTGGTTTGACCAAGGGGAAGAACTCAGCATTGGTCAGTGGCAAAAAGTGGCTCTCGCGCGCGCATTTCTACGAGATAGCCAAATCATTGTCTTAGACGAACCCACCAGTGCTTTGGATCCTAAGGCTGAATACGAAGTGTTTAAGAAGTTCCGCCAACTGATCGAAGGTAAGGCTGCCATTCTCGTCACTCATCGCTTATCAACTGTCAAAATGGCTGACCGCATCTTGGTAATGGAAAAAGGGAAAATCACTGAAAGCGGCACTCATGAGGAACTGATGCAGCAGTGCGGAACCTATGCCCACTTGTTTGAAACCCAAGCCCAACATTACAGGTGAAAGCTTTATAAAAACCTTATCCCCACTATCGCCTCAAGCTCCAGTGAGTTCCCGCTTGGAAAATGAGGGAATGCCCTCTCGACAGAGTTAGGTACTGTCTCCACTGGCTACGGACTCCACTGGCTACGGAGCTGTTTGTACTTTGCCCAAACCCCTAATCAAGCATACTGGGCATTGCTGAACCTTCCCAAAGGACTTTCTCTGCTGTATTATCCACTTCATATGATGCCGATGATTGTCAAACATGGCATTAGACCGATTCGGGCAGCACTGCATAAGTAGGCAGCCAGATACCAAATTCGTTGCGAAAGCTTAAACGCAACTGTCATCTCGCCTCTTAAGAACTACTTGATAAATCAGGTCTGAATAAGATCTAGATGTTATGCTCTATGGACTAAGTTTCATTAAAACTAACTAATGTGGCCTGACCTCCACCAAATCTACAGAACCAATACAGGCGTTATTATTTATGTGTCCCAAGGTAGCAAGAGTCCACACGACTTTGTAGTTAGGTATCGCGAACCAGGAAAGAGGCAGAGAACACCTAAGCATATTCATTTCATTATAGATCTCTATTTGAAGCGCAAAGGAAACAGAGAACTAACTCAACGACTAGTTGAGCACTTTGTTAATCAAGTGATAGGGCAAGTTCAACCATCTGTTTCTAGTCCTCCTAGTTTACAAGTATTTTCGCCCATACACACTTCACACTTTCAACCCTTAAATGCTCATGGTGAATATTCGGTTGAATTTATTTTAGTGGCTACAGAACTGATCATGATTCAAGAAAAGACAAACTATCCCCATGGAAATATGAATTTGAAACTCTTTCAGCGTTTCCTCAGTGAAGCAGATATATTCTCAGTAGTGAGTACAGCTTCATATAGATAAACTTTTGAGATTAATTTTATATAAAAATGACTAATAATGGTAAAATACCCTAGTTGATAGCAAGCATTTTTCTATACTATACTTTGTTAGTCATGCTTTTTGACGTGGAATCATTTTCAAAAAAAGCCCCACCGTTTTTAAAGTGGGCTGGTGGTAAAGGTAAATTAATTGAGCAAATAGATTATTATTTACCGATTGAACTCAAGCTGGGCAAAATTAGTCAGTACGTAGAGCCATTTGTGGGAGGAGGAGCAGTTTTGTTTCACATTGCTCAAAACTACCACGTTGAGAGGTTTTTAATTTGCGATTTCAACGAAGAACTAATCTTAGTCTATCGCACTGTTCAGCAAGATGTAGATAGCTTGGTTAAAAAACTCGCTAAAATTGAGTCTCAGTATTTTCAACTTAGTTGGGAAGGACAGAAAAAATTTTTTTATGAAGTTCGCTCTCAATTTAATGCTAGTCACTCTACCACAGACTTCACGAAGTTTAGTGCCGATTGGATAGAACGAGCAGCTCAATTCATCTTTTTAAATCGCACTTGTTTTAACGGTCTTTTTCGTGTTAATTCGAAATCCGAATTTAATGTTCCCTTTGGTCGATATAAAAAACCAAAAATTTGCTTTAAAGACAACCTATTTCAAATTTCCAAAATTTTACAAGCGACAGAGATTCGTTATGGCGATTTTACAAGCTGTGAAGATGGGATTGATTCGGAATCCTTTGTCTACTTCGATCCGCCGTATCGCCCCATCAGTCAAACCTCAAGCTTTACACAATTTTCTAAATCCGACTTTGACGACGACTCTCAAATACGCCTCGCATCTTTTTTTCAGAAGCTAGATCAAAAGGGTGCTAAGTTGATGTTGAGTAACTCTGACCCTAAAAATACCAATCCACGCGATCGCTTTTTCGAGCATGCCTACGCTGGATACCATATCGAGTGCGTTAAGGCAAATAGAATGATTAACAGTGATGCCCAAAAGCGGGGAAAAATTAACGAACTACTGATTATGAACTATTCGCAATTGTAGTATACCCTTAGTAGAGCGACGCCTCACAAGACATATCCTGGGTATGGGAAGCACTTTCCATAGACAAAGACTAAATTAAATTTATTCCTTCCAAAGTAACCAAAAAGGGAGGTGTTTTTTGTCGAACTGGCGTTTGATTTAAATGAGTTACAGATTAACACCTCACTTGTTACCCACTTCCTATTTAAGGTGAGTATATGGTAACTATAAATAAGTCTGTACCAGTGGGAACGCAAACTTACCCAAAACCACTAGCGAATCTGGAAGGAATGAAATCTAAGCAATTTTCCCTTACACTTCTAACCTTTTGTGTTGCCGCTATTTCTGGACAACAAGCGGCAGAAGCAGCAGCGCTAACCAAACTTGCCACCGGGCTAGATAATGCCCGGGGAGTTAGCTTTGGTTCTGACGGGGCTATTTACGTCACAGAGGCAGGTACAGGAGGAGACGGAACGTGCGTTTCCTCTCCTAGTCAACAAGGCGGGGAATTATGTTACGGCACTTCTGGTGCAGTGACAAAAATTCAGAATGGCAAGCAGGAGCGCGTACTCACCAATCTTCCCTCTCTTGCAGCGCCCAATGGTACAGAGGCGGCAGGTCCTCACGATATCGGATTTGATTCTAAGGGAGACCCTAAGCTTCTAATGGGATATGCTGCTAATCCCAACTTACGCGATTCACAATTAGATACTCCGGAGCAACCCAAAGCTTCTGATTTAGGGCGACTTGTTGATGTTGATTTTGAAAACAATTCCTACACCGAGATTGCCGACTTTGCCAGCTATGAAAGTCGCAACAATCCTGATGGTAACGATTTAGTGAGCAACCCGCTTAGTTTTTCAGTTCAGGAAGATACCACCTATGTGGTTGATGCAGGTGGAAACAATTTGTTGAGTGTCGACGCAGACGGAAGTAATTTGAACAATGAAGCTGTGTTTGAGGCTCGCACTTTAGAGAACCCCACCCTTCCGCCGCGTGAGGAGTTGCCCACGCCCACTTCTGAAGTACCAGAGGGTTCGTTCTCGCCAGAAGATCTTTCTCTACAATCAGTTCCCACAGGTGTGGCAGTTGACTCCGATGGTAGTCCCTATGTCAGCGAATTAACAGGTTTTCCCTTTCCAGAAGATAAAGCACAAATCTATCGAGTGGGAGCTGATGGCGAACAAGTTTATGCTGATGGATTTACGCAGCTCGTTGACGTGGCTTTTGACAAGCAGAACAACTTGTATGCCCTAGAACACTCTGTAGAGTCACTCTGGAAGGGCAATCCTGCTGGTGCGCTCGTCAAAATTGCTCCTGATGGCACTCGCACTGTGGTTGCCGATGGTCAAGATGGTTTAGTCTATCCTACCAACGTTAAACTTGGCCCTAATGGTAGCGTTTATGTGACTAACAAAGGCTCAATTCCAGGAGAAGGGGAACTCGTTCGGGTTGACAGTACAACGGCTGTTCCTGAACCTTCTTCTACGTTGGGCATATTAACATTTGGTGCTTTTGGTGCAGGTTCACTGCTGAGGCGCAGACGGAAACTACAATCTTAGTGAGCGACTGCAAAACGCTGTAGGAGCAAAGATTTTCTTCGTGTTCTTTGCTACGGAAAACTCAAAGTGCCGAAATAATTCGGCACCCGTGTCCTCGTATTTGCGGTTCATCATTATTGTTGCCCACCGACTTAACCCGAAGTCTCTGCAGCAGTTATCCGAGGTGGATGCTGCTGCAACACTCGTTTCAAATACTGCCCTGTATACGAGTTGGGATTCTCCGCCACTTCCTCTGGCGTTCCCGTAGCAATAACCTCGCCACCGCTGTCGCCACCTTCTGGTCCCAAGTCAATAATTCCATCCGCACTACGAATCACATCTAAATTGTGTTCGATTACCAACACAGAATTGCCCTTATCCACCAAGCGTTGCAACACATTCAACAACTGATCGATGTCGTAGAATGATAAGCCCGTTGTTGGTTCATCAATGAGATAAAGCGTCTTTCCTGTTGCGCGGCGAGAGAGTTCGGTTGCCAATTTTACCCGCTGTGCCTCACCGCCAGAAAGCGTGGGGGCAGGTTGTCCTAAACGCACGTAACCCAATCCCACATCTACTAAAGTTTGCAGTCGAGTTGCTGCCCTCGGAATATTTTCAAATACCTGCGAGGCTTCTTCCGCCGTCATATTCAAGACATCGGCAATCGAATACCCCTTATATTTCACCTGCAAAGTTTCCCGGTTGTATCGCGCCCCTTTGCACACTTCGCATTGCACATAAACATCCGGTAGGAAGTTCATCTCAATCACATTCACTCCTTGCCCACCACAAGCTTCGCAGCGTCCCCCCTTAACGTTGAAAGAAAATCGTCCGGGCTTGTAACCTCTGGCTTTGGCTTCCACTGTTTCTGCAAACACTGCCCGAATGGGATCGAAAATGCCTGTATAGGTGGCAGGATTAGAACGAGGGGTTTTCCCAATCGGCGATTGGTCAACCACAATTGCTTTATCGACTGCACTTAGTCCCTTCACTGCCCCCAATTGATTAGGAAAAGGAATTTTGCGCCCGAGGTGATGTTGCAAGGCTGGATAAAGTAGTTCGTTAATGAGAGTGGATTTACCCGAACCAGAAACCCCTGTGACGCAGATAAATTTACCTAAAGGAATTTCGGTGTCGATGTGTTGGAGGTTGTTGCGGTGGGCATCTTGGAGCAGCAAAGAACGTCCCTTGCCTGGGCGTCGTTCGGTTGGGGTGGGAATTGATCGCCGCCCAGCTAAGTAATCCCCGGTGATGGAATTAGGCGTTTGAATTACTGTCTCGATATTTCCCTGGGCAACAATTTCCCCACCATGAATGCCTGCGCCTGAACCAATATCAATAATTTCATCGGCGGTGCGAATCGTTTCTTCGTCATGTTCAACCACAATTAAGGTGTTACCTAAGTCGCGTAGTTTCTTCAGCGTATTCAGCAAGCGTCCGTTGTCTCGCTGGTGCAACCCAATACTCGGTTCATCCAACACATAAAGCACGCCTGTGAGTCCCGAACCGATTTGCGTGGCTAGCCGGATTCGCTGTGCTTCTCCACCTGCGAGGGTCATTGCCGCCCTGTCGAGGGTAAGGTAATCCAAACCAACATCAAGGAGAAACTGCAACCGCGCCTTGATTTCTTTGAGGGCAAGTTCCCCAATTTGGGCTTGCCGAGTCGAGAGTTGCAGTTGGTTAGTCCGCTTCAGGCACTCGCCAATGGAAACTTCCGTCAAATCAGTAATCCGGTATTGTCCCAAGCGCACCGAGAGGGATTCCGGTTTTAGGCGCTTGCCGTGACAGACTTCGCAGGTTTGGTTAACGCGATACTGTTCTAGTTTCTGCTTGTAGGTTTCAGAACTTGTCCGCAAGTCACTCTCCAGCATGGAGATAACGCCGGGATAGTCCTGATAGTAACCTTTTCGCCGTGAACCTCGAGAATCGGCATGAATGAAGATGGGTTCGTCGCTGCCATAAAGCAGAACCTGCTGCTGCTGAGCAGTGAGCTGATTCCAGGGAGTTTGGATTTCAAAGCCATAGGCTTGCCCCACGCTGTAGAGTAGGGAGAGATAGTAGGCGTTGTCTTTATCTGACCAAGGTGCGATCGCCGCATAAACTGGAGCGTCCGGATAGGGCACAATCAACTCCGGGGAAAAGGTACGCAAACTTCCCAATCCGTGACAATGGGAACAAGCGCCGTAAGGGGAATTAAAGGAAAAAAGTCGTGGGGATAATTCCTCCATTACTGCCCCATGTTCTGGGCAAGCAAAGTTTTCGGAAAAGACGATTTCTTGCTGGGATTTTTGAGAGGAATAACTGGCATTTTCCGCAGCTTTTGTTATATACTTACTATCATTCCAGACTCCGGCTGCCTGGTTGGATGTATCATTTAATACCTCGACAATGGCAAGTCCCTGGGAAAGATGCAAGCAAGTGGAGAGGGAATCTGCTAAACGCTCCTCAATACCTGGCTTTTTGATGAGCCTGTCAATAACGACTTCAATGTGGTGTGTATAATTTTTATCTAATTCAATCGCTTCAGACAGCTCTTGCACCTCGCCGTTTACCCGCACCCTGACATAACCTTCGGCGGCAAGACTAGAAAGTAGCTTCTGGTGCGTGCCTTTTTTCCCCCGCACCACTGGGGCAAGGATTTGGAAGCGGGTGCGTTCAGGGAGTTCCATGATGCGATCACTGATCTGATCAATCGTTTGCGGGGCAATATTGCGATCGCAAATCGGACAATGGGGTTCTCCTGCCCGTCCAAATAATAGCCGCAGGTAGTCGTAAATCTCAGTGACAGTCCCTACCGTAGAGCGGGGGTTATGAGAAGTTGACTTCTGATCTATCGAGATTGCCGGAGACAAGTTCTCAATCGCATCCACATCCGGCTTATCTACTTGTCCGAGGAATTGCCGTGCATAGGCACTGAGGGACTCGACGTAGCGGCGCTGTCCCTCCGCAAAGATGGTGTCAAAGGCAAGGGAAGACTTGCCAGAACCAGATACACCTGTGAAAACAAGCAGGCGATCGCGCGGCAGTTCCAGGTTAATATTTTTCAGATTGTGCTGCCTAGCGCCGCGAATGCGAATCGCGTTGTGAGAGTCGGGGCGAGGCTGATGTCCGTTGGGAGATTCTGTAGGTAGCTCCTCAGAAAGATCGGCACGGTGAGACATAACGGCAGAGCGCGTAACAGTCCTTAACAATAATAGCGCTGTTGTTTGTAATTACATCGTTTTTTTTTGCGATCGCCTGTCCGATTTCAGGCACAGTTACCCTATCTCCTCGCCAACGGATAAGATGGGCAGAGGGCAGAAGTTTCTTAAAGCCACCCTTACTTCTATCTCCTTTGCACATCACGCCTTGGTTATCAGTGCCGATGCTCGGCGGAGGTTCCTTGGTCACATAGAACCGTATCGGGCTGCCGGAGGTTTTCCCAAGGCGTTATCTAAAGAGAGTGAGCCACCTGAACATAGCATTCAAGTAATGTCAATTTCTCCAACATGCGAACTATCACTCTATAATGGTGAAGAATACGAAGTTTATCGCATCATCCACCGCTCTAAAGACGGAAAGGATACTAACAAAAACCTTGTCATTTTTCACGCAGGGTTCGGTAACTTCACTCAGGACAAGAAGTTTTGAATCTGCTGGATTCCGCCTACACAGGATTCTGGTACGAGCGCTCCCAAATTCCCCGACTAGTTAGAGAAGAGCTGTTTCCCCATAACCAATCGCAACCAGCTACCACTAAACATGAACGCCAATAGTTTTTTTGAATTAGTCCAACAGGGATTTCGCGTCGCCTTGGGAGCCACCGCTTCCTTGGGTGAAACGCTGCAAGATCCTCAAAAGCGAGAACAAGCAATTTCGGAATGGGAACAAAAAGGAGAAAATACTGAGCAGGAAGCTCGTAGCTTGCTTGAGCAGCTTTTGAGCCAACAAGAAAGTAACTCCGCAAGCACAACGGGAACTGGCGGCTACGCTTCTTCCGCCTCCGCTCCCTCAGCTAATCCCGAAACCCAGTCGCAACTACAGCAACTCATCGAGCAGATAGTGGAACTGCGAACAGAGTTAGAGAAGCTGCGTCAATCTGAGTCTGAACGCTAGAGGAGTTAGCCTTACTGAGCGTTAATGCCTCGGCTACTCAATTGGAAGCAGCTTCAATCGGGGTTCGATCAATCGTTACTCCAGGATTCCGAACTAATTAAATCACCAACGCAATCGCGCAGCAAGAAGTCGTATCTTTCTAGCTCATGCTCGGCGTAAACCCACTCGCGGGCTGGAATATATTGGCAAAGGGCATAGATAGGCTGCTGTCTGCTAATGGTGCCTTTGTACACTAATTGGCGAGCTTCCTCCCGAATTATGTCGATGGAGTAACCAATTGTCAGGGTAGATTCGACTGCGTCAACACTCATGGGTTATAGCCTCGAAACGAAGGGGTTATAACTAATCTTATATTGAATCTGGGCGAGTGGTAAGCCCTTTCAGTATATTTAGCTACAAATACTTGATGGATTTGTTGGAAAATCTTATTACCTTAACCTTAAGCCCAAAAGTGAAACCCCCGCAACAGAGGGGCAGTAGAGAAATTGATTCCAGGTGAAATTAACAGAGGCTATAAAAAAGCCTCAGACTGAGAGTCAGCAAATCCTGACAAACCGAACAAAACGCGACAAGCGATCGCCTGTGCCATAGGCATCTGTCCGTAAGAGAATAGGAAAGGTAGTTGGGGTGGGATTTGGGGTTGCAACCATTCCCAAACGTAGGGACTGCCGTAGATGACTACCCCTTGGAGTTCTCCAGCGGTAAGCCGCGCCTGCAACCAATCCTGCACCTTGGGCGTTAATCCCGCACTGCCTCGAAAGGGATTCCCGCGAATAAACAGTTGCAGCAGTGTTGATTGAAAAGTATTATTTGGGACTAACAGGAGCGTCTGCTGATCGAGCAGTTGTGGTTCGTAGCCCAATTGTTTCGGGAGAGCCACTGCTGGCGCGTGGCGATGGATATACTCGCAATCGAGGGGATTATCTACCACAATCAAATTGCGCCGAGAACCGCTAGGCGAATCTGTGGGTAGAGGAGGAGAACCCCCCACCTGCATCGCCTCCCGTACAATTTCAGCAGCGGTTGTCCTTGCTGTCGGTGCTGCCAGTTGAGACAGGTTGCAGGTTGCAGGTTGCAGGTTAAAGGTTTCTTCCCCTGCTTCCCCTGCTTCCCCTGCCTCCCCTGCCTCCCCTGCTTCCCCTGCTCCTGTGCTTGCAATCACCCTACGCTTCGCTTCCCAGATGCGCTCTACGGAAGCGCGAATCCGCTCCGGCGTAATTCGTCCAGTTTCCACGGCTTGAAGCAAGGCTGAGAGTGCCTTTTCGGGATTGTCTGGCATTAATAAAATATCCGCCCCGGCTTCCACTGCCAGGATAGGAATTTCCTCAGCAGGGGCAGAGGTGGCTAGCGCTCCCATAATCAGAGCATCGGTGACAATCAAACCTTCAAAGCCCAACCGTTGCCGTAGCTCGCCTGTCAAAATGGGCTGAGATAGGGTAGCAGGGAATTGAGAGTCCCAGGCGGGAACGAGTAGATGGGCACTCATGACGCTATCTACCCCAGCCGCGATCGCATTTTCAAATGGCGGCAATTCCACCGCAGCTAATCGGGAGGCAGGCACATTCAAAGCGGGCAAATCCAGATGGGAATCGACTGCTGTATCTCCATGCCCAGGAAAATGTTTGGCAGTTGTTAAAACAGGAAATGCTTGCGCCCCCTGAATAAAAGCAGTTGCCAGTTGAGTGACTGTGGCTACTGTCTCGCCAAAAGAACGAACATTGATAACGGGATTGGCGGGATTATTATTAACATCAACCACCGGGGCAAATATCCAGTTAATTCCCACCGCTAGCGCCTCGGCAGCAGTAACAGCCCCCATTTTTTGGGCATAGGATTGGGCGAGGCTGGCATCTTGTTTGGCAATCTCTCCAATTGCCATCGGCGGCGGAAACCAGGTAGCACCCGCAAAGCGCTGCCCAACTCCTTCTTCAATGTCGGCAGCAATCAACAAAGGCGTTTTTGCCCAAGCTTGCAGTTGTTGTGATCGCAGAGCAATTTCCCCAGCACTTCCCCCCAACAAAATCACGCCACCGAGGTTTAAATCTTGCAGCCAATGCTGAAGCGTTGCCGCTGGAGGCTCCCAGTGAGGATAACGAATTTGGTGATCGAACAAATAACCAGATGCCCGCACCACTATCATTTGGGCAATCTGTTCTTGCAGGGAGAGACTTTTCCCATCCGGCAGTGACTTAGCCACAGACTTTAATCCGTTTCCTCGCCGTTTTCTGTTTCCCCTTTCTCACGTTCCTGAGTAAGTTGGTTTAATAGAGTCAGGGTGCGATCGCCTCTCTCGAGAGAGTGATCTTGGTAAAATACCACTTCAGGTGTTCGCCGCAGCCGTATCCGTTGACCCAGTTCGCGGCGCACGAAGGGAGTTGACGACTTTAACCCCTCCATTGTTTCAGCTTGTGCCGCCTCAGTGCCATAGATGCTGACAAAAATCTTGGCATGTTGCAAATCACCAGAAACCTCAACATCTGTAATGCTTACCATTCCCACCCCTACTCGGTCATCTTTGATGCCATTGAGCAGCATTTGGCTAACTTCGCGCTGAATAAGTGAAGCAACGCGAGAAACTCGACGACTTGTAGCCATGACCTTCGTCCTTGCAGATATAATCTATCTAAAATGAGACACCAACTCTAATCTAGACTACAGAGTAACCTAGCATTGCTCGTAGGGTAAAAAAGACAAAAGCAAAGCAACTAACAACTACACCTACTAATGCCGTTGCAGTCAAAGGTCGCTCAAGCAGTGGTTTCAAGCGTTGAAACAGGGCAAAGAAGATACCCAAGCTAATCGTAATCAAAAAGCGCGGGAAGCGAGAAAGGTTGTCAAAGAAGTCCTTCATTTTCAGCGAAAAGTTTTGCTAGACTTACTTCTAACTGGTAGCACTTGCAAGCCAGTTCGACAACCGCTACCCTGCCAAAAAACTGGCATTGCCAAAAGGAAAGGTTATAGGTTATTTGAGTGGGGGGGGTAGTGAGGAGAGGGGAAACAAGCAGTGATGCCCAGGTGCGGAGGTGCGGAGAGTCCCTTTCTCGCTCGCTTCGGAGGACACGGGGTGCGACGGGGTTCATCAAGGCTTGAGGAAACCTGAAGCCACGACCCCTCAATTACTTCGCACCCTTGAGATGTCCGTCTCGCTGCGACGCTTTCGGGACTGACGCGGAGAAGGGATGACGCACGCCTAGCCGATGGATCCCCTCCGCCCCTAGAGCAAAGCGATCGCCATCTTTCACCAATGCCAAAAAACTAATGGTAAGATAGCCGGAGTTTATATATGTTGTGTTTCACGGCATTTGCCCATCGAATTGTTCAATGCTTATAGGAACTGTTCGCCGCCTCAGCCTGAGCTGCTTATTATCCTTCCCGTTGTTTGCATTTGCGAGCCTACAGCCCGTACAGTCACAGACACCAGAAAAAAACGCCCCTTCCGAAGGCTCAGGCAACCCCAATAATCCTCGCTCCTTGAGTTCCTCAGACAATTTTCTCAGCATGAAGGGAGGGCAACAATTAATGGCAGAAGCCTCCCAAGCCATTGATGCTGGAAACTACGAAACTGCCTCACAAAAATTGCAAGAAGCTCGTCAGGTTTTTAACCAGCTTTCCAATTTTTACCAACAGTTGTCTTCGAGTTTTTCTGGAGTTAATAATCGCCTCTCCGATGCTCAGAAACAAAATGCCCTCAAAACTGCTCAAATGCGCGATCAAGCCACCTATCGGCTTGCCCTGGTGCATCGGGCAAATGAGCAGCCTGAACTCGCGGTGCCTTTACTGGTTCAAGTAATTCGCTCCCAAAATCCCACAACAGAATTAGGCAAAAAAGCTTACCAGCAGCTATTTGAACTCGGGTTTGTCGAATCTCCTTATCCTGGAAATGCTGATAGCAACCAGTCTCCCTCAAATTCTTCCTCGGATACAGACAGCGCCTCACCAACTCCTGAAAACTCCAGTGAACCGAACGAGTAGATACAATGATCGCAGAATACCAAAAGGTTTGCGGGTGGAAGGCTGCTACCGAGCTTTGCCCCTTGCTTAACACTCAGCACCACGACAATTCCAATCAGCGTTATTGTGGGAGGATAAATGGTTAACCTAGAGCAGGTTAAAACAATGATTCAAACTAAACTGCCCGATGCTCAGGTGAAGGTCCAGGACTTGACGGGGGGCGGCGACCATCTTGAGGCAATTGTGGTATCTTCTGAGTTTGAAGGCAAAACCAGAGTGAAACAGCACCAGCTTGTCTATGGAGCCCTCCAAGAAGCAATGGCTACAGAGGCGATTCATGCCCTAGCTTTGAAAACCTACACTCCTGATGCTTGGAAGGCTGTTAGTCAAGCGGGTTAAAAAAACCAACAACAGAACGCGCTCAACTCGCAGAGCAAATCTTGGAGTCCCAAAAGAGGGTAAGCAATCACTATGACCACTATGACACCAGAACTGAAAGAGCGGATTGACAATTTAGTCAATCAGAACAAAATTATGGTTTTTATGAAGGGGTCAAAGCTCATGCCCCAGTGTGGTTTTTCTAACAACGTCGTGCAGATTCTTAATACCTTGGGCGTTCCCTATGAAACCCATGACGTTTTGGAAGACTACGAAGTGCGCCAAGGGATTAAAGAATATTCCAACTGGCCCACTATCCCCCAAGTTTACGTGAATGGTGAGTTCATCGGTGGCTCAGATATCATGATTGAACTCTACCAAAACAACGAACTCCAGCAAACGCTAGAAGTGGCCCTGGCATCGTAGCCAGAAAGATAAGGAGAGAGGAAGGAATTCACCCTCCCGCAAAGCTAAAAAAATAGCATCTCTACTTGCGTTCCACATCAGAGGAACTAAGTAAAATTCAAGCCAGTTCGGTTGCCTCAGCAAGCGAAACCCCATCCCAAGTTGGATGGGGTCGTTCTTTAGGTACCAGGGCATGTCTGGAAACTGGTAGATTCGAATAAGGAGAGTAGAAAAATAAGATTGTGCCGGGGTTAGTGATCGCTACAGTCGAACAAGCTTTGCAACGCAGTCAAACCGAAGAAGATGGCGAAATTAACCGCTGGTTGCTTAAAACTTTTGCATCCTATAGCAGCTGAGCAGCAAAGTGTTTACCATGTTTGAAAAGCGGCGTCGGCGAGGAACACGAAAGTTGTATTTAGGTAGCTCTTTGGTAATTGCAGTCTTGATTGTTTGCCACCAAGGCT
>PXPT01000005.1 GCA_003021505.1 Cyanobacteria bacterium QS_4_48_99 | reverse complement strand
GCACTACAACTAAACTTAGCCTAGACGATTTTCTGAACCTTCCAGAAAGCGATGACCGCTACGAACTCGTCGATGGAGAACTCAAGCCCAAAGTGTCACAGAAATTTAAGTATTCGATCACTCAGTTGCGTTTACTAACAGCGATTAACGACTGGTGTGAGCAGCAACAAATTGGTCTGGTTCTCCCAGAGTGGGGTGTTCTTTTGCAGCGAAGCGGAAATGATTGGGTACCTGTCCCGGACTTAACCTATGTTTCTTACCAACGCTTATCTCCAGAGTGGGATGAAGACGCACCATGCCCGGTACTGCCAGAATTGGTAATTGAAATTATCTCGCCCGGTCAAAGCTTTGGAGAACTAACTGAGAAAGCCGAAGACTATCTCAGCGCCGGAATAGACCGAATCTGGGTAGTGGACCCTCAAGCCCAGTCTGTAACTGTATTCCGTGAAGATGGAAGGTTCGAGACTCTGCGGAATAACCAGTTGATTAACAATTCCCTGCTGCCAGAATTGGAACTACGGGTAGCTGATCTATTTAGTAAACCAGAGCAAGGAGGACAGTAGGCAATGCCCGCCCGTGGCAGTGAGAAATGTCGCCAATGTAGTAAGCTCTCCGTAGAACAAGCTCTGCAAAAGTATGGTTCTCAGGAAACGGACTGTTGGGAAGGGGAACCTTGCCATAAGCGCCGTACCTATTACCGCAACCGCGATCGCTACAACTAACAGAGACGGCGAAAGTACCGAGCTGCCAAAGATGATAATGAATCGGTAATAAAAGTGCCCTCGGTTCCCGAAATTCCCGCCGCCGTCCTCCATCTCTACCGCCCCCGCGTAGGCGATCCTCTCCATGCTGTCGGAGCCGAACTATGGGTAGGGCAGAAGAAAGTAGCGGCAATTGAACCAGTACACACTCTAGGGATGTCGGGTAGCCAGGTAAAAACGTATCTAAAGCAGATACTACAATCTTTTTCCCAGGAACTTGGGGTGGAGTTAGAAGATGATGACCAGGGTGAGCTACTACGACAGTTGATGTTCCTGGAGCTTGATGAGCTGATTGAAGAACCTGAACCGATTGTCCGGCATCAGCAAGCCCCTAGTTCGACGACTGAGGAGTATGTAGCTGGGAAAGTTGAGAAAGCTACATTGCTCGAAGCATTCGATTCAACCGATTCCGGTCAAAAGACAGGTTGTCAAACTTTCATTAGCGTTTGATGGAGCTTTAACCAAGAGCGAGTCTGAGCAATTTCCGATAAAAGATTGCTAACCTCTCACTAAGACTCAGCTATTCAATTGTGTGACCAGTAGAGGCGATCGCCTCTTGAACTGCTGCTTCGGTGGTTTGCGTGTTGATTTCAACTTGCTTGGTTTCTTGGTTGACTTTGACAGTAGCAGTTGAATCAAGCTCGGTAATAGCGTGAGTGATTGTCTCTGCACAACCTTCACAGACGACGGATGGAACTTTCAGTTGGATAGTCATGTCGCTTCGCTCCAATTCAAAATGTAAAATGCAGTGCTAGTGGAGTGAGTTGCTCTCAGCCAACGACTTGTGGTGAGCGGACAAAATTAATTCGTTGAATCAGTAAGCGCGTTCGCTGATAAGCATTCGTGGCTCCTTGGGCATAAAAGCATTCGGCTGCTTTTCGCAAATCCGCGATCGCTGCTGGAGAACCTTGTTGGTGACGAAGCAACCCCGATTGAAGTAGGCTGGCGCGTAGTTAGGAACCAGTTGTATAACCTGAGTGAAATCCTGAAGGGCACTAGTGTAGTCTCCCTGTTGGCGAAAGACATGCCCTCGGTTATATAAAGCTCCGACATTCGCTGCATGGAATTGGAGCGCCTGATTGAAGTCTGAGATAGCATTTTGAAGATGGTTCAATTTGAGTTGAGCAACTCCCCGATTGTTATGAATCATCGCCAAGTTAGGCTCTGGTAAAGAACCCTGGTGCAAAGATTGGTTGTAATCGGCGATCGCTTGTTCGTATTGTCCCAATGCAGCGTGAGCTAATCCGCGATTGTAGTAGGCACGGAATTCATCAGGCTTCAGTTTAACTAAGGCATTACAGTCTGCGATCGCCTGCTGGTATTCTCCCAATCGGTAACGAGCCAGCCCCGGGTTGAGATAGGCTTCAGTATTATCAGGATTGAGTTGCAGCGCCTGAGTGCAGTTTGGTTCGGCACTTTGATTGTTATCCTGTTGCAGATGAGCCAGGCAGCGATTTGCGTAAGCCGGGGCATACTGTTTATCTCTTTGGATTGCCTGGGTAAAATTCTCGATCACCGCTGGATAATTATTCTGTCGCAATGCACCCACTCCCAAGCGCAAAAAATCTTTCGCACTTGTGGGAGAATCCGATTTTTGAGCTGCTAAAGCTGGTTCACTCAACAGTAAAATTGTTAAAGCAACGGCAATACCAAACCCCAAAACAGTCTTGTTCAATTTCTCAAAGCAACGCATTAGTGCAATTCCTCATTGGATTCCCATGTTTTACTGAACAAAATCAGAAAACATTTCGGATTTTGAATTATTCCTCACTTTTGTACAGGCGACTCGGCGAGTTACCCCTTCCCTTTGGCACACCTCCCTCGGTTGAAAATTACTTACCACCCCTTTTCTGCCTGTTCTAAGACGTAGGTGGCAACATCCTCTATCTGCTTGTCGCTTAACTTATTCTTGAAGGCTGGCATGGCGCTTTTACCGTTACTAACCTGATTTTTAATGTCTTTTAGCGAATCCATTCCATACTTTGCCAGTGCATTTTTTTAAGGGTTTTACTAGCATTGATGATGTTTTTACCCCCCATGTGACAGGAAGCACAGTTAGCACTAAATACCTTCGCACCATTTCCCAAATCTGCTGCTAGTGCCGGACAACAAAAGCTCAATTGCATTACTGACAGGACTAGTAAGGTAACGACAAGTAGTCTTTTCAAGGGAATAGTTCTTAGTTATAAAACTGCTCTTTGCCACCATCTTCAGTAAAATAACCAAGCCTGTCAAAAGACAGTTTGTCAAACTTTTTAGAGTTAACATTGAGCGCATGCAATCGGGGATTGGTATTAGGAAACGACTTCCATTGTCAACATTCACCTGCTGACTCCATATCGTGCTAACTCCCTGGTTATTGAAAGCTCTAAACCTTGCCAGTTTTGGGGAAAATTAAAGTTTGACAGCTTGTCTTTTGACGTATGTAACCACGCTGATTTAATTTTCTATGATGACCAATACCGTCTAAGTCGCTTATGCACTCACACTCAGGAAAACCAAAGCTGCTCTCCGTCGGGATAGCAGGTCATGGCATCATTGCGATTGGCGTATCAGCTCATGGCATCGTTGCGATTGGGATAGCAGCTCATGGCATTTTCGCAATCGGAATCATACCGATGGGTATAGTATCCCTCGGTGTTGTGTCGATGGGGCTAGCAAGTGTGGGGGCTGTGTCGATGGGGCTGGCAACCTCCTCCCCTATGGGCATGGGTTTCTTAAAGTACCCGAAAAAAGAGATGCCTGGTATGGAAAGGAGTGCAATAGAGCAGCAGAATCTTCCACGCTTGATCAACATGGGCGATACTCAATCTTCTAACTCGACTTTTGAGGAGGGGCTGTATGCGCCATCTACTGGCAAGGATACTGGGATGGAAATAACTCTGCCCTTTGAGACATTTGTGCCGTTCTCTGCGGCAAGATCGCAAAATCAAGTCTACGAGTTTCCTAACTCCGTTTCTCAGCAAACACACCTAGCTCACGCTTCAGGTGATTCGCATCGCTTGCCCAATAGTTCCTCGCTACAGACACAAACCTCGCTTACAACTCACCTGCCCTACGGTTTCACCTTTTTGGCTCTGCTTTTCTACCTACTGAGCTTAGGATTCAAAACGTATTGGAAAAGTTCCAAGCAAGCCCGTAAGCTGTAATCATGGCGAGTTAGTCCCTACTTTTTTTAATTTTTAATTGAATTGGAGCGAAGCAACGTGACCCCTTTGCCGGATTACCGCCCCAAACAACTTTCCCTAGGTCCATTGGAAACAGAGATTTTAGAAATCGTCTGGGAACTGGGTTCTGCTACTGTAAAGCAAGTGCATGAGCAGATTCTGAGCGATCCAGAGCGGGAGTTAGCCTACACTTCCGTTACAACTGTGCTGCGTCGTCTCACCAAAAAAGGTTGGCTGAGTTGCAATAAGCAAGGACGTGCCTTTTATTGGCAACCGTTGGTATCTTGTGAACAAGCACAAGCGATCCAAGCGTATGAGCAGTTGCATCGCTTTCTTGCGGTGAGTAATCCTGATGTGGTGGCTTCGTTTGCGGACAGTCTCGACGCTGCGAGCTTAGAACAAATTGAAGCGATCGCCCAGCGCCTAGAAACCTTGCGTCGCCAGCGGGAGGAGCGAGCATAATGCATCTCATTATAGTTATAACAGCTATAGGATTAGGTTGGTATCTACGGTGGCAATGGTCGCGCCCTACAGGCAGTTGGACTCAACGCTGGCAGCGGGCACTCTTACACTTCCTCTTGCCTCCCCTACTTCTGTTCATGACTGCCATAGCAGTGCTTGGCATGGGACCAAAAGGACAAATGCTAGGACTAGAGGCGGGTTGGTTAAGTTACATCTTGGCGTTGGGCTTTGTGGGCTTTGCAGGGATTTCTTTGCTCAGGCTGGCTTATCAGGGGTGGTGTTCTCTACAGGAGATTCGCACCTATGCGCGACAGTCGGTGGCGGGAAAAACAGCACGGATTCTCGATACGAATTTTCCCTACAGTGCCCTCGTGGGCTTTTGGCAACCGGAACTCGCCATTACCCAGGGATTATTCCACACTCTCGATTCCGCTCACTTGCAGGCAGTTCTTGCCCACGAACAGGCACACTATGACTGTCACGATACCTTTTGGTTCTTCTGGCTTGGTTGGTTGCGCTCCTGCACTGCTTGGTTTCCCAATACGGAGGTACTGTGGCAAGAATTATTACTCTTGCGCGAACTCCGGGCAGATTACAAGGCGGCTAGACAAGTCGATGCCCTGCTACTAGCTGAGGCTCTCCTGGAAGTCGCACGCGCACCCATCCAGTCCCCAGAAAGTTTCTGTGCGCCGTTTAGCTGTGCTGCCCCTCCCAGCCGTCTCCAAGAGCGCATTGATGCCCTCCTGAACGAACCAGAATCTCCGCCTGCCTCCCCTACCTGGGTTTGGAGTTGGATGCTATTGGCATTTCTCCCGCTGATGACAATGCCTTTTCATAATTAAAAAGTGAAGGGGTGAGAAGAAGTGAGAGCGTTCCAGAGTGGGAAATGCAACTAAATTTTGTATCAAACTAGTTAATTTACTTCTCACCCCTCTTTCCCAATCTCCATGAAAACTGCTGTAAATCAAACACCTTCTGTCTAAGAATGAGACAACTTCCAGCATTCTTGAGCGATCACCCAATCTTCTTGAGTATGAATAACTAAGACACGCACGGCGGAATCGGCCGTAGCGATGTCTGTATCGACAGGAGAGGCGTTATTCTTTTCTTCATCCAGTTTTAACCCTAGAAACTCCAAGGCTTCGCAGCCAGCAGTTCTTACGGGTGCATAATGTTCTCCCACACCAGCGGTGAATACCAGCGCATCTAATCCTCCCAAAGAAGTCAGCATTGCCCCTAAATAGAAGCGTAAGCGGTGCTGGTAAACATCCCATGCGAGTTGTGCCTGCTTGTTTCCAGAGGCGATCGCATCCGTGATTTGGCGCAGATCGTTACTTACCCCAGAAAGTCCCTTTAATCCCGACTCTTGATTGAGGAGATGATTCAACTGTTGAGCATCATATCCTTGCCGCAGCAGTTGAATCAGAATCGCCGGATCAACTGAACCGGAACGACTGCCCATCATCAATCCTTCTAGGGGAGTATAGCCCATTGTCGTGTCCACGCAGACACCGTCACGAATGGCTGCCAGGGAACAACCATTGCCCAAGTGACAGGTAATCATCCGCGCATATTGCTCCTCTTTCCCCAGAATTTGGGTTGCCCGTTGGAGGCAATATTGATGGCTGATGCCGTGGAAGCCATAGCGACGAATCCCCTGCTCAAAAAACTGCTCAGGAAGGGGATAAACGGCTGCTGCGAGGGGAATTTGGGCATGAAACGCTGTATCAAATACAGCCACTTGCGGCACGTTGGGCAAAATTTGCTCGATTGCCTCCATGCCTTCCAGGTGGGCAGGATTGTGTTCGGGGACAATTGCTGAGAAGGAAGCGATCGCTTCTTTAACTTCCGGTGTCACCCGAGTTGCCTGACGGTATTTGTCGCCACCATGAACTACGCGATGCCCCACCACATCAATATCACTTAGTCGAGAAATTACGCTCGTTTTTCCCTGCCAGAGAGTGTTGAGCATTTGAGCGATCGCGCTTGAGCGCTCATCCCCTGATATTTGCTGCTCCAGCGACTCGCCTGCAGCGGTTTTTGCCTCAACTACACCAGCACTCCAGTCGATCTTTGCCTCCCATAAAGGTTCAGCGGGCAACTCAGGTAGCGCTTCACCGACGTCGTACAAACAACTTTTCTGGCTGCTTGAGCCTGCATTTAACACCAGGATTTTCATAATGGTTGGCAAGAACAGATTTACGCAGGATCAGGGGAGGAGGATTGCTGAACAGAAGAAGATGCACCAGACACGAGGGTACGTTGATGCGTTAAGATTGCTAGAGATAGGAACTCTGCGCGTCTCCGCGTCATCCCCCTCCCCTTGTTCTAGGAAACTCCCCCTAGTGCAACCATTTCCAATCGCGCACCTCAGGCAAATCTTCTCCGTAGGTGGAAACGTAGTGTTTGTGGTCGATGAGCTTATCGCGGATTGCCTGTTTGGCATGAGCAGCGGCATATCCTAGTTTGGGTACTCTGTCAATGACATCCTCAACCAAATGGAAGCGGTCTAAATCGTTGAGAACCACCATATCGAAGGGAGTGGTTGTCGTTCCCTCTTCTTTGTAACCTCGAACGTGGAGATTCTTGTGGTTCGTGCGGCGGTAGGTTAGTCGGTGAATCAGCCAAGGGTAGCCGTGATAGGCGAAAATAATGGGCTTATCCGTAGTAAAGATGGCATCAAAATCTTGACGGGACAAACCATGCGGATGCTCTTCTTCCGGCTGGAGTTTCATCAGGTCAACCACGTTGACGACTCGAATTTTGAGATCGGGGAAGTGTTGCCGCAAGTAATCAACAGCAGCGAGGGTTTCTAGGGTGGGAACATCCCCCGCACAAGCCATAACCACATCCGGTTCATTGCCTTGGTCATTACTCGCCCATTCCCAGATTCCGATTCCAGCCGTGCAATGCTTGATTGCAGCATCCATATCAAGCCACTGCAATTCCGGTTGCTTGCCTGCAACGATGACATTCACGTAATGGCGGCTGCGTAAACAGTGGTCAGCTACCGACAGCAGCGTATTAGCATCAGGGGGCAGATAAACCCGCACGATATCCGCCTTTTTATTCACGACATGATCGATAAAGCCGGGATCTTGGTGGGAGAAACCATTGTGATCCTGCCGCCAGACGTGAGAGGTGAGCAGGTAGTTGAGTGATGCAAGCGGTTGTCGCCAAGATAGGTCGTTAGTGACTTTCAACCACTTGGCGTGCTGATTGAACATCGAGTCGATGATATGGATGAACGCCTCGTAGCAGGAGAACAGCCCATGACGACCCGTTAGCAAATATCCTTCCAGCCAGCCTTGACAGACATGTTCGCTCAGAATTTCCATCACCCGCCCGTCCGGAGAGAGGTTTTGATCTTCGGGGAGAATCTCTCCCATCCAGGTGCGGTCCGTTACTTCCAACAAAGCGCCGAGACGATTGGAAACAGTCTCATCTGGGCCCATTACCCGGAAATTCCCACTCTGCAAGTTCATCTTCATCACCTCGCGTAGAAAATTACCCATCACGCGGGTGGCTTCTTCAAAAACTGTTCCTGGTTGGGGAACTTCGACGGCGTAGTCTCGAAAGTTAGGCATTCTCAAGTTTTGGAGTAACAAGCCCCCATTAGTATGGGGATTAGCACCCATGCGGCGATCGCCCTTAGGAGCCAGTTCTGCCAGTTCCGGCACCAGCTTGCCGTTCTCATCGAAGAGTTCTTGGGGGTTGTAGCTCTTCATCCAGTCTTCGAGTAGCTTCAGGTGTTCGGGGTTACTCGCTAATCCTGATAAAGGAACTTGGTGAGAGCGCCAGTAACCTTCAATTTTCTTGCCATCAACTTCTTCTGGTCCCGTCCAGCCTTTGGGCGTTTGCAGGATAATTAGGGGCCACTGCGGGCGCTTGCTGGAGCCATGAGTGCGGGCTTCGTGCTGAATCGCTTTGATTTCCCCGATTACCGTGTCCAGCGTCCCTGCCATCAATTGGTGCATGGCTTCGGGGGCAGACCCCTCGACAAAGTAGGGTTTGTAGCCATAACCGACAAACAGGTTTTCCAATTCCTCGTGGCTGAGGCGACCAAAAACTGTGGGATTGGCAATCTTGTAGCCATTGAGATGCAGAATGGGCAACACTGCGCCATCGCGGACGGGATTGAGAAACTTGTTGGAGTGCCAACTAGTTGCCAAGGGTCCAGTTTCAGCTTCTCCATCTCCGACGACGCAGGCAACAATCAAGTCGGGATTGTCGAAGGCAGCGCCGTAGGCATGAGCGATTGCATAACCTAACTCCCCGCCTTCGTGGATTGATCCTGGCGTTTCGGGTGCGACATGACTGGGAATTCCTCCCGGAAAGGAGAATTGCTTAAAGAGTTTTTGCATTCCCTCAGCATCCTGGGAAACGTTGGGATAAATCTCGCTGTAGGTTCCTTCTAGGTAAGTATTAGCAACTAAGCCTGGACCGCCATGACCAGGACCGGCAATGTAGATGGTATTGATATCCTGAGCTTTGATGACGCGGTTTAGATGAGCGTAGATAAAGTTTAGTCCTGGTGTGGTTCCCCAGTGACCGAGAAGTCTGGGCTTGACGTGTTCCAGTTTGAGAGGGGTTTCCAGCAGGGGATTATCCAGAAGATAGATTTGTCCTACAGAGAGGTAATTTGCTGCACGCCAGTAAGCGTCTAGCTTGCGCTGTTCTTCTGTGGAAAGGGGGTGGGTTGGGACTGAGTTGGCTACTGTCATGGCGAAATCGGAGTGATATGAAGTCCGGCTGAATACCCCTAGTTTAGGACAGACGCCGGGACGCGCAGACGCGGAGACACGGGGAAATTTTTATTAGGAGTGATCAAGCAGATTTGATATGATACTGTTTCTCAAAACTGACTGGAGACTTATCCTTGTTCTCTTAGAGCGGGATGGAACGGTGAAACCTTGATTGTTCCTTGGCTGTATCTTTGGAAATTCACTGCTGTATCTCTCTAGCTACTTTTGATAACTGGTATAAAGTAGAGAGTTACCAATACGCGTGCGATCGCACCTTTGTCGACCTACGTTAGGGCATACCTGGTAGAAATTCCTCCCCTTTGGTTATACCGCTGGTTGAGTTTTATCCCTATCTCTGCGGCAAAAACTGCTTCAGAACTTCGGTGGGTGCGCGATCCCAAGTATCGATATGAGAATAGATTAAACCGTCTTGATTAAGTTTGTAAGTGGAGTTGCCATTAAAGAAGATCTTCGCTTTCCAGGGGAGGCGCAAAGTGCCCCGAACAGTCCAATCTACTTTAATAATATATTTAGCTGCCTGACGTACATCGTGGACATCAAAGTAAATTTCGGTAAAAAATAGTTGGGCATGAAATCGCAGTGTCCAAAAGATTATGCAATAGTTAATTTTATACTGAAATGTATTAACCGGGTCTTGAAAGAAAATATTTCCCGTGTAGATGTCGTAGGAGAGATCCTTTTTAAATAAGGTAGGCAATTCTTCTGCCAGCGTTGCCATTACCGATTCTACCTGTGCTTGATAGTGGTGATCGCTACTCTGATTTCCCTCAAGCATATACCCCGATTCTTAATTTTGAGAAACTACCATTGTTAAATTTAGCTAGCTATGGGCTGCGATTGCATTCCCATTAAATTTTATTAGATCCTTTTCTGGGGAGATCTAGCTAGCACTTGGATATCGTATAAACGCTGTATGCAATTTCAGTAACATTCTCAGTTATGGCTCAACCAACTCTACTGACAGTGGATGATGATCGTGAACTTCTAAGCGCGATCACGCGTGACTTTGCGACGCAAATACGGGAATGACTTCCGAGTATTGCGAGCAGATTCTGGTGCAACAGCGATCGACACCCTCAAACAAATCAAACTCAGAAATGAGACAGTTGCCCTGTTTCTAGTCGATCAGCGGATGCCGAGGATGTCAGGTGTCGAGTTCCTCGAACAAGCCAGGGAACTCTTTCCAGATGCCAAACGCGCCTTACTAACCGCTTATGCCGATACCGAGGCAGCCATCCGCGCCATTAATACCACTGAAATCGATTACTACTTAATGAAGCCCTGGGACCACCAGAAGAGTGTTTATACCCAGTGCTGGACGATTTACTCGATGACTGGCTGGCATCATTCCGCCCCCATTTGAAGGCATTCGCGTAGTTGGTCATCGCTACTCCCCTCATTCCCATGAAGTTAAAGATTTCCTCGCTCGCAATCAAGTTCCCTATCGCTGGTTAGATGTGGAGCAAGAAACCGAGGCAGAACGCCTGCTGGACTATGCAGAGTGTCCTAACCAACAAATGCCCCTTGTTCTCTTCCCCGATGGAGAGCGCCTGGCTCAGGCTACTAATGTCCAAGTTGCTGAAAAAATTGGGCTACAAACCCAAGCACAGAAGCCATTTTACGACCTTGCGATCATTGGTAGGGGTCCCGCAGGCTTGGCAGCGGCAGTATATGGCACATCAGAAGGACTACGCACCGTCATGATTGAAAGAGAGGCTCCTGGTGGACAAGCCGGGACTAGCTCCCGCATCAAGAATTACCAGGGCTTTCCTTCCGGTTTGAGTGAAGGTGATTTAGCTAGGCGGGCAATTACACAAGCGAGGCGCTTCGGCGTGGAAATCCTCACGCCCAGGAAGTCACCAGTATATGAGTAGAAAACGATGATCGGATTGTCACCCTGAGTGATGAAACAGAAATTAGCTGTCATGCCTTGATTGCCTTGATTTTGGTACTAGGTGTAGCGTGGCGACGGCTAAACATTCCCGGAATTGAGAAGCTAACTGGGGCAGGCGTATACTACGGCGCAGGGCAGACAACAGCGAGAGCTTGTCAAGACGAAGATTTTACGTTGTGGGTGGGGCAAACTCTGCGGGACAGGCGGCGATGTACGTTTCTCAGTACGCTCACCAAGTAACAATGTTAGTTCCCGGCGACTCTCTTGCTAAGAAAATGTCCCAGTACCTGGTTGACCAAATCGAGCCAACAGACAACATCTCGGTACAAGTGCATGCCAGCGTGGTGGAAGTGAAAAGGGAGGAAAGTTTAGAGGCAATTACGATTAAAAATTCTGCCACGGGTGAGGTGCAAACAGTTCCTTCCACATCCCTGTTTATCTTTATTGGTGCTGTACCGCGTACCGATTGGTTAGATGGGGTGGTTGAGCGAAACGATCGCGGCTTTATCCCCACTGGACCAGATTTAATGTCGGAAGAACGCCGCCCACGGGGATGGCACTTAGAGCGTGACCCTTATTTGCTCGAAAGCAGTGTATCTGGCATCTTTGCAGTAGGAGATGTGCGGCATGGCTCAGTCAAGCTAGTTGCTTCGGGAGTGGGCGAAGGTTCTATTGCCGTTCAGTTTGTCCACCGCTATCTCAGTAATTTGTGATTTCTCAAGGAGATAAAAATGACTAAAGTTCTGATTGTTTATGCGAGCGACTACGGAAATACCAAGAAGATGGCAGAGATGGTAGCTTCTGGCGTGGAGTCCGTGCCAGATGCAGAAGGGGTACTCAAGGAGCCAGAGGAAGTTACCGAGGATGAAATGACTTCCAGTGATGCAGTCATGGTGGGCACGCCTACGCACATGGGTAGTCCCCATTGGCGGGTGAAACAATTTATCGACACCATCTGTAGTCCACTTTGGATCAAAGACGGCATGATTGGCAAAGTGGGGGCAGTGTTTGCCACTGGCAGTGGATTTGGCTATGCCGGTGGTGGATGCGAACTGGCGATGCTGGCACTGCTGAGTAACTTTGCCGAGATGGGAATGTTTCTAGTGCCGCTTCCCAAAAATACTCCCGGCTTTAAGTTTGGTGGCTTGCAGTGGGGACCTTATGGAAGGTCATCTGGAGAAAATATGGAGCAGACAGGGGTAAGCGAAGAAAAACTGGAAGCTACAAAGTACCACGGCGCTAATGTTGCTCGGACAGCCGCCGCCTTGAAAGCAGCCAGTATCTTCCCCTAGTAGGAAATAAGAAGGTATACACAGAGGAGGGACTCGCCCTCGATAGCAGCACAGTGCTAACCAAGCCTACAGTGTATATTACTAATGCTGGGGATGGTGATCGTGCTCTTATAGCACCACGAAACTGCATTAAGATATCTAATCGGAGTGGAGTAGCGGAGTAGCTAAAAAACATCTATGCCAGCCCCCTACAGTTACGACATGCGTTCAAAGGCGCTCGCGGCAGTGAAACGAGGCGAACGCAAAAAAGAGGTGAGCCAGATGTTCAACATTAGCCGCAACACCCTAGACCTGTGGCTAAAACGAGAACAACAAACCGGGGTAGCCCGAGCCATTACCCAGCATCAGCAGGAGTGTGGTCATAAAATCACCGACTGGCGACGGTTTCGTGAGTTTGTTCGAGAGATGGGGGAGGGACACGCAAGGGCAAATGGCTTTCGCTATGGGGAGACGAGGTGACTCAGCAGAACATCAGCGATGCCCTTGCTAAAATCTGCTGGAGTCGTAAAAAAGCGAGTGTGCCATTTCGAGGTTCCCTGGAAATGCAAGGCACACTCAACACAGACTTACGGCTACCAAGAAAGGGATGACCTCA
>PXPT01000004.1 GCA_003021505.1 Cyanobacteria bacterium QS_4_48_99 | reverse complement strand
TCACTTGCAGGATACTGAGCGCTTAAGTAAACTTTTGGCGCTCCTCAATTTAGCACTAGGTTGGGCTTGGCGCAGCGGTGAGTGGTTGCACCAAGCCCATTTATTGCCTATCAAATCTCATGGTCGCAGACCCCCAAGCCTTTTTCGTCACGGATTAGACCATCTCCGCTCTATCGTGCTCAATCTGGACTGCAAATTCGAGCAGTTCTTGGAAGCAGTACAGTTTTTGTCCTGTACTTAGATCTCCAACATAAATTTTGATCACGTGCTGTGCTAGCCAAAATTCAGGAATCTCAACAGTTGGTAGCCAGTGATAGGTGCAATAAATACTATCCCATCCTGCCTCATGACTGGAGAGAAGAGGCAACGCTCGTGGGAGAACTTGGAAAATTTGTTCCAGCGCGTCTTTTTGGAGGAAATCGAGGTAAGGTCGATTTTCTAGCATTACTAGAATTACCTCTGTTTCAAGAAGTAGCATAAGTAATGCTCATTAAACCTCACCCGAGGCAGGACTTGCTATGCGCCTACTGGCATAGACTTCTTCCACAAACTGTTGAATCGTTTGCTGATATTGAGAGCCAGCAACGTTTGCCACGTCATTGTGACCTGCTTGAGGGACGAGTAAAAGCTGTTTGGTTGCAGTAGCGGCATCGTGCAAAGCTTGGGTCATCTTAGCGGGAACCACTGCGTCATCCGTGCCGTGAATCAACAGCAGTGGCATGGTGAGTGAGTTGATTTTGCTAATCGAGTCAAACCGCTGATTGAGCAGCAAATTGATGGGGAGTAGACTATACTGTTTTTTCTGTGCCACCATCTCGCGTATGGAGGTAAATGTTCCTTCCACAATCATTCCAGCAATTTCGGGGTGTTGTGTGGCTAAGTCAATCGCAACTGCTCCCCCCAGGGAATGACCGTAAAGGAAAATTTCTCGCGGATTGATGCCCTGTTGCTGCACTAAGTAAGTCCAAGCGGCTTCAGCATCTTCATACACCTGAGCCTCGCTAGGAAAATTCCCTTCACTGCGACCATAACCCCGATAGTCAATCATCAGCACCGAAAAACCCAGTTGGTGAAACCTTCTTGCAGGTTCGAGGTTAGCACCGATATTTTCTCCGTTACCGTGCAAATAAAGCAGCACCCCTAATTCTGGAGAAGTAGCAGGTAGCCACCAGCCATGAAGGCGTTCTGCTTCGCTTGTGGGATGGTCAGAAGTAGGGGCGAGACTCCCTTGATCTATTGGCAACCAGACTTCCTCGTAGCTCAACCCCAACTCAGCAGGTGTGGTTTCCACCACTGGGGAAGGAACAAAAATCAGCCGAGTTTGCCACACAAACAGGGAAAGGCAGATTAAAAGGTAAGCGATCGCCCCTATCCCAGTCAAAACCAGCAGTAATTTTAAAAAGGGTAGCTGGAAAACTTGCGCCATCACGGTAAATTGCCTATAAGTAGCTTCTTGTTTGTTTATTATTGCTGATCCAGACCTAGCTCATCTAGCGATGGCGCTTTGTGATTCCAGTTACTTGCCTGTTCATAGGCATAGGCGAGATGAAATAGCTGATCTTCTCGCAAGACATTACCAATAAGCTGCATACCAATGGGTAGCCCCTGACTATCAAAGCCACAGGGAACGTTCAATGCTGGTAATCCCGCTAGACTGACAGGAACAGTTGTTAAGTCAGACAGATACATACTCAAAGGATCAGCCGTTTTTTCTCCTGCCTGGAACGCCGTTGTGGGAGAAGTGGGAGATACCAACACGTCCACTTTCTCCAATGCCGCCTCGAAGTCTTGTTTAATCAGGGTGCGTACCTTTTGTGCTTTTAGGTAGTAAGCATCGTAGTATCCGGCTGAGAGCGCATAAGTTCCCAGCATGATACGGCGTTTCACTTCTGCACCAAAACCAGCAGCACGAGTTTGGGCGTACATCGAGACGAGATTATCGGCATCTGGTTCGCGCATGCCGTACCTCACTGCATCGTAGCGAGCCAGATTAGAAGACGCTTCTGAGGGGGCAATGACGTAATAAGCAGGCAACCCGTAGCGAAAGCGGGGGCAAGAAATCAGTTGAATTTCTGCTCCCAACTCCTGGAGTTGCTCAATTGCTTTTTTGACTGTCTCTTCGACAACTGAGTCTAAGCCTTCGCCAAAGGTTTCTTGAATAACCCCAACTTTGAGCTTTCTTTTCGGCTGTAATTCGGGAGTGAGAAACTGGGTGTAGTCAGGAATTTCGACGTTGAGGCTAGTAGAATCTTTGCGATCATGACCCGCGATCGCTCCCAATAAAATAGCGGTATCCTCTACACTACCTCCTAGGGGTCCAATCTGGTCTAAAGAAGAGGCAAACGCCACTAAGCCATAGCGGGAAACCAAACCATAAGTCGGTTTCATTCCTAAAATGCCGCAGAAGGAGGCGGGTTGGCGAATCGAACCACCTGTATCAGAACCCAGCGCCACCGGACATTCTTGCGCTGCCACGGCTGCCGCCGAACCTCCAGAGGAACCGCCGGGAACCCGCGACAACTCCCAGGGATTGCTCGTCAGGTGATAGGCAGAGTTCTCAGTGGAACTACCCATTGCAAATTCATCCAGATTGGTTTTGCCCACCATCACTGCCCCTACATCTTTTAACTTTTGCCCCACTGTTGACTCATAGGGCGGCACAAAGTTTTCTAAAATCCGGGACCCACACGTAGTCGGAATTCGGTGGGTACACATATTGTCTTTAATCCCGATAGGAATCCCAGCCATTAGCCCGATGTCTTCCCCAGCAGCAATTTTGGCATCTACTTGCTTCGCCCTAGAGAGAGCTTGTTCTGCGGTTACGCACAAAAAACTGTGTAATTTCGGCTCTAGGGCTTGAATGCGCTCCAGCGCTTCGGTAGTGATTTCTGCGGCTGAACGTTCTCTGCGAACCAGTTGTTGGTGCAACTCGCGGATGGATGCCATGCTTGCCTCTTCAAAAACGGGATGAAACTTCGAGATTGCAACGTGACTCCCTACTAACTAGGCTACGGAGGTGAGTCTCTAATAATGTACCGAAAAGCTGCAACAACCGTTAGGGAAGTGGAACTCAAAAGTCAAAAATCACGCATTCAGATCGAGTCTGGTTAAACACCCATTTATGGCAGACGCGACCGACATCTCAAGGTGGCGAACTCGGTTCGCCACCCGTTTCCTTGAGATGGGGATACACGGGGACACGGAGAAATTTTATTACAGTAATTAACTGGATTTTAGATCAAATATGAATGCAACTTAGTATTAGAAACATTGATTCTGCCAAACTCGATTATACAAAATTCCCGCCCATCTTCTAGTGATGGACGGGGTTTTGTGGGTTTCCGAGTCATATCGGAGCGGCGGGATTTGAACCCACGACCCCTACTACCCCAAAGTAGTGCGCTACCAAACTGCGCTACGCCCCGATTACCCCGATCTAATTTATCACAATCATCGGGTTTCAATCAGCTTTCTCATTCAGACTTTCAGCATATGGGCGGCTTGCCTTAGCTCTGGAACTACTGTCTCCGCCCAGCTTCCCTCACAGCGACGCTCTTGGTTGAGGATAAAGTGAAGCGAGTAAGCCTGAGGATAGCCTTCTACTTCCATCCAGAGCAAGTCGCTTTCTGCCTCACAGGTAATTTTTTCCTCATCCATCAATTCCTTCGACATTTGGCTCATTGTTTCTGCAAGCTGCTCTAGCAAACGGCAAAAATCATCTAGTTCTGCCTCAGTTAGCTCAATCGCCCAAGCGTCGCCTCCAACTAGTCCCTTATACTTCGGGGCTTCTGGGTCCCAGCCTATCCGCCAGCCTGCTCCAGTTTTAACCAAACGCTCCATGCTGTGGTTTGTCAGCTATTGGTTCAAACTCGCTTCGTAATCACGAACTACAAATTACGAATTACGAATTATTTTGACCCCAAAGCAGATTCGGCTTACTCCCCAATAATTTCGGGTTGGGTAAGTTCATCTGACATTTCGATAATGGCTCGAACTGCGGGTTTCATCATGGGGTCATCGAGACTATCGAATTCCTCATAGCGACGGCGTTTAGCACGAGTAGCAACTTGAACAGTAATTCGGTAGCGGTTAGAAGCTGCTTGCAATAGCTCTTCCGAACGGTTCACAATCTGGGCTGGATTGACTGAAGAATATTTATACATTTGGAGCTCTTGAGTATTATGGGTTGACGAGTCCGCCAAAGCAAGTTGCTTTGACAGTCAGTTTAACAGTATGGAGCGCTTCCCCCTATACTACTAGAGCTTTGCATAGTTGCAGATTCCAGGTTAAAGGTTGCAGGTTACAGGTTAGAGTTAAAAATTCGGAATTCATAATTGTCCCCGCGTCGTTTTCCTCCCCAGCCCCTCTGCTCCCCAGCCCCTCCGCACCTGGAGCAGTCCTGGCCTAATCCCTCTGGAAGCACTTATAGGCAGCTTCTGCCATGAGCTGAGAAATTTCTGGTTCTCCTCGCTGGTAGTACAAATCAGCCAAGGCATTAAAAATTTCAAAATCCGAAATTCCCGAACCCTCCAGCTCCAGAAAAGCTCTCCGAGTTGCCATTACTCTTTCATTAGCTGATAACTGCGAGTTGGAAGCAGAGTGGTTGACATTCCCGCGTTCGGAGGCATCTGATTCAGGCATAAGTAATATAAATAGAACTTACTTACAGCTTAGAATGTTCCGACTCGAGACACCTATAACTGGATTAGTTCCCTGTGCCCGATCGCACATTAGAGACACTTGATAGCGGTCGCAGATTACTCCACCGTCAAACGACAGAGCACGGCACGCGACCGTTGCTCAATAATAGCATTAGAGAAATCCGCCCAGTGATGGTAGCTCCATAGAAGCGAGTCCTAGTCATGGTGGCATCTCGAACAATGGCATTGCTTAAGTTGGCGTTATCCAGTGTCACTCTGTCTGCTAGAGCACCAGTGAGATTCGCGCCGGACAAATCTGCATCCCACAAAACTCCCTTGGTTAGCATAGCGTTTTCCATATTTGCGCCATGAAAGTTAGCTCTGCGCAGATCAGTGGCACCGAAAACGGAACCCTCCACTCTCAGCCTCGGAAAAATCGCGGTTTTGCAATTGGGCATTGGTGCAATTCAACGCTTTTTCCTGTGCCAAAGCAGGACGAGCATCTAGCAGCACCCAAGCGATCGCTAGAAGCAACAGTAGCACCAGTCCTAGTAAGCGCCAAATTAGGGATTTAACCATTCGTCACTCCTTAACATAATAAAAACAGCCGAGATGATGCCAAACCCAGGCGTAGCAGATAGGATTAACTCAATAAGCGAGTAGGCATGGCTGATTATGAACAAATCCTTAATACCAGTAATTCTTGCTGGTGGCAAAGGGGAACGTTTCTGGCCCCTAAGCCGCAAACACCGACCTAAACAGTTTTTATGTTTTAATGGCAACAATCGCAGCCTCTTGCAGGCAACCGCAGACAGACTCCTAGAATTAACGGGGGACTGGAATAAGCTCTGGGTGGTGACTAGAGCTGACCTCGCTTCTGGAGTTCAGGAACAACTACCTCAATTGCCCCCCGAAAATTTACTGGTGGAACCAGAAGGACGGGACACCGCACCAGCCTTGGCTTGGGCAACTCTGGAAGTTTCCAAGCGTTACGGGAAAAACGCTATTATCGGATTTTTCCCGGCTGACCATTGGATTGGGGATCAAACGGCGTTTCAGAAAACCCTCAAAGCTGCTACCCAGTTAGCGTCGCAACAAGCATCAATCGTCACGCTGGGGATCAAACCTAGCTATCCTGCTACTGGTTATGGCTACATTGAGCAAGGAGAATCAGTAGCTCAGTTTGAGCAAAGCTCAGCTTATCGTGTTACCCGCTTCACCGAGAAACCGGAGCAAGAAACAGCAGAGTTTTTTCTCAGTACGGGGCGCTTTAGCTGGAATAGTGGGATGTTTATATTTAAGGCAGAGGTGGTTTTGCAAGAACTAGCCACCCATGCTCCAGAAATTCTTCATCCTCTGGCAGAACAAGGGGTAGCCGCCTATTCTCAGATTCCCAAACAAAGCATCGACTATGCCCTAATCGAAAAAACCCAATGGGCTTATGTTTTACCCGCTAGTTTTGGCTGGGATGACTTAGGAGACTGGAAGGCGATTGAGCGGTTGCACAAAGGCAAAGGCGAGGACGAGAATGTGGAGTTAGCCAACCACCTCGGGCAGGATACCAAGGGAACAATCCTCTATGCCAGCGACCAGAAGGAAGTAATTGTTACTATCGGATTGGAGGATGTGATCGTTGTGCGCGATCGCGACGTTACTCTAGTGGCTCATAAAAACCGGATTCACGAAATTAAACAGGTGCTACAGTCACTCCAAGCAGACTCTAGATTTGAGGAACTACTCTAGGCGCTACGCCTAACTATCGGTTACAAGGCGCGGAAGGTGGAAAGGTTTTAACACTCCCACGTTTCAATTTTCTAGCTTGCAATTATTATCAATAATCAAAAACTAAAAAGGACGACAAGCAGTGTTTACTATTACCCAAAACACTTCTCGCACCCAAAAACCTTCTCGCCAGCGAGAAATTATTGAAGTTGTTTTTCGCAATGGCTGGGACTACATGCGTAGGCTCTTAACTGTGGGCAAACCAGGTGAACCCCAGTTGCCTACTCCCGAAGTTCTGCGTAATGTCCTAGTGGAGTTGGGTCCAGTCTACATTAAACTAGGACAATTGCTGAGTACTCGCCCTGACTTACTTCCACCAGAATATATCGAAGCCCTCAGCGCCCTCCAAGGGAACGTTCCATCCGTACCGTGGTCTGAAGTGGAAGTTTTAATCCGACGGCAGGTACAAAAGCCTCTCGAAGAGGTGTTTACCCATATCGAGCAAGAACCAGTTGCTGCCGCTTCCATTGCCCAAACTCACAAGGCAATCTTAAGTGATGGTCAAGAAGTGGCGATGAAAGTCCAGCGCCCAGGAATCGACAAGATTGTCGAGCAAGATATCTCTCTGATTAAGGGACTAGCCGAGTTAGTTGCTCGCACTGATTTTGGACAAAATTACGATGTTGTTGCTTTAGCTGAGGAGTTCACCAACGCGCTTCGAGCAGAGCTAGACTTTACCAAAGAAGCTAGCAACACCGACCAATTGCGGCGTAATCTCTCAGCAAGCCGCTGGTTTGACTCGAAGCAGCTCGTCGTGCCCGCAATTTATTGGGATTTGACCACAGAAAAGTTACTGGTGATGGAGTGGCTCCCGGGAAAACCCATTCTCGAAGCGGATATCTCGGCATCGCAAAATGGAGCTGAAAGCAACCAAGGTCGGCAAGAAATTACCACCCTTTTGTTTCGCGCCTTTTTTCAGCAGATTTATATCGACGGCTTCTTCCATGCTGACCCCCATCCCGGCAACTTATTTTATCTCCAAGACGGTCGGGTGGGACTGCTCGATTGTGGCATGATTGGACGTCTTGACCCACGCACGCAGCAGATTTTGACCGAGATGCTGTTGGCAACTGTCGAGATTGATGCCCAGCGGTGTAGTGAATTGACGTTGGAGCTGGCTGAGTCGGGACAGCCTGTGAGTTTAGCGCGTTTGGAAAACGATTACGACCGGATGCTGCGCAAATATCACAACCTAAGCATATCAGAAATTAACTTCAGCCAGGTGTTTTATGAGATCTTGCAAGTCTCGCGCGACAATAAAGTCAAGTTACCCAGCAATATGGGGTTATATGCCAAGAGCCTAGCCAACCTGGAGGGAGTTGCCCGTGGTTTCAACCCAGAGGTGAATCTATTAGAGGAGATTAAACCCTTGATGAGTGACCTATTACGGCGCCAGTTGCTTGGGGAGAGTCCACTCAACACCTTTCTGAGAACTGCTCTTGACCTCAAAACTCTTTCTTTGCAGTCTCCGAGGCAACTTGAGCAGCTTTTAGACCGCATCACCTCCGAAACTCTGACTTGGAACTTGACCCTACAAGAACTGGGTCCGCTACGTCGCAGTGTGGATGATTCAGCGAATCGACTTTCGTTTAGCGTGGTAGTAGGTTCGTTGATTATCGGCGCGGCAATTATTTCTTCTAACGCTCAAACTACCCAGCTATCTTGGATTAGCACTTTCCTCTTCGCGGCTGCCAGCTTCATCGGACTGTGGCTGATTATCAGTATTTGGCGCTCTGGGCGTTTGAAGTAACAGGTTACCCGAATGGGGCGTCTCTTTTGAGTGCATGAGTGGTGGAATTTCTTCTTTCATGATCGCCGGGTGAGCAATGGTCCGACACTGAAACAATTTTGTCCGTGACTCCCATGCCTTTCCCATGAGAGTTAGGTGGTATCCTGCCTAACGACAAACCCCCTAGAATGTTTCTAGAGGGCTGGTCGCTGAGTCTGCTTGTTAATTCAATTGATCTGTCAGGGGTAAGTGAATTACGCAGCCAAGCGAAACTTGGTATAAATTAGGTGAGGTAAGGTTTAGTTCCCACTACCAACACCAATCACACCACAGGCGAGACGACCACCAGCATTTCCCGTTTTTAAGGATTCGTCATCACCGCCTCTTCCGAGGTCATCTTCTCCAACGTGGACAACCATTGTTCGACCGATGACAGTGTTAGGACCGGTCAACTTAATCATATTGTCTTGCGTTTTGAGCTTCGCAACTCCATCGGAGTTAGCCTCGACGTTACCCAAGTCACCAACATGACGGTTTTCGTCATTAGGACCAGCGTGAGTTTTCCCAAAGGGGTTGAAATGGGAGCCCGCACTAGTGCAGCCCTCGGTGATGTCTCCAAATTCGTGGACATGGAAGCCATGCTTTCCTGGCGTTAAGCCTGTAACTTCTGCCTCAATTGAGGTGGGACTGTTTTCTGAGTCTTGGGAAAAGCGCACCACGCCTGACACGCCTGAATTATTGTCTGGAATCAATGTACAAACTGCTGTAACCATAAATGATCTCCTTATTGCCTATCTCAAAATTGCTATTTTACATTAGTTAACTTCACTGAGATACTACCAAAAGACTTAAAAATTATAGGTTAAAGTTTCCTTAACTAAGGTGAGTGCAGTTTCTGGAGAAGTTGCCACAAAAACATTATCTGGTGAAAAACCGGTAAAAAACTGCTGAGTGGGTTGATGGTTAGTTAACAAAACCACCTTTTTGCCTGCTTTCAAGGCAAGACCAACTTCCGAAGCGGTTCCCATCCCCATGCCACAAGCAATCACTACGTCGCTAGAGAGAACATTGATATTGTTGCGAGCATTACCCATCTCTGTAAAAACTGCCAAGTCTACCGCTCCTGAGACAGCATGAGAATCATTAGTCGGTAATATTCCCAGGGTTAAGCCATCGGCAGCTTTTGCGCCTTTGTTAGCCGCATCCATTACTCCTTCCTTCCTGCCACCCGTCAGCAACACCCATCCCTGAGTAGCAATGAGTTTACCGAGTTCGTAGGCATTTTCTCTGTCTGCTACTGAAGCCCCATCTCCTGGCCCCATCACACCGATAATGGTTTTTCTCATCACTCCATCGTTGGCAAGTTAAAGGTTGAAAGTACGAGTCGGTTGAAAGTTAAAAGTTAAATGTTGTTCGGGGTAGCCGTTCCCGCAGGGTAGGTTACGTATAAGTCAGTTAACTTATAACGTTAAACCTTCAACCTGCAACCTGTAACCTTTTAACCCCATATAGAGCCAGCAATCATCCCAGCGAGTAAAATAAAGCCCAGCCCCACATTTTGGCGAAAAATCCCTCCGTAGCGGGACTTAGGAATCTCGCTAGTGAAGCGCAGTTGCACATATTGCCAACTCCAGCCGACAACCGCGATCGCCCAAGCAATCCAAAAGCCCAGTTGCAGATCCATCACTAAGCCGAGGGCAACAAGTAAACCAGCCGTTCCAGCAAAGAATACTCCCACCGCATCCGCCGCATAATTCCCAAAAAATAAGGCGCTAGAGTTTACCCCAATTCGTCGATCATCTTCGCGATCCGACATGGCATAGACAGTATCAAATCCTAAAGCCCAAAGGACAGTAGCACCCCAGAGGAGTCCAGTTGCAGTCCCCAAGCATCCCTCTGGTAAAAAGGTAAATGTTTCCGATTCGCAGCTAATCGCACTCCAACTGATCACAACAGTAAAGCCCCAAGCGATCGCCATAACTAGTTGCGGCACAGGAAAAACTCGTTTGGCAAGCGGATACCCCACAATCACTGGGACAGCAGCAACGCAGAGAAAGAAGCTAATCGGGTTGAGATAGAAAGCAAGAACCGCAGCGCAGGCGAGCGCGATCACAGCTACTACGATGCCAGTTTTGATCGAAAGGGCACGGGAAGCAAGGGGGCGATCGCGCGTCCTTTCCACTTGGGGGTCAATATTGCGATCCCACAAATCATTGATGACACAACCAGCGGCACTGGTAGTAATACTGCCTAAAACAATCACGCCTACTAAGGGAAGCGGTGGTGTACCTTCTGCGGCTAAAAAAACTGCCCACAATGCAGGAACCATCAAAATTAGCCGCCCAGTTGGTCTATCCCAGCGCAAAAGCCGAACGACTGTGAACCAAGTGGGTTCTGGTTGTTTTTGGTACTGAGCCACCATAGTATTGATACCAAGTTGTCAGTGAGGGGTGAATGAAGTTTGCAGGTTGCAGGTTGTCCAAGTGAGGAGTGCGGAGTGAGGAGGTGCTCCAGGTGCTCCAGGCTCGCAGGGGAAATAGTTTCGGAGTGCGTTAGTTCCTCTCCTCTGCCCCCCTGCTTCCCCTGCCTCCCCTGCTCCCAGTGCTTCCCTACCTACTTATTGCTACTGATCGATTCTAAGCTATATCCTCTATTTAGGGTAGGAATTGTTGTTCTTAATACACTCAAGAAACTATGGTTACTTCAATTGACCAACCTAAAACAGAGCAGGCAATCGAGGTTCCCCCTCCGACAGGAGAACAACACCGCATCCTTGCTGCGATCGATATTGGGACGAATTCCATTCACATGGTAGTGGTGCGGATTCAACCAGAACTACCAGCTTTTAATATTATTGCTAGAGAAAAAGATACCGTTCGCTTAGGCGCACGCGACCCGGAAACCGGTAGCCTCACGCAAGATGCCATGCAGAGAGGACTGGCTGCCTTGCAACGCTGCCAGGATTTAGCCGAGAGTTTCAATGCCGAACAGATTGTTGCCGTAGCGACGAGTGCAGTGCGGGAGTCTCCCAATGGTCGCGAGTTTTTGAAACGGATTGACTCGGAATTGGACTTATTTGTCAACATCCTCTCCGGTCAAGAGGAAGCGCGGCGCATTTACTTAGGCGTGCTCTCGGGAATGGAGTTCAACAATCAGCCTCATGTCATCATTGACATTGGCGGTGGCTCCACTGAGTTAATTCTGGGAGATAGTCGCCAAGCGCGCTTCTTGAGCAGTATTAAAGTGGGGACGGTACGCCTAACTAATGAGTTTGTCACCACTGACCCGATTAGCGACAAAGAGTTTCAATATTTGCAAGCCTTTGTGCGCGAAAGGCTAGAGCGACCGATTGAAGAGTTGCGTACCCAGCTAGCAAGCGACGAACACCCCCGTATAGTGGGAACCTCTGGCACAATTGAGTGTCTGGCAACGATTCACGCCCAAGAAAAGCTGAAATCGTCGCCGAATCCGCTTCAGGGTTATCAACTCCCTCGCAAAGACCTCAAAAACATCGTTAAGCGCTTGGCATCCTTGAGCGAAAAAGAACGCGCAGATGTTCCGGGAATGTCGGCAAAGCGAGCGGAAATTATTGTCCCTGGGGCGATGATTTTGCACGAAACGATGGAGATGCTCGATCTCGATGCAATCACGATTTGCGAACGGGCACTGCGAGAAGGCGTAGTTGTCGACTGGATGCTCACGCATGGTTTTATTGAAGACCGACTGCGATACCAAGGTTCTGTTCGCCGGCGCAGTGTTCTCAATATTGCCCAGAAGTATCAGGTGAATATGGACTATAGTAATCGGGTGGCTAACTTTGCTGTCAGTTTGTTTGACCAAACTCAAGGAATTTTCCACAACTGGGGAAGCGAAGAGCGAGAATTACTTTGGGCGGCAGCAATTTTGCATAAATGCGGGGTTTATGTGAGTCATGCGCAACACCACAAGCACTCTTACTACCTAATTCGCAACGGAGAACTGCTGGGCTTTAGCGAAACTGAGGTGGAAGCAATCGCTAATTTAGCCCGTTATCACCGCAAAAGCAAACCCAAAAAGAAAAAGCACGATAATTACAATAATTTGCCCAACAAAAAGTATCGGCAGCTTGTTAGTCAATTGAGTGCTTTGTTACGCTTAGCAGTTGCTGTTGATCGAAGGCTGGGTGGGGCAGTTGAGCAAGTGCGCTGCGAATACCACTCCGATGAGCAACAACTGCATTTGCATTTGACTCCTACCAATCCCAATGACGACTGTGCCTTGGAACTATGGAGTTTGGAGGACAAAAAAGTAGTCTTTGAAGAGGAGTATGGGGTCAAAGTCGTAGCGACTGTGGAAGCCGCAACTGTAGCAGCGAGTTAGTCATAATAATTCGTATTTGCCAACTCTGAATCGCTGAGTAGCTTTTTCTGTCGAGCTTCTTTCCCCTACCTTGCTACTAACGTCCCTAACTGTCTCAATATGCCCAGAACCCCGTATAGCTCATTCCCCCGCCGCTTTAGGGTAAACTCGTCTGGAATAGCATACTGAGGAGTGTCTTGCTGAGTTAGTTTGAGAAAAATAAAGTGACTCCCATTCCTTGCGAATCCGAAGGCGGGTTTCTCTAGAGTGGGATTACCCATCATATAAAACAAGATTTGCGGCAAAGCTTCATCCACACTAAACCGCTTGCTTTTCGCTTCCACCAATGCTACCCAAATTTGCTGTTTTGACACTCCCCAGCCTAAAGGCGTGGGGATTCTTAGGTTACGGGGGAGGCTACCCTTAACCCCCTGATCAAGCATCTTGACGGTGTGTCCCACCGCTGTAAGTCCACTTTGGGCTAAAACTTGAGCTGCCGCCACATCTCTATCGCCTTGATGATGGCAATCTGGGCAATAATGAACCCGTTGTGATAGTTCTTTGTTGCCTGTATGAGTGCCACCTTCTGGGCATATCTGGCTAGTGTGGGAAGCATCAACCTTGAGGAAAAGGACATCGCGTT
>PXPT01000003.1 GCA_003021505.1 Cyanobacteria bacterium QS_4_48_99 | reverse complement strand
CTTGGTTCGGAGCGCTCGGTGAGAGTGACCTCACCGCGAGCACATCTCCTAATATAGCTGTTGGGTGCGGCAGTGTCAACTCTCTGGGGTGTTTTTTTTGAAAAATCCTCCAATGCTTTTTATACAAGGTGTTTGCGCCACAATATTAAAGAAGTTATTAGGGATTTGGGGCGCGAGGATAAAGTGTCTACACATTTTCAGTCGGTTATTGCTACCCTGCATCAATTTTGGAGTGATCGCGGTTGCCTGATTGCCCAACCTTACGACACAGAGAAGGGAGCAGGGACAATGAATCCTCATACTTTTCTCAGAGCGATTGGACCAGAACCTTGGTCAGTTGCTTATGTTGAACCCTGCCGACGACCGCAAGATGGACGCTATGGCGAAAACCCCAATCGCTATCAGCATTACTACCAGTACCAGGTGCTAGTTAAACCTTCACCGGCAAACATCCAGCAATTATACTTAGATTCGCTCAGAGCCTTGGGAGTCGTTGTGGAAGACCACGATGTACGCTTCGTGGAGGACGACTGGGAGAATCCCACCATAGGAGCCTGGGGTGTCGGCTGGGAAGTTTGGCTTGATGGGATGGAAATTAGCCAGTTCACCTATTTCCAGCAGTGTGGCGGAATTGATTGTCACCCAGTCTCGATTGAAATCACCTATGGTCTAGAGCGACTAGCGATGTATCTTCAAAACGTGGATGCCTTCACTAAAATTCAATGGAATGAGCAGGTAAGCTATGGAGATGTTCATCTCCAGGCAGAAATTGAGCAATCTAGTTACAACTTTGAGTCATCCCAACCCGATTTGCTATTTAACCTGTTCACTCTATACGAACAAGAAGCAAGGCAGCTTTGCGATCGCGGGTTAGTATCCCCAACTCTTGACTATGTTTTGAAATGCTCTCACACATTTAATTTGCTCGATGCCAGAGGAGTTATTTCTGTAACAGAGCGAACTCGCTACATCGGCAGAATCCGCAATTTAGCACGGCGTGTTGCCCAGCTTTATCTAGAGCAACGGAAAACTCTGGGCTTCCCATTGAAGGATCTATCCTTTGCCGAACCAAAGCATTCACTATCCGAGGCTACTCCAGTTGTTCCTCAAGCCAAGCAGATTACCACTTCAAGCTTAGTCAACCCCACCCGTACCATCACCTACTTAACTCTTTGGAGCCTGCTATTTGCTTACACCTTTTGGTTAGGGATATCTTCGCTGTTTATCTAATCAACTTGAGAGAGCTGTTACACCCATTTCGAGTACGAGTTTTCCCTATGTTCCCACGCCAGAACCAGGAATCACTACTCTGCACTCTAAGTGCCGTAAGCTGTCAAGCGTTCGAGGTAATGCAAATGCAGCAAAGGCGCGCAGGCGTAATTAATCAGTGACCAAAGTTTCTAGACCCAGTTCGATCTCGGCAAACCCCAAAAATCCCATAGAAGCCCTAACTTAATTAGGACATAGAGGTAGGGTCGCCAAGGATCAAATATTTACAGTTAATTACAATTGTTAAACTCTATGAATTAACACTGAGTTTTTATAAGCGATGGAATGTTAAGTTCTGATAGAGGAAGAGTGTATTTGACTCTGCTCAGATGGCACACCATCAATCGTTGTTTTCTTCGATTCTTCGCCTTTGCAACTGTCCGTCTGTATTTTTGCTAGTTGTCAATCCGTCACTCAGCCTCTGCTGAATTTACTGAGTAGCGATCAGTATGGCGTAACGCAGTTGTCTTCGCCCAGCAAGGTAAGCGACTACGTAGAAAGACACATAGAGCAAATCGATTGCCTTGTATTATACAACTACCAGTCTTTGCCGCACCTACTCAATCAACTTTATGAACGAGGAACACTGCTGCCAGTCGTCATCATCGAGCCGGAGGAACTATCCAGCACTTCCGGGGAAAAACCTAGTCCATCTATTTCTTGTCCACAAACAGCCACTCATCTCTACCACGCCGCTGAGGTTCGGCTTCGCCTTGTCCAACTGAATCAAATTGCCGCCTCCATTGAACAGGCACTTACCCAGTTTCTCAATCTGGCTCCGAGTTGTGCGCTTGCCGAACTCTTTGTAACTGTTCAATCTACTCAAGAAAACTTCTTAGTCCTAAAGCAGCACCGATTGAGCAAGAAGTTTAAAGAGCGACTAGGATACCTAGGGCGTGTACTACCAAAGAAATCCTCAAAAATTTCTCCACAATCTGCCGCAGCACAAACAAGAAGAACTACTAGAAAACCTTAGCTCCGAGTATCGCAATATTATTCTCGGTTACTTTTCCAAACATTCTCCAACAACCCAGTCTATTGAGCAATTTGTAAACCAAGCTTTTTAACCGATATTTCTGTTTCGCAGATTATAGAAAATTATATGGAACTGATGGATGATTTCTCCCAAAAACTCAAGCTAGAAGGGCGCAGTAACGACATTATCCTCTACCATCAATTAGCCTTGGTTGACATTATTGCTAACCTTGGCGAAATGTATCGTCGCTCCCTCTCTGGGGGATATAATTATTCCAACTCGCTCTCTTAACTCAGTTGCAGAAAAATTATTCACGTTATTTTAACACTTATTTTTTATGTTGGCTCAAAAAAGTAAAGATACAGGCAAAAAAACTTGATAAACTATTTTGATTAGGTCAACAAAAATATTTAGTTCATATTTAAGTACAATGAATCAACAAAATTCAATTGAGCAAAAGCAGGGCGATCAAGCCTTAACAGGAGTTCAAAAGACCGAAACAGCGATTGAAGGTTTGGATGAAGTTAGTCATGGAGGAATACCAGCAGGAAGAACCACTCTGGTGAGCGGAACTTCAGGAACCGGAAAAACTTTACTAGCGATGCAGTTTCTCTACAATGGCATCACAATTTTTAATGAACCTGGTATACTAATCACCTTTGAAGAATCTCCGGCTGATCTAATCACCAACGCTTACAGCTTGGGTTGGAATTTACAACAATTAATCAATGAAGGCAAGCTATTTATTCTCGACGCTTCCCCTGATCCAGAGGGTCAAGAAGTAGCAGGGAATTTCGATCTCTCTGCCCTAATTGAGCGCATGCAATACGCCATTGACAAATATAAAGCCAAGCGAGTTTCCATTGACTCAGTTACTTCCCTCTTTCAGCAATATGAGGCGAATTCCACGGTGCGGCGAGAAATTTTTCGTTTGGTGGCGCGGCTCAAACAGATGGGTGTAACTTCTATTATGACGACTGAGCGAGAGGAGGAGTATGGTTCAGTCGCTCGCTTTGGAGTGGAGGAATTTGTATCTGATAATGTTGCAATTGTTCGTAACGTTCTCGAAGGAGAGCGTCGCCGCCGCACAATAGAAATTCTGAAGCTGCGCGGCACAACTCACATGAAAGGAGAATACCCATTCACGATTAACAATAATGGCATCAATATCTTCCCCTTAGGAGCGATGCAACTCACCCAGCGTTCCTCGAATGTCCGAATTTCTTCAGGAATTAAAACGCTCGACGAAATGTGCGGCGGCGGATTTTTTCAAGACTCGATTATCCTGGCAACCGGAGCCACTGGAACTGGCAAAACACTGTTAGCCAGCAAGTTTTTACAAGAGGGGTGTCTCCAGGGCGAGAGGACAATTTTGTTTGCCTACGAAGAATCTCGTGCTCAGTTGTCTCGCAATGCCTGTTCTTGGGGAATGAATTTTGAAGAAATGGAACGCAGAGGCTTACTAAAGCTACTCTGTGCCTATCCCGAGTCGGCTGGTTTAGAAGACCACTTACAAACCATTAAATCAGAAATTGAGGCATTTAAACCCTCCCGCATTGTGATTGACTCCCTTTCTGCTCTAGCACGAGGAGTAACCAATAATGCCTTCCGACAGTTTGTCATCGGTATTACTGGCTATGCCAAGCAGGAGGAAATTACCGGGTTTTTCACCAATACAACCGACCAATTTATGGGTACTCGTTCCATAACGGATACCCATATCTCCACAATTACAGACACGATTATTTTGCTTCAGTATGTCGAAATTCGCGGTGAGATGTCTCGGGCGGTTAATCTCTTTAAGATGCGCGGTTCCTGGCACGACAAAAGCATCCGTGAGTACAGTATTAATGAGGAGGGACCCCAGATTAAAAACTCGTTTCGCGGTTATGAGGGAATTATTGGCGGTTCGCCAACTCGAATTGCTTCCGATGAAAAGAATAAACTCTCCCGCATTGTTCAGGGAGTTCGCGGCAAAAGCACTGAAGAGTAAGAGTAAAAGGTTACAACGTTTTTACGAGCACGGGAGGATTTGAACCTCCGACACCCAGAACCGGAATCTGGTGCTCTATCCACTGAGCTACGCGCCCCTATATCCGTTAACAATAGCATCTCTTTGATAAAAGTCCCAAGTTTGTCGTAGTTACAGTCTGCTTGCTACCGAAACATCTAGTTATACCAATTCCTTATGTACCTGCACTAAGTTGGGGGTAGAATAAAGTGCATCACTACCCAGAATTGATATTACAGTCAAAGTGTAAGCTGCATATACAGAAATTGTTATGAAGCTCTCTTCCCTAGAAACCACGCCCAATCCCAACTGTATGAAGCTCAACCTCGATGAGCAAATTGCGGATAAACCTGTTACTCTCAAGCAAGGTCAATCCCCCGATAGCGTCCCTGATTCAGTGATGAAGCTATTGCAGATTCAGGGCATACAAGAAGCTTTTCTTGCCAGTAATTTCATTACCCTCATCCGCAGGGGCAACGCTGACTGGGAGCCAATTCTCTCGGAAGCTGCTCGGGTGCTAGGCGTTGCTGAAAATGCTGAGGTGGAGTTACTAACTCAGTCTCAGCAAACGGAAACGACTTCTTCTGGCGAAGATAGTAAAAATTTAGGGGAAGTAGAAGTTGCCGTGTTAATGTTTCGCGGCATTCCCGTGCAGGTGCGCGTTACTGGTGAAGAGGAACAGGCACGAGTCAGTTTGCCGGAGCAGTTTAATGAAGCCATGCAAAGGGCAGTCAATGCTACCGGAGCTAATTATGTCCTAGAGCGCTACTGGGAGCCTTATACGCCGCGTAATGGGCAACCAGAGGAAGTGGCAAATATGGTTGCTGATGAGGTGGCGAGTCTGATTGACGAAGCAGAGTTAGCACGGTTGGAGAAGGCGGCAATTGAAGGTTCCCAAGCCGAAGCGCCCAGAAACGAAAAAACGCAACAAGCAGATTTAGTTGCCCAACTGAGCAGTAGCGATTGGAAAGTAAGGCTCAAGGCAGTTCAAAAGCTGGAAATCAATGCTGAGAGTTTCTCGGCGGTTGTGGCTGCCCTAGAAGACGAGCGAGCAACGATCCGACGCTGGGCAACAGCCCTTTTGGGGGCAAGTGAGATGTCGGAAGCAATTGATCCCCTTAGTAGAGCTGTTCTCTGGGATAAGTCGGCAATCGTGCGTCGCACTGCTGGCGATGCACTCAGCGATTTGGGGGATACCCAAGCAATGCCCACCATGGGCAAAGCCCTAGAAGATCCTTCCAAACTAGTGCGCTGGAGAGCTGCCCGCTTCCTATACGAGACAGGGGATGAGAAGGCAGTGGAAGCTTTGCAGAAGGCAATTGAGCGCGAGAGCGAGTTTGATGTCCGCTTGGAGATGAACGCAGCACTAGAGCGTATTACCAGCGGTGGCGATCGCCAGTTGCCTATGTGGATGCGACTCTCTCAGCGTGAGGGTTAGAGCGAATAGCGAGCCAACTGATCTAGCAAAGCCAACCTATTCTGCCCTGCTAAGTCTGGAATGGGTAACTGCTTTTCTACCCTTTGGTAATAGGATTTGCTCATCGAGCGACGATAGGCGGGATCGTAGTGACTTTCTAGTAAGTCTCTTACCAAGGCTCGCCACTGCCGCGTATCGATCAGATAGTGCCAATGATGAATTTGGCTCCAGCCATAGCGAGACTTGAGCATCTCTAACTTGCTTTTGAGCGATTCGGGGTGATTGAGCCAGTGGGGATAGGCTTGCAGCAGCCCATCAACTCTTGCCTCAGTGGGCAACTGCACTTCCACGCAGCTTGCTTGCTTCATCTTCTCCCAAAAGGCAGGCGGTAAATGAATCTCTCCCACTTTATTACTTTCGGATTCTACCCACACCAGCTTATTAGGATCGAGGCTTTGTAGCTGTTGCAGGAGCTTTGATTCAAAATATTTTTGTGCTGGCTGCGGTTGGGGTTCGCTTTCCCAGGCTTGACCGAGCAAAGAGCCGCGATGGTTTGCCAAGCCTTCTAAATCTAGCACTTGTACGCCATGCGACTGCAACTGTTCTAGAATATAGGTTTTACCCGTGCCTGTTAAACCACATAAGATTTTGTAGGTGAATTGCTGGGAAAGCTGCTCTAACTGCTGGCGTACATAGGCACGATAGGTTTTATACCCTCCCTCAACAACCGCAACTCGCCAGCCAATTTGACTCAATACCTGCGCTAAACTATGGGAGCGCTGCCCCCCACGCCAGCAGTAAACCAGAAACGAGTCGTTTTTGTCTTGGGCGCTAAAGTGACAAGCAAGATGCTTAGAAATATTTTCAGATACTAAAGATGCGCCCATCTTGCGGGCTTCAAAGGGAGAGACTTGATGATAAATTGTCCCCACTTTTTCCCGTTGTTCGTCGTCGAGGACAGGGAGATTAATCGCACCAGGAACGTGATCCTCGGCAAACTCACTTTCCGAGCGAACGTCAATAATTTCGCTATAAGTTTCTTTTAAAGGAAATTGGGTATATGTAGGTGATCGTGCCATGATTTAGAGATTAAAGATTGCAGGTTATTCGAGTGCGGAGGTGCACAGGTGCTCCAGGTGCAGAGGGGAAATAGTTTCGGAGTGCGTTAGTTCCTCTCCTCTGCTCCCCTGCTCCTCTGCCCCTCTACCTCTCCTGAAGGGGGAATCCTTTCAATTGCAATGATTGACTCCATCACCGACTTCACAATTGGTGCTGCTACTGTGGAACCAAATGCGGGTTCTTTTTTCGGTTCATCTACTACTGCCAGAACCAAATAGCGAGGAGAATCCACTGTTAAGATCCCCACGAAGCTGGTGATTTTGGCATCACTGTATCCCCCTTGGGAATTAGCTTTTTCTGCTGTTCCGGTTTTCCCAGCAATTTCATACCCGCCAATTTGGGCATTCTTCCCTCCTCCTTGCTCAACCACGCTTTCCATCATTTTTAAAACTGTCTTACTAGTTTCAGGGGAGAAAATCCGTTTAGTCTCAATATCTGGCGAGGCATAAACTTGCCCTTGCGGATTGACGAGTCCACGAACCACGTGAGGCGTAACTAACTTGCCTCCATTTGCGATCGCAGCGTGTAGTTGCGCTAACTTCAAAGGGGTAAGGGAAAAACCTTGACCAAAGGCCGTGGTTGCTGGTTCGATGGGGTGGGAGAAAAACTTGATTCTATCTTTAAGGTTTCCGGCGCTAGCACCAGGCAAACCAATGTCGACTTCTTGTTCTAATTCAAGTTCCTTTAAAGCCTGGTAGTATACGGGAGGTTTAAGGTTTCGCATAAGTTTGACCATGCCGACGTTGCTCGACTTTTGTAAAATTTCGGCAACAGTTAGCTTTCCGTGCCCTCCTTCAGTGTCAAAGTCCCAATTGGTAATTTGCCAACTTCCCACCCGAATTTTGCCTGGATCATCGAAGACACTGTTGGGTTGGATCGCGTTGGCATCTAGGGCGATCGCCACATTGATGGGCTTAAACGTCGAACCCGGCTCATAAAGGTCACTTACTGCCCAGCTATTGAAGCGTCCCATCTTGTACTCAAAGTAGCGATTGGGATTATAGGTAGGCTTTTCCACCAACGCTAAAATCGAGCCGTCGCGCACATCCATCACCATCACAGTACCGCGCTTGGCGTTGAATTCCTCGATTTGTTGCTCTAGAGCAGAGCGTGCTGCCCGTTGGAGGCGCATATCCAGGGTGAGTTGCAATTGCAGATTATCCAACTGCAAAGCTCCCTCGGGGAGTGATTGCGGCATTAATTCCCCATTCCCAGCGCGGCGAACTTGAAGCACATCCTTTTTCCTCTGCAGTAATTCTTGCTGAGTGTACTCCACACCTGCTTGAGGATTGCGATCACGATTCACGTAACCCACCACCTCCGCAGCGAGTTTCTGCTGGGGATAAATGCGGGAATATCCTTGAATCAGTTCCAAACCATTTAACGAAAGGTTAGTAATCTCATCGGCGATCGCTTCTGTTAAATTGTCGGCTATGCGAATCCCGCTTTCCTTTTGCCGGAACTCCCCTCGCAGCGATTCCTCCGTTTGATTTTTTAAGACTTCCGCCAGTTGGGTAGCAATTTTTCTCCTGGGCTTCTCAAATAGCTTCGGGTGAGCATAAAGGGTGTAAGTTAATTGATCGGTGGCGACAACGTTACCGTTGCGATCGGCGATGGGACGTCGGGGAACATAGGGATGCAGGGATCCTCTGTGCTGCTGCTGGGCTTTTTCAGTCAGTTCCGGGGCGCGAACCACTTGTAACCAATACAACTTTGCGCCCAAACTCAATCCCGCCGCTAGAATGATGCCCCAGACAAACAGCAGTCTTCTAGAGCGCACTACGGCGAGTTTAGCGTTTTGCCACAAGGCGAATTTAGGGGGTTTCTGGGCAGAAGTAACTGGATTAGTGGTCTGTTTTGAAGTCACTGAACCTACCTTTGGTCAAAATTATTTTTCTCTACATCTGATTCTCAATAACCTGAGGCAGTTGTAGATGGTTTGTTTTCGGGAGAAGAAGCTTTCGGTGTCTTCTTGAACAAAGGTTCGGAAGCCGGAGTTAGAAAGATTGTCTGCTGGGGTGAAGCAGGCACCAACCCCCCACCACTGGTGGCTTGTTGAGCGAGTTGATTTTTCCAGTTTTCGTTGGCAACTGTTAGGGTTCGCTCCTGATATTGCAAAGTTTTTAGTTTCTGATACTCGCGGTTCCACGACTGTTGGGTATAGACTGTCCCAGCATAAACTATTAATGTGGCACTCACCAGAGTGAAGGTTAAGACAGAACAGCCCCGTTGTAGCCAGAGGGATAATCGCACTCCCGGTGGGACTTGCGGTGAGCGTATCGGCAGCTTTTCTACCTTGCGAGGACCCCTTCGCAACGGGGTGTTGTGGTTTTTCTTTCGGGTCTGGGGAGTGGCGGTTTTTCTTGGACGCGGAACAGCAGACATAGGAAGCTTGTAGTTACTTTTTGTAGTTACTTTGTTGCTAATTGTATACGGATAGCTCAAAACCGCAAAGAGAAGCGAGATTTCGCGTTTGTTGGGCACCTCTTTCTTAAAAGCGACTTTATCCTACCATCAGATATTTTCCGAGTGGGCTCGAAGATTTTTCTAAAACAGTCTGTGTAATAATGCTCCAGTGGTAAGCACTCTAGTAGCCGCCCAGAAGTTCTATCACCAAAACCACTGAGACAGGTTCCCACTAATGAATGGGTGCTTTGGTGGCAATCTCAAACAATGGCATATAATCTATGCATGCACTAACAATTTTTCGTGTTAGTGTTACATAAATGTAAGTTATTTCGGTTTTGAAACCGCTCTCAAGAGGGGAATGTAATGAATAAAAGACTTTTTGGTTTAGCTCTTCTTCTTGCCTTGGCTGCTCCCATAACTGCCTGCCAGCAGCAGCCAGGAGGTGAGGGAGGAACCTCATCACCGGGAGAATCCCCAACTAACTCTCCAGGCGAATCTCCAGGAGGCTCTATGGAGGAGGATTCTTCGGAAGAATCACCGTAAAATCAACTAACTCTCGCTGGTGAATTTAGTCAACCCACTTGCTCCCCACACCCTACACCAGCGAAACTATCTAGTCCGTCACTCAGCACGGAACACAGCAACATGGAATTTCGGTAATTCCTAGCAACTCTGCCCCATCCTTCCAAACTGCTCCTGCTTCTTTCTCCACACACCCAAGCTTGTTTGGTGCTAGCTAGGCGAGTCCTTACTTGGTGGGAGTAGAGGAGCTTGAAAAACTCCAGAGGCAGAACTAGACGGAATAATGAATCTTAAATTACTAGGCTTGGGAATGAGTGTTGGGGTAGGTTTGATGGTAGGGAGAGTACCAGCTAGCTCCGCACTACCACCGCCGGAAGAAGTGCCTGAGGAGGTATTGCGTACTGAGATTATTCTCAAGGCGCGATCGCCGATTAATGGGGAACTGCTTACTGCTACGGAGTATGCCCAATTAAAAGCTCAGATAGCAGAGCGTTCCACCCCGACAGAGCTAGACTCGCGAGTGCAACAGGCAATCTTTCTGTTGCGCTTGCGTAAGCTCTTCAAAACCATTACTCCGTTTTGAGGGGAGTAGGGGAAGCAAGATAATTGTGAATTGCATTCTGCCCCTAATCGAATCAGCGACAAAAAAATCAATAAATATATAAATCTTCAAATTAAGATAATAAAAGTGAGAGGTTTTGTCGCCTAGATCGAGATAAAAGCTGAATGTCTACGACGATCGCCCCGGAACAGGTTAACCAAATCGTTTGGAATCAACACCACGATCCCTTTGAAGTGCTTGGTTCCCACCCCATAAAGCGCAACGGTGAAGTAGAAAGTTGGGTGGTGCGAGCTTACTTACCCGAAGCAGAGGCAGCATGGGTTATTTTTCCGGAAGAGCGCACCGAATATCCTATGCAGGCATTGCATCACCCCCACTTTTTTGAGTGCGAGATCGAGAAACAAGAGTTGGCGAACTATCAGCTTCGCATTCGGGAAGGAGAACGCGATCGCGTCATTCATGACCCCTATGCGTTTCGCTCTCCCAAATTAACCGATTACGACCTGCACCTGTTCGCTGAAGGCAATCATCACCGCATCTACGAAAAACTGGGGGCGCATCCGACGGAACTGGATGGGGTGAAGGGAGTCTACTTTGCGGTGTGGGCTCCCAATGCCCGCAACGTTTCAGTAATGGGAGATTTCAATCACTGGGACGGGCGACAGCATCAAATGCGCAAGCGCAACGACAGCGTTTGGGAGCTGTTTGTTCCAGAACTAGGAGTGGGCACACGCTACAAATATGAAGTCAAAAACTGGGAGGGGCATATTTACGAAAAATCTGACCCCTATGGTTTCCAGCAAGAGGTGCGCCCCAAAACCGCCTCGATTGTGGCAGATCTAGACCGCTACACCTGGCAAGACGAAGCTTGGATGGAGCAGCGGCGTAACACCGAACAGTTGAGCCAACCCATTTCCGTGTATGAAGTTCACCTAGGCTCTTGGCTGCATACTTCCATTGATGAACCTGTGCGTACGTGCGCTAGCGCGTCGGCGCAGCAATCGCTTCCGGGTACACTAGACCCAGTAGAGGTATCTGGAAAACCAGAGGCACGATTTCTCACCTACTACGAACTTGCCGAGCGACTCATTCCTTACGTTAAGGAACTCGGATTCACCCACATTGAATTACTTCCCGTCGCCGAGCATCCCTTTGATGGCTCCTGGGGTTATCAGGTGACAGGATACTATGCCTGCACCTCTCGTTACGGAACGCCGCAAGACTTCATGTATTTTGTTGACCAGTGCCACCAAAACGGGCTGGGCGTACTCGTGGACTGGGTTCCGGGTCACTTTCCCAAAGATGGTCATGGATTGGCATACTTTGATGGGACGCATCTCTACGAATACCAAGATCCGCGCATTGGTGAACACAAGCAATGGGGAACCTTAGTGTTCAACTACAACCGCAACGAGGTGCGCAACTTTTTAGTTTCTAATGCCCTGTTCTGGTTTGACAAGTACCACATCGATGGGATTCGGGTTGATGCTGTGGCATCAATGCTCTACCGCGACTATCTGCGCGAGCCAGGAGAATGGATTCCCAACCAGAATGGAGGGAGAGAAAATCTAGAAGCAGCAGATTTTCTGCGTCAGACTAATTATCTCATCTTTAGCTATTTCCCCGGCATCCTCTCCATCGCGGAAGAATCCACTTCTTGGCCCCTGGTGTCTTCGCCCACCTATACCGGAGGCTTAGGCTTCAACCTGAAGTGGAATATGGGCTGGATGCACGACATGCTGGACTACTTCGGCATGGACCCCTGGTTCCGCCAGTTCCATCAGAATAATGTCACCTTCAGCCTCATGTATGCCTTTAGCGAGAACTACATGCTGGCACTGTCTCATGATGAAATTGTCCACGGCAAGAGCAACATGTTGGGCAAAGTGCCGGGGGAGGAGTGGCAGAAGTTTGCTAACCTGCGTTGCTTGTACGGCTATATGTTCACTCACCCAGGCAAGAAGACACTGTTTTCTTGCATGGAGTATGGGCAGTGGAATGAGTGGAATGTCTGGACAGATTTGGACTGGTATCTGTTGCAGTATGAGCCACACCAAAAGCTGAAAAAGTTTATGAGCGATCTCAATGCTCTCTATCGGCGCGAACCAGCCCTTTATACCCAAGATTTTAATCAGGCGGGATTTGAGTGGATAGATTGCAGTGATGACCGCCACAGCGTCGTTTCTTTCCTTCGGCGCTGCAAAGATTCGGATGAGTTTGTTGTCACCGTTTGCAACTTCACCCCGCAACCTCACAGCCATTACCGCGTCGGAGTTCCTCAACCCGGATTTTACACAGAGTTGTTTAATAGTGATGTCCGAGAGTATTGGGGCAGCAACATGGGTAACTTAGGCGGAAAATGGACAGATGAGTGGTCATTCCACAACCAGCCTTACTCCCTCGATTTGTGCTTGCCACCGCTGGGAGTGTTAATTTTCAAGTTAGACCGCGAAAAGACGAAAGCGGCACAGCAGTAATTAGCCAGCCGAAGCACGATTCTGAACAAAAATTATGCACGATACCTAGTTTTGAGCTTTGGTCAAGTGTTCATGTACAATAACCCATTGACTAGCATTGATGGGGACAGTACATCGCAACTTCGCATTTTTGAAATTGAGGTTAAGCAATTATATGAAGTAGAGACAAATCCCTTCAAAAAGAGAATTTCTTAACCATAGGGCTTGTTTGATGCTCCCCCTCCTTAACAGACCAGTGCCCCCTCGCTTACTTTAGGCGTTGCTGAATTAATTCGGATTAACCATTTTTATATAGCAGTTCCCACCCATATGAGATACAGCAATTTGTAAACAGACCATCCTTTGAAAGGAGTTATAGAAGTTAAAGGTGTACCTCATCAAACTAAGAGGCGGCGAGTCGTTTATCCATCAGTCGAATCATTGCGATGTAGATCAACGCTTCCTCACTCTGGGGTAGGACTTCATAGTCTTTGCTCAAACGTCGACAGAGAGTGCAACCAGCCCAAGGTACGCTCAACCACCCATCGTTTGGGCACGACCCGAAATTCGGGTTGTTGATCTTGGCGTAAGACGACCTCAATAATCCATCGATAGGTATGAAAGACCCATTTGAGAAAATCTTGCCCCCGATAAGCACCGTCAGCCCAAATCAACACCAATCGCTGTAACCGCCGTCGTTGAGGCTGGAGTTTTTTAAAGAGTTGCCCTGCTCCGGCTGGGTCTGAAACATAGGCGGCTGTCACCACGACCATGACCACACCACCCCAAGTATCGACCAGTATATGCCGTTTGCGTCCCTTAACTTTCTTGCCTCCATCAAACCCACTAGCGATCTTAGTCAAGCTACCAGTTTTGACCGACTGAGTCTCGATAATGGCAGGACTGGGACTGCTAGGTCGGTTTTGTCGCAGGCGCACCCACTGTCTCAGTTCACGGTTGATGCCTTCCCAGATTCCTTGGTCTCGCCACCCTTGGAAGTAGGTGTAGACGGTTTGCCCAAGCTGGAAAATCCCCCGGCAGCATTCTCCAAGCACACCCAGAACACAGCAGGCAAGTCCACTCTACGGGGGCGACCTCCTAGTTACGATCAGGTAAATAGGGTTCGATGATTGCCCATTGGTCACTGGTCAGGTTACTTGGATAGGATTTATACGCGGCAATCAAAAGTTCTGTCGTTATTTATTCGTACTGAGAGACTATGCCATGAAAGCTTTTCTACTTTTCAAACACCCTCTAAGAGAAGAAGGATAAGTCTCCAGTCACTACTGGGAGGCGGGCCCTCTGGGACGTCGGATAGAAGGAATTGTTAATCTCTACTGTGTGAAAATGTTGCGCGTAATATGCAAACTAAGCCTCCTCGGTAAGCTGTTGGGGATAAAAAGAGTGGCGCCAATGCTTGTAATGCCAGCCGGAAGTCCCAATATGGATGAGTTTGTGATCTTTTCATTCCCGATAGGATGAGATGAGGCACACAACCACTCTATTGTTCATCTGTGAAGGAAGAGAAGCATCCTCAGATACATAGCCCCATAGTCGCGCACTCTCCCATTTACTACGGCTGGGTGATTCTCCTAGCTGGGACGCTGGGAACAATTGTGAGCACTCCTGGTCAAACCGTCGGGGTAGCAATATTCGTAGACCGCATCATTTCGGACCTCGGTCTCGCGCGATCGCAAGTTTCGCTGATGTATGCTTTCGGGACGCTGGGAGGATCTGTTGCCCTTCCCTTCGTAGGTCGCTTTATTGATCGCCACGGTCCCCGTTTGGCTGTTGCAATTATCTCTGCCCTGTTTTCCCTTGCTTGCGTTTGGATGGGATTTATATGGGGAGTGTTTTCACTTTTGATCGGCTTTGTCCTCATTCGCTGCCTCGGACAGGGTTCGCTTACCTTAGTGAGCCTGTATGTCATCAACCTTTGGTTTATCAGGCGCAGAGGGTTAGCTGTCGGACTTTCTAGCATTGGCTTTGCGATTGGCATTGCCTTCTTTCCAGCGTTAATTGAAAGTCTCATCGACCATTTTGGCTGGCGAAATGCTTACATGATCCTTGGTGGGGCAGTTGCCCTTACGATTTTTCCGATTGGTGCGTTACTCTTTCGCTCACGACCAGAACTGTTTGGGTTGCAACCCGATGCGAGGCAAACTAACTACTCCCAGGAAGCCGAACAACCTAAAGAACGCAACTATACGGCTGCCCAAGCCCGAAGCAGCATAACATTCTGGTTGTTTACCATAGGAGATGTCTTAGTCTCTGCCTTGGCAACGGGATTAATCTTTCATCACTACGACATTATGGAGCAAGCAAGCGGACTGGACAGAGATGTTGCTGTTGCAGTTTTTGCACCGCTGGGTTTTATAACCGCCGCTGTTAATCTCCTCACTGGATACTTAATTGATCGCGTTGAGCCTCGCTTTCTTCTTAGCATCATGCTCCTTTTCTTGTGCATTTCTCTAGTTATGCCTCCCCGAGTTACAAGCTTAGAGTGGGTGTGGGGATATGGGTTAATTTTGGGGGTGACGCAGGGCATGAAGGGAGTGATTCAAGGCAGTGTTTACGCGCATTATTTTGGGCGATCGCATCTCGGTGAAATTAAGGGGTTGGCAACAACAATTTCGGTAGCAGGAACGGCTTTTGGACCCTATTTATTTGCCCTCGGCTTCGATTACTTCGGCAATTACGGACCCATTTTGCTGCTTTCAGCGCTCATGCCTCTTGTAGTTGCTATCGCTGCCCCTTGGTTAAAACCTTTTGCAGCGGATGGTTCGGTAAGATAGCTGATATTGTCTGTAATTAAAAACTTATCGTTTCGCGGAATTTTTATTGCTTAGTTTACTCGGAGTTGTTCGCCATCATGACTCTCCATATAGCAACCCTAAATGATACTAGAGAAAGCCTCATAGGTTGTCAAATCTGGCAGAGTAAATTTAGCAGTCCTACATGAGATGTGAAACTGCTTCGGCGCAGGCAAGGGCTTTCAGCGCCTTGGCGTTTACAAATCAAATCGGATTACTATGGAGATGTAGAAACTTTGATTTTCAAGCATATTTAAATATCTCTGAATCAGAGTTCAGAATTCAAAAGCGAGTAAGATTTCATAAAAGAAGACCGCTTTGTTTAAGAATGCATTTGATCAAGTTGCAAACTTCTGTAATATGGGGTTTACCCCCAAACTCAACGCATAGGCAATAGCGGCGACTAGAATAATCGTTGCACCAGAGGTGAGATTCAGGGTGTAGGACAGCCACAATCCTGCTGTGGTAAAAAGCATGCTAAAGAGACTAGCTAGCACCATCATCTTTTTCAGATCCCTGACAAACTGTCCGCTGATTG
>PXPT01000002.1:23567-24297 GCA_003021505.1 Cyanobacteria bacterium QS_4_48_99 | reverse complement strand
GGGCATTCCTAGGTGACTCATCCAGTTGAGAGCCGCTTGATTATCTATGTGCCTGCATCTGAGTTGTCCCCCCAAAAATTGTCTGGAAGCGAAACATGGTTGCTTCGGCTAAGTCACGACGATGATAGTGACTTTCTTCTTTCCATCTTTTTCTACCAATGCGGTGTATACGACCGAGATTTTCATTTCTGGGAGGAGGCTTATGCTTACGGTTCCCCTGCTTCTTTTCGGGGAGGAATAATAGGGGTTGCACCTCGATTCTCAATATTGCTGCGGCAATCATAGGCTCCATCGCCACTGACCTGCTCGATTTCCCCCTCAATCCCATCAAGTAACTCTGGCAGGAGTGGACTATCACTAACATCGTTGCTGCTGGCTACTGCCATGGCAATCTCGCCAGTGGAAGAATCTATGCCTAGAGGGAGCTTACGCTATCTCCGCCGCTTACACCAAGCATGTTGCCTGAATTTCCACTCCCGTTCTCGGTAGACCTTGATTCCGGTACTATTCACCACTAGATTCGGGCTTGTGGAGAGTAGCGACTGGGGTTCTCTACTTTTAGAACCGCGTAAACGTCAACGTCGAGAAAGCGTAGTGTCATCAGGAAGGGGTAACTCCCTTCCCATCATCGAGGGACAAGGATTCGACCAATCCCTCTGTTTGTCTCCCGAGAACCTGGAATCATGCTTGCAAGGTGTCCACTGTGGCGAGACGCCCGGAGCGCCTCATG
>PXPT01000002.1:0-23428 GCA_003021505.1 Cyanobacteria bacterium QS_4_48_99 | reverse complement strand
CGAGGCTGGGTTCCAGGTGTGACCGAGACTGTGGGTAGTGGGGCGAAGCTGGGGTTGCTGAGGACGCTATCGCCGCCTGAGCAAGGATGATGAGCTTTTACCCGAACTTAGTGAAGCGATGATTTATGGTGATGGTGAGGCTGATGCGGGGGTGTTTCGCTTCTTAGGATTGACTTTATAAATCAGCTCTTACTCCTCAGATATCTAATTAATGCTCGTTTCTAGATGCTTGGCAAGAGCAATGATTTCCTCTTTACGGGCAATTTGCTCTACCCAAGTAGCAGGAATTTTCTCAATCCCGTAATAAATCCCTGCCAATCCTCCTGTCACAGCAGCGGTGGTATCGGTGTCTTCTCCTAAATTTATTGCAATTAGTACCGCTTCTTGATAAGAAAGACTATTGCAGAAACACCACAAAGCAGCTTCGAGGGTGCTAACTACATAACCATCAGAACGAATTTCTTCCATGGGCAGGGTAAAGATCTCACCTCCCATTACCCGTCGAAAATGTTGCATCTCGGAAATGTGGGGAGGGTGTTGATAAATTGCCTCTACTTTTTGAATCCCTCGTTGGTAAGCCTCTTTTGGGGAGTAATTCTCCAGAAGAGAAACTGCGATACTGATATAGATCCCACAAGCAATTTGGGAGCGAGGATGCCCGTGGGTGAGGGAGGAAATATTATGTACCTTCTGAATTAAGGTGGAAAGGTCGCAGAAGGGATAGAGGTAAACTAATGGCAGAATTCGCATCAAAGAGCCATTCCCATTACTCCCTTCGCTAGTTGCACCTGCTTGGGTAGGGGAAACCCCTTGTTGGAGACGCCTGATCGCCACTGCGGTAGTATTACCAATATCAAACACTTCCCCATGCGGTGTCCAATCGGCTTGGCTATACCAACGGCAAAAATAATCTGTGATCGCTTCATAAAAATCTGCCTCTGAGTTTCTATAAGGCAACCAATCGCAGAGCGCTTTTGCTAAACAAAGCGTTAGAGAACTATCATCTGACCAGGTGCCAGGAGGCTGGTTATGTGTTCCATATCCCTGTAGAGTTGTTACTGGCGAGTGAAGGAGATCGCTTCGGGAGCTAAATTCCACCGGAACCCCCAGGGCATCTCCTACGCAGACTCCCATCAACCCGGATAATACTGAAGAGTTTCTCATTAGCTGGTATTAGCTGTTGTGCTGTTTGCGTAGTTCAGCGACTTGTTTTTCTAGTGCCTGGATGCGCTCTTTCAGTTCTATTGCGAGAGTCGCCAAGCGGTCAAACATAGGATTCAGACGAGCAAACTTGCTGCTTCGGGCAAGAAGGAACAGAAGGAGCAGGTTGCCTAGGAGAAGGTTGCTCAGGCGCTTGCCCCCTCAATTGCGATAACCTTGACTCCAGGCGGTTAAGGCGCGATCGCATGTGCATATTCTGTGCTTTGAGTTGAGAAATCCGCGATTCTAAACGCGGTGCAGAGCGAGCTAGCCTCAAGCGAGGCAGCAGGACAAATCCCAAAATTAGAGCGAAACAAATTATCCCGATTCTTTTGCCCATCTCTATTAAGAATTCGTAATTACGAATTCAAGTTACGAATTAGGAATTATTCAAGTCGTATACTCTGCATTAATCTTGATGTAATCATAACTGAGGTCACAGCCCCAAGCTTTGCCACTGCCGGAACCATTACCGATGGAGACAGAAATTAACACCGTATCTTCGCTGAGATATGCCCCTGCTGCCGCCTGTTGGAGATAATTACTGGCTGCTTGGCAATCAAAGGGGAGAGGTTGCCCTCCCTCCATCAACGCGAGATCTCCCAGTTTGATCTGCAACTCGTGTTGGTTAAAAGGAACGCCCGCCCGTCCTGCTGCTGCGGCAATTCTGCCCCAGTTGGGGTCACGACCGAAAATGGCTGATTTGACTAGGGAAGAACCGACAATGGTTTTTGCCACCTGACGAGCCGCTTTGTCGCTTAATGCCCCCGAAACTCGCACCTCCATTAAACAACTTGCCCCTTCTCCATCCCGCGCGATCGCTTTTGCTAAATACTGGCAAACAGCAGTGAGCATCCCTTCTAATTTCTCTGCCTCCCCTCCCGCTTCGGTAATGGCAGCGGTGCGAGACTCACCATTCGCTAAGGCAATCAACGTATCGTTGGTGCTAGTATCCCCATCAACAGTGATTTGATTAAAGCTTTTGTCTGCCGCCCGAGCCAACATCTGCTGCCAGAGGGCAGTGGAGACAGCAGCATCGCAGGTGACAAACGCAAGCAGCGTTGCCATATTGGGATGAATCATGCCCGAACCCTTAGCAATGCCACCCATGCGTACTGGGCGATCGCCGATTCGAGTTTCCAAGGCAATGGACTTAGTGGTTAAATCGGTAGTGACAATCGCTTGGGCTGCTGTGTCTGAACCATTTTTTGATGCTGCTGCTACCAGATTGGGGATGCCATCGCGCAGCGCCTCCATGCGAATCCGCTGACCAATTACTCCCGTGGAAGCTAATAAAATCGAGTCCGGGGAGATATTTAGAGCTTGACCTAATAACTGGGAACTCTCCAAGGCATCTTGCCAACCTTGGTTTCCTGTGGCGGCATTCGCTTGACCCGCATTACAGAGAATCGCACGGGCACTCGCTTTGCTTTGTAGATGCTGGCGGCAGTAGTCCACGCAGGCAGCACGGACAGCAGAAGTAGTAAACACTCCCGCCGCGATCGCTTCGGTATCCGATACAATTATCGCTAAATCTGGAAGTCCCGACGGTTTGAGTCCCGCCGCCACTCCTGCTGCCTGATATCCTCTGGGAGCCGTTACCCCGCCGCTAATTTTCTGCCAATCTGCCATCACTCACCCGCGCGTACCGTCTGCTTGAGAAGTGATTATACCAGGAAGGCAGTAGGTCATTCGAGTGAGGAGTAAAAAGTGCGGAGGTGCGGAGAGTCCCTTTCTCGCTCGCTTCGGAGGACACGGGGTGCGACGAGGTTCATCAAGGCTTGAGGGAACCTGAAGCCACGACCCGTCAATTACTTCGCACCCTTGAGATGTCCGTCTCGCTGCGACGCTTTCGGGACTGACGCGGAGAGGGATGACGCACGCCTAGCCGAGAGCGGAAAGTGAGGGGTGAGAGAGTGAGGAGGTAGATGGGCTGGTTTGATAGAAAAATTTATTTTTATTTCCAACACTCTCACGCACTCACGCTTTCAAGCTCTCACGCTCTCACTTCTTTCCCGCAGCTCCCCTGCTTTTTCTTGCTCCCCTTGTCTCCTTTAAGCAATCATAGGTTATTGTTCTTATGAGAATGCTCTGCTTGCAATCATTTTGAGGCGATATTGTGCCTAAGCGTAATTGGTTACTTTCTCTTCTGGCTTGTGCCGGGTTGTGGAGTGTCGCACTGCCCGCTTCTGGACAAGCACTTCTGCCCTATGCCCTCCCACTGGATTCACAACAGTTCGAGCAGCAGGGCTTAAAACTGGCACAGGATGCTTCGCAATTAGTGCAACTCCAAAAGTACGAGTTGGCATTGCCTAGGGCGAAGCTGGCGACACAGTTGGCTCCTAATCAATATCAACCTTGGTTAGTTTTGGGAAGCTTATATTTACAAAATCAGGAGCTAGACCAAGGCATCGAGGCTCTACAACGCGCTCAAAACCTTGCTCCCAATCAGGCACGGGTGTTGTTTGCTCTCGGATCAGCCTATTTTCAAAAGGGTGACTACAGCAGTGCTATTAAGAAGTTAAGGGCGGGGTTAAAAATCGATCCCAATTCCCCGATGGCTCTATTTGACTTAGGCAATTCCTACTTGCAGTCCCAGCGCTATCAAGCCGCAACTGCTGCTTATAAAAAGGCATTTGCTCAACAGAAAGATTTTTGGCCCGCGATTAATAATATCGGGTTAGTGAAATACGAGCAGGGGGATGTTGAAGGAGCGATAGATGCTTGGCAAAGGGCAATTAAAATTGACAATCAGTCAGCCGAGCCGAAGCTGGCGCTAGCAGTAGCACTGTATGCCCAAGGCAAAAAAGAACAGGGATTAGCCCTAGCGAAAGATGCCCTGGCACTAGACAGTAGCTATGCGGATGTGGAGTTTCTTAAGGAAAATCTTTGGGGCGCGAGCCTGATTGAAGATACCAAGAAATTCCTAGCAACCCCGCAAATGCAAGCGCTTCTTGCCCGTCTAGAACAACCTTCTGAGGAAGAAGAAACAACTGAAACGCCTAGTAGTCCTGAGAGCAACTAGATAAGCAAGCTTCGCATCTAGTCGGACTGGAGGGGATAAAGACCGTTGCCAGTCCAAGCGGGCGTAGCTAAAAGTCAATTGCGGCAACGCTGCTGAATTCAAATGTAAAATGTCCTTAATCCCGTGTACTCGGTCATTAGTGGCTAACGCTTAACAGGAGAGGAAACGGGGTTCGAGGAAACCTAGAACCTGTGAAATGTCCACTTTGACTATTGATTAGTATGGGCGAGCCGGCGGTCGCCCCTCCACTTTGACTATTGATTAGTATGGGCGAGCCGGCGGTCGCCCCTCCACGACTGATGACTAACTAACTTTTAATTTTTAATTTTTAATTACTTTTGGCGGTAGGAAACTAAAATAAAAACTCATGGCACAACAGTTCAATCTATTAGGAAGCGGTCAAATTATTCCCACAGGACTTTCCCAAGAGATGGAACAGTCCTATTTAGAATACGCCATGAGTGTAATCGTGGGGCGGGCACTGCCTGATGTCCGCGATGGTCTTAAACCAGTGCATCGGCGGATTTTGTATGCCATGCACGAACTGGGATTAACGCCTGAGCGCCCCTTTCGCAAGTGCGCTCGCGTGGTTGGGGATGTCTTGGGAAAATATCATCCTCACGGCGACCAGGCGGTTTATGAAGCGCTGGTGCGGATGATTCAGGATTTTTCCAGCCGCTATCCCCTCCTGGCGGGTCACGGCAACTTTGGGTCAGTCGATAATGACCCTCCTGCTGCCATGCGTTACACCGAAACGCGGCTGGCTCCCATTGCCCACGAAGCCCTCCTCGGTGAAATTAGCGAAGCAACGGTTGATTTCATCGGCAATTTCGACAACTCCCAGCAGGAACCTTTGGTGCTGCCTGCCCAGCTCCCCACTTTATTACTGAATGGCTGCGCTGGGATTGCAGTGGGAATGGCAACGAATGTTCCTCCCCATAATTTAGGAGAAGTGGTGGATGGTTTAATTGCGCTGATTGATAGGCCTGAGCTACCGGATGAGAAGTTGTGGCAGCTCATTCCAGGACCAGATTTTCCCACAGGAGGCGAGATTGTGGGTGAAGCTGGTATCAAAGAAGCCTACCGAACTGGACGGGGGACATTTCCAGTGCGGGGTGTGGTTAAGTTTGAGCAGCTTCGTTTGGAGAAGTCACGCCGTCGGGAACGGACAGCAATTGTGGTTACCGAACTGCCTTACCAAGTAAATAAGGCAGGCTGGATTGAAAAAGTAGCGGAGTTAGTCAATCAGGGGCGCTTGGAGGGCATTGGTAATATCCGGGACGAAAGCGATCGCACAGGGATGCGAGTGGTAATTGAACTCAAGCGCGAGGTCAATCCTGAAGCTGTCCTAGCTGAACTATATGATCGCACTCCCCTGCAAACCAACTTAGGAACAATCATCCTGGCACTGGTTAACAATCAACCCTCTCAGTTATCCCTGCGCCAGCTCCTGGATGAGTTTTTAAAGTTCCGCGAGCAAACCCTCACTCGGCAATATAGTCACGAGCTAGAAGTGGCTCAAAGAAGACTGCACGTAGCGGAAGGTTTACTAGTAGCACTCAATCGCTTGGATGCGGTGATTGAGATTCTTCGCAATGCACCCGATGGCAGCACTGCCAAGCTTACCCTGCAAGAAGAGTTAGGCATCACTGAATCCCAGGCAGACTCGATTTTGGCCATGCCGCTACGCCGCCTCACTGGTTTAGAGCGGCAAAAATTGCAAACCGAAGTAGAAGAGTTACAAGCGCAAATTGCCAAGCTAGAGCAGTTACTGAGCAATCGCCACGAACTGATGAAAGCTTTGAAAAAAGAGCTGCGATCGCTCAAACGCAAGTACAGCAATGAGCGTCGCACGCGTATTGTTAGCTCTGAGGCAGGTTCTGCCAAAGCAGAGGGGCAGAGGAGCAGAGGAGCGGAGGAGCTGGGGAGCAGGGGAGAAATCCCCAAATCTCAGACTCCCACCGAGGATGCGGTTTTAGAAGTCACTGAGCAGGGATATATCCGGTGGAAGTCTCCTGAAGCGGCTAGCAAATCCTCGCGCTCCCAGAAGAAGGGAAATGACTTAGTTGTCTATCGCCAGCCGATTGGCAAACGGCAGCAATTAATCGCAGTTACAGCTAGCGGTAAAGCCTATCCGGTGAATGTGCAAAATATTCCCGGTGCCCAACAAAAAAAGACTTCCTTGGTGAACCTGCTGCCGCGAGTGTCTAACAGCGAAAGTAAAACCGTGGTAACACAATTTTTCCTTCCCGAGGCTTCCCCATCTCTTGATGTGGTTTTGCTGAGTGAGAAAGGAAAACTGAAGCGCCTACCGCTTTCAGAACTCAAACACCTTACTAGTCGCGGGCTGACGCTGATTAAACTCAAAGAGAAGGATTACTTAAGCCACATTTGCTTTGCTCAAGAAGGGGATGAAGTGGCGATCGCGACTACAGGCGCTCGTCTGCTACGCTTAGAAGTCAACGATGAGCAACTGCCTATAATGGGACGGGCAGCGCAAGGGAATCAAGCCACACGGCTACGCCACGGCGAAGGGTTAGTAGGCTGTATTTCGCTCAAGGCAGATGAAAATCTCTTGCTGGTGTCTCGGCAGGGGTATGCCAAGCGCTTACCCATGAGTGCCTTGCGACTGGCAAATCGCGGTGACATTGGTACTCAAGCATTTCAGTTTACTAGTAACCAGGATGGTTTAGTGGGGATGCTCTCTACTCAAACCTCGGTGGCACAGGTGTCATTTCTTACTAATACTAAGCGCTTGCTGCGGGTGTCGCTAAATTCTGTCTCGTTTTGGGGTAAAGATGGAGTAGGCGATCACATAGCCAAACTAAAGCCAGAAGAAGAAATTCTTCGCGTTACTCCCCTAGAGACAAAAGAAAGCCCTAAATGACAGCTTTGCTATTACCATTTGGGCTTGGGAAATTACAGGTCAGGCGATCCCCTAATCCTGTTTTTCTCGCGCACGCCGAGAGTTATCGCTGCTTCCTTCGCGGGGGTCTTCGTTGATCGCCTCTCGCGCCAACAAGTGATCATAGTCGGGGGATAGAGTAGCAGGTCTGTCTACCATTACTATCCTCTTGCTTTTCTGGAGTAATCATCTCGAAGTATGGCATCTCTACATCACAGCAGTCATTAATGGATTCTTTGCATCCACGGGCTACTGTTTGGTGCAGTTCCTTGAGGACTCAGCAAGATCGCGATGGGCTTGGGACGAGTGCCATCCCTTGGATGACAGCAGGCTTCTCGATGGCTTTCTTTGCCCCCTTACTGGGTAACTCGAATCAAGCGATCTGGCTTTCCAAGGTAGAACCAGATGTACAGGGAAGGGTGTTTGCTTCGCGCTTCCTGATTGCCCGGATTACTTCGCCGATTGGGTTGGCGATCGCGGCACCGTTAGCAGATGAGGTTTTTGAACCTGCCATGCAGCCAAATGGAATGCTAGCTAATGTCTTCGGTGGCATTTTTGGCACGGGTGAGGGCGCAGGGATGGCGTTGCAATATACCCTGTTTTCGCTGTGTGGTGTCGCGATCAGACTAGGCAGCTATGCGTTTCCTGTTCTAAGAGGGCGTTTGAAAAGTTTTAATCGTTACGCGAGTCGTTTAGCCATCAGTCGAATCATCGCGATTGTAGATGAACGCTTCTGAACTACGTGGCAGAACTTCATAGTCTTTACTCAAGCGTCGACAGAGAGTGCAACCAGCCAAACGTGCGCTCAACAACCCGTCGTTTTTGCACTACCTGAAATCCTGGTTGTTGGTCTTGGCGTAAAACGACTTCCAAAACCCATCGAAAGGAATTGCCATCGGTAAGGTTAGCCGTTGGGACAATAGCTAAAGCTCACTCTCTGTTATCAGAGCAGTTATTTCAGGTTAATTGTAATTCTTTCAGCCAACTTTGAATGTTTTCGGCTAAGTTAGGCGCATCGGGAGTAAAGCTACGAAAGCGAGTTGGTTGTTCTGTTACCCAGCCCATATGTATCTCATCTTGCAAGAGATTACAAAAGTTGATAAGTTCATCAGAAGGCTGACCATTATAGAAAAGAAGAACTAATGTGGATTCGGTTTGTCTCGATAAGTTGATTAACTCTCCTTGTAGATCATACTCGTCTTGAATTTTAGGTAAAGGCTGTTCGGGAGGAATAACTTGCTTAAAAATTTGATTGCTGAGACCTTTACTTAATTTTTCAGCATTAGTGTCACTAGGTAAACGAGTGAAATTAAGGCAAATTAATTTAATTCCCTGAGGCGATGAGATTTGATTTGGCAACTCAAAAAGCTGATTATTGAGTTGTTGGGTTGGGGGTGAATGGGAGTTGCTTGAGGGAAAGTTGCATCGTAAAAGCGAGGATAGGAAGTAGTTTTAGCAATATGCCATAAAGCGGAAGCTGCTCTTGCTCGCACACCCTCTTTTTTATCCTTTAAAGCCAGAAGCAGGGGCTTAACCGCTCCTTCACTTCCTATGCTTTCTAAAGCTTCTGCTGCTGACTCTCGTACTAAATTATCCTCATCCTTCAAAGCCAAAATCAGAGGCCTGACTGCTTCTTCACTTCTTGTTTTTCCTAAAACTTCTGCTGCTGTTTGTCGTAACATATTATCCTCCTCCTTCAAAAATAAAATCAGAGGGGTGAGCGCTTCTTGATCTTCTATCTTTCTTAATGTCTCGGCTGCTATTGTTCGCACTCCATGTTGACCACTATATTTATTACTTACAAAAAGCTGAATTACACGCTTAACAGTTTCTTTATTTCCTATATTCCGCAACCCTTTTCTGCTTCTAAAACCTGAACCTCTTCTTCACTTCCCATTTTTAAAAAGCAAATACTGCTTTTTATTGCGACTCTTCATTCTTATCATAAAAACACAATTAAAAAATCAATATCTTCTTCACTTCTGACTTGTTTTAGTAAAGCGAATACTGCTTTTTCTCGCACATATTTATACTCATCTTTTACATCTAAAAGTAAAGGTTTAACCACTTCTTTACTTCTTATTTTTTCTAAACCTGATACTGCTGAGATTCGCACATCTTTATTTTCGTTGTAAAAAGTTGTCCATCCCTGAGATTATTTCCCCAACTGGTGGTTTCTCCTGTTTCTCAAATCCAAATTTTCTTAAAAAATTTCTTTACCGAAAGAGATCATCTCATCTTGACTCCCTTTGAAAAGAGGTTTCTGTTGGTTAGACGAGACTTTCTCTTCTTCTAGAGTTACTTGTTAAGGGTGGCAAACCCATGAGTAACGCCCATGCAATTGCTTTTGATAGTAAATCAGCCAGTTACGGAGATAGGAAAAAATGCCATCAACACTAAGATCGGGGTCGGGAAAATCTGATAGAACCTCCCGCAAACCCCGAATTAAGTAGTAGCTAAAGATAGAATTACCAATGTGACTATATTGGAAAAACTGTTGTTAAGGTTGACAAGATAACAGTGCTACATATCCATTCTTCGAGGGCAATTCGACATTCCCACTATGACAAGCATCGATGAGAGCAATTTTGTGTTTACAATTGAAATTAGCCAGTTGATCGAGCCAGTTTTGTAAAACCAGTCCTGTGTCTGCAAGTTGAGTAGCGTCTGTATCTCTCAAACACAAAACTGTGCGATCGTTTTCATCGAGCTTCCCGTGTCCCGAAAAATAGAAGATCACGGTGTCATTAGATTGAACCTGAATATGCTTCCAAGTTTCTAAAATTTTGTCTCGTGTTGGTAGAGAGGACGAATCGTCATCATGAAATACTAAAAATTCAAGCTCAGAAGGAACTGGCTTAATCTCATCTCGAAAGATTTTCTCTAGAGTCTGGCAATCACGAGCAGAATACTTAAGCTCACTTAACCCGCAACCAGGAGAATAATTGACCCAAAAAAAAATACCAAGTTTTAGGGTTTTGTAAAGTGTAGGGGACTGAATATTTCGGCATAAAAATTTTTCTCCTACGCTTAACCAGCTTTTTTCCACATCAACAATTGTGCGATCGCGCAACTGGTTGGGATGCTATCGCCGTCTCATACCAATTCTGGGTAATGATGCTTATCCTACCCCCGGCTTTCGCTGTCTCCCTTACGCTGTCTCTCTTACTTATTTGGGACTACCCGTTGTTTGATCCAAAAGCGACAAGAAAGTTGTTTGATCCAAAAGCGACAAGAAACATGATCAAAACTAGGGCTGATAGTCATTGATCGCCTCCCACAACTCCTCATGCACCTGAGACATCAGACTCGCATCGGCTAAAGAAGTAAAATCTTGCTCGGACAAAAAGTTAAGACATCCCAAAACTCGACTTTCCCACTCTCTCTTATTCTGCGCATCCCAAGCCTGGAACACTTCACCTTTGTCTAATCCCAATAAGCGATGAAACAGTTGATTGCGCCGAGGTTTAGCCACATCCCAAAATGCAATGATATCTCGGCAATTTTTTCGGTAATTCGGTTTCGCTAGTTGGACTAATTTATCGAGCTTCGCCCCGTAAAGTGAAATTTCAGGTCTTCCCTGAAACTCATTCAAGTAGTTTCGCAACCCTCGGTTACGGGCGATAGATTTTTTGACAAGCGGCATTTCCATCTCGCGTCGCTCCACATCGTCGGGGAAGGTTTGAATCGCCCACTCCAACATTAACCCTTCCACTGCCCGAAAACTGTGAAACATTGCCTCAATGGTGTCGCTTTGCTGGAAGCGCACCACCGCTAAATAAGCTGCCTCATAAGCAGTCCACCACCACTCCTGAGAACGAGATTCCGCCCGCTCTCCCATCACTTCGGCAAACGCTTGAAAATTTCCCTGATTCCATTGAACTGCTGCCTTTACAAGATCTTTCACCTGTGGCATCTGCTCTCCATTAGGCTGGGTGCCATCAGCATTTTGGAAATCAGACTTTAACGTTCGCTTTACGGCTTCGTAGTCATAGCGTTTCAATAAGGCGAGGGCTTCTTGTTGCTTTCTATCCCATAAATAATTGGTTCCCAAAAAAGGTCCACTGTAGTCCGAGGGAGTACCGGCTCGATTAGCGTTGAGATTCTGGTTGAACTCATAAAACTGAATGCGATCGCCATACAAGCTCAGTCCAGAAACCCTCGATGCTTCGGAAGATTGTCCAACACCACCTTTGAGACAAACCCAGATCGGTTGCCTATTTTGAATATCAACTACTCTATCTACTCTATTCCACCAAGTTTGCCGCCACCAGCGAAACATTTGCTCAAAATTAGCCGGATTTGTTCCATCCTCTCCAAGAGAAATGACTTCCACCGCCAGTTGTGGGTAGTAATGTTCCAGCCAGGATTTGAGCAATTCACAGGCGTAGATAGTATCCTTTTCTCGTTGCTGCACCGAGGAATTTTGATTAGTACCAACAAGATAGACTTTTTCGATATTAGGAGCTTGTTCGGTGAGAAGTTTGCCGATAATTACAGGACGAATGCGTTTTTGGTAAAATTCAACTTGATCTAGTAAATATTTGGTCAAATTCCGATAATTAATAGGTTCCAAATTAAGATCAGCAATGACCTCTGCTTGTTCGCCAATAATCTCCCCATCTCTCATCTGGTCATCGCCAATGTTATACCAGTCGCCAGAGGAGACTTGAAACATTAAGTCCCTGGTGCCAATCGTTGCTACTAAAACTGCTGCCATGAGATTTACCTTTTATAGAATGCAGAACTTGGAGTGCAGAATGCGGAATTCATCACTCGTCACTCATCACTCATCCCTCCTCCTTTCCCAAACAAATGCACTCCACCGATCATGTTTTTCAAATCAGCTAAAAAGCGCGATCGCACGTGATTTGACTCTGGGTTTACCCCTCCCATAAACAGACAAACAATTTCTTGGCAGTCCGTTTCTTCTTCTGGGTGGCGAACATCAACGCGCCGAATACTCACCCAAGAACAGTGGGAGTTTCCCCCACCAGCAGCATTTCCCCCTAAATCGCGATTGCGCTTGTAATTGCGCGGTGGCTGCTCTTTATAAATCAGGGATGTCCCGTGCCCGCGCGTGTCTTCCGGGCGCAGATTTTTCCAACGCATTTCCCCGCGATCAATGGGCGTTCTATCTGGACCAGGGACTGCATAGATAGCGCAAGTTGTCGGCGAGAACACTTCCGCTGCCAGTTGGTTATTTGCCCCCACACTTACCCTGCCTTGCCACTGTGTCTGGACTGCTGCTAGCCACTTGTCATAAACTTGAGACCAGCTTTTGGGTCGATTGAGAGAAAGTCCGTAGTCTTGATTTTCTGGATTGCCTGTATTCTGGTTGCGAACTCTTTGAGTGATGATTAAATGAGTTCCTCGCGTGGCTTCCCTGTCTTTTTTCATGCGAAAGACGTGCAGAGGTCTGCGCCAGCCTCTCCCAACACCACCCACACTTGCGGCAAAGCGCACGATTGGCAAAACAATTTGCTTCAAGATTTCTGTGGGAGCACTCAGTTGTAGCGTTCCTTCCCAGGCGTAAAAGTGAGGATTATTCCTAGAGCGCGAGCCCCATGTTTGTCCTGGAATCATTTTCAGACGCACGCATCCTTGGCGAGCTTCTGGCTCAATTGTTCCCAATAATTCCCCAACCGTTTTTTCTGCATCCTCCTTTGACATCACTCCCAATAGAAAACGCAGCACCCAAGAGCGCAACCACCCGCGCCAGTGGGAAGGGCGCAACTCCATCTCTCTCATCCGGGGTCCGGCACAGCCTTGGCTGTACAGGCTAAACTGCAAAGTTTCAATGGAATGACCTGGTTCAGGAGTCGTTTGTATAGGACTAGCAGGTTTGAGAGCGCCATATCCCGAAGCCGTGCGACTGCCAACACCAGATAAACTCAGGGCTTGTTGCACCCAGCCCCAAACTTCCTCGACTTCCTCCTCTGTTGCTCGACCTGGAATGCCGCGAATGGCGACTGTGAGGGGAACAGGATCTTTACCATCACCCAGAGTGTAAAAAGAGAGAGGCGTGCTTTGCCCTTCGTGGTAGACCTGGAAAGACTGTTGCGGATTAACAATGTCTAGGGTGAGTTTCGTGGCTTGTTGGGGCCAAGCATCCAGAAATTCGATTTTGCCCGCGCGAATAGTTTCATCTGTCTGATATCCCAGCAGTTGGTGCATTCTGGACTGGATATTGTGCTTTTTTGCCCATGCTCTGACCAACCCACGAATGGCAGATCCAGGAAGATAACCATGCAGCGGTAACTCTGGTAGCTGCTTGTTATTCTGGGCGACATTGCGCTTCTCTTCTGGGCGGCTATTATTAATCCAACTACTATTATTAATCCAACTACCGCAAGGTTCCCCAGCAGAGACGAGGGTTTCTATGTCGGGATGAGGGAAAGATCCCACCTTGGCACGCCACTGGATCGTGAAAGTGTCTTTTTTGAATAAACCCGCTTGCGATCGCGCTTGGTGTTGTTTTTCCAGGAGTTCCACCAATCGAGGTCCGCTGTACATTACTCCTCCTGATAGGCTCTTGCCCAAAAATTCCAATGATTGCTGAGAATGAGAGATTGACGCCAGATTGCAATATACTGACTGGGATAATTCCCACTCATCTCAATGACTTTCTCCATCAACTCCTTGCCTTCGGGTGGATTGTCTGGGACGAGTAATTGCCCCAGCAAAGATTGCCAGACGGGAACAGTCCGTTCGCGTACCCTTCCCTGTTGGTGATTGGATTGATTGATGTAGCCCACCGCAGAGGCTAAACCAAACACTCTTAAATGTTGAGACAGTCGGAGAACAGCGTTTAAATCTTCTTGCTCTAAACTCGCTTTGCCACAAGATTTTAGATACTGCTGGATGTGTTGGTGAGCATCCAGACTCGTTTGTTCCGGTTGCACTCTGGGAGAAGTTGAAAGCGTTTCAGATATGAATTGACTCCCGTTATTATGGTTGTTTCTTTCAAATTGCTGACCATTGTTGTTTAAGTGGTTTTTACTCTTTTTCCCTTTGGGGGACTGAGATTTTGATTTATTTTTTTTAGACATACTTAAACTCTTGCTGCTGTTAATTCTGAGTGAGATTGACTAAAAGTAAAATTTTTGTTGACTACCCAGCTTTGTGCCCATCCTCGCCCAACGTTGGCTTGTCCGCCTAGCTGAACTAGTCCTTCCATAACCTCCATTAAAAGCTGGTGTTGTTCTGGAGTAACTAGGTTGTTTTTGAGGGGTCTGTAGCCCCAGCTAAAGTAAAGGATTGTATCTCTAGGAAGGCAAACATCAGTCCAAAAAACTTCAGCCGAGCCAGCTTGGTTTGCTCCATTGGAATCATCCTGAATTTTGTTGCGAACTTGCGTCCAAAGGGAATGCTCCATCAAAACTTGAAAATCAGCATCGGGAAGGATAATGTGATTTTTTTCCCAGGTAGGTTTGACTGAATCTTTGAGGGAATCGGGCCAATCTTCTGGGATCGCCTGTTTTTGTTCAGCAGACATTTGCCATACATTAATTTGAGCATCTGCTACTAAATAACGACCGGCACGAGTACCGACTGGGTGATCTGGAAAAGAAGCAAAAGGCAGACGGGCGACAAGGGCGCGATCGCGAAGGAGAGAATGGCAACTAACCCAGGTAAAAATATCAGTCCCACCCTGGAAGGACATGGTTCGCATCGGCACCCACAGCAAACGGGCATCGCCAAACCAGGCTTGATGCACTCCCATTTGACCGTTGTTTTCTAATTGTTTGCCAAAGAGAACATCTGCTGCATTAGCATCTAATAATTCCACTTCGTCTCTCAAGCTACCCCGCAGGGAAGAACCGGGAATGTAGGGGAAATTAGTATGAACCTCGCGGGCAATTTCTAAAATGTTCCCCATATCGCCCTCGCCGCCACAGTGAATGGGGGCAAGGCTGTAGAGGTAGCCAGTCCGAAAGTCAGTCATTGTCCCTCCTGATAAAAAATCCACAATAATTCTGAATAACCCAGCTCTCGCCAGCGTCGGGCTTGCTTGGAAGCTTGCTCGCTGTCTTGAAACAGGGGTTGGGGTTGATTGAGGTAATATTCACTGCCAGCAGGGGCAGCAAAGACTTGGGGAGCAGGAATGCTTTTGTCTTGCTGGTCTCGGAAACGACAGCCCATCGGAACCGCGCGATCCGTTGCCACACTCACCAGTTGTCCTGGGGTTTGATTGCTATTTGCCGTGTGGGCGAGCTTCCACTCCCAGGGCCATGCCCGACACATGGCTTTGCCGCCATCGTGAAGGCGCTCAAATACACCAGGAGTGACGAGGTACGCGATCACCTTCCCACCACGATCAAAGTTTTGCTGAGATAGCCGTTGCAGTTCCTCCCACTGCTTCCCTAATTCATCACAACGTTGCAAGATGGCACGATGCCCTTCTCCGCCCAAGCGCAGAGTTGCTGGGGTAGGGATTTCCTGATCGAGGGCGATCGCTAAATGCCAATTGGGTTGCAGGCGAATGGCATTCTCGACAAAATAGCCATCGGCAGCTTTAACTTGGCGAGTTCCGGGCGCGATCGCGTTGTGAGAGCGAGTTTCTACCATCCAGGGTTGGTCTTCCCCTAAATGCTGCACTTTCCAGTCCTGGTGGCGAATTTGCCCGCTGTGCAAGTATGCCGCGATGACATCACTAGGAAGGTACTGGCGATACTTACCATTAGAATTGTTTTCCCCTTCTGTCTTGCTATTGGGAGGTGTCGATAAAGGGCAAGGTTGATGTCGATCCCATAGTGCGTGATTGAGTGGGAGTTGCTCATTCCAACTCAGAGGGACTAATGCGGACGATCCCACAAATCCTAGGGGACGGGGAAAATAAAGTTGCATTTGAGATTGATGATCGGAACGACAGAAGAAGGGACCTTTAAGCTGCAAGTGGGCTTTTTCTCCTAACAGTCCCCGCAATGCCCCCGCTATGCTGTGTCCGTTTGGAGGAAACATGCTGCCAGCCCAAGCCCTTTCGCCAGGAGTGAAGGGTTTAGCATCTCGAAAGAGCAATACGTCTAGGGGGGTGAGGGTGTACCAGTGCATTTTTGGAGTTAGGAATGATGAGTGAGGAGTGATGAGTTAGGAATGATGAGTGAGGATTTAAGAGTGAGGATTTAAGAGTGATGAGTAATGAATTATTTGTGGGTTTTGGCGGTTTTTACGGAGGCAACTAACATAGAGATTAATTCTTCCGCTTCTTGAAATAGGTTGTGAAGTTTAGACGGGTTAATAAGGCCAGCTTCGGTTAAAAGTTCTAGCCCATAGACAGTTTCTTCTAGTTCTTGAAAACCTCCCTCGATTTTGCTGAGAAATTCGGCTACTGAACGAGCCCGTGCTGCTTCTCGATAATGCGCTCCCACGGAGGTTCCACTCCGTAGCACTTGCTTGCCAATCACTTGAGCTTCTACTGTTTTTGGTAAAGCTGTATAAAGAGGCACGATTCGTAAGGCAAAACTTTTTGTCCGAGAACGCAAATCTGATTTGTTTTGATTGTTCATTCATGATTCATCACTCATTATTCATCATTTCAAAATTCGTTACTTAATTTTTATTTCTCGATTACGACTCGTAAATGCAGCCAGCTTTAGCCAGGTTTGAATTTCTTGATTTAAATCATTTTTAGGTGTCCTCAACCAGAGTGCTTCTAGAAAGGCAACTAGGGATTGCTGAAATTCATCTGTGCGATCACCTTGCAGTTGTTCCCGTCGCTGGCAAAATGCTTTTGTCCAAGGTGCGATCGCGTCTGTAACTGGTGCGGGATGTTGACTCCAAATTGTTGCTGCCTGCTCAAATAGAGAACTTTCTAGTTGGCAATCGAGAAGCTGTTGCCATTGGTTGAATACCTCGAACTTGGCAGTGGCTTTTAAAATGTTGCCGTTGCCGTAGATGGCGCGGACTTGTACGGCATCCTTTTGGGATGTTTCGCCATTAATTACTACTTCGTGTGCTTTCGCTTCTGCTTCTGCTTCCCAAAGATTTTCAAGGGTAATTGCTAAGGGAACAGAATGATGGGCGATCGCAATTCCAAAGCTAATGCTTCCTGTTTCTCCCATCGTGAATAAGGGACGCGAGGAAAGTAAGGAGTTACCACCAACATCTTTGGGTAATTCTGTTTGCTGCCAACGCCAATAATTTCCCTGGCTTTCAAACTCATTTCCAGGATCTTCAAGACCTCGGAAACACTGGCGAATATCCCACAACCAGCTATCCCATTCCCAGAGATTCGTGTAAGCTAAAACATCATCCCCACCACCATAAATCAAGCGTCCTGCGTAGCGTCGTTCGCTCAGGTAAGGAAGGAGTTGGTTAGAAAAATCGAGTAAGGCACGAGAGAGCGCATTATGGGTAGAAGGTCCCATGCGTTTGGGCATTTTTAAGAACTGTTGAAATGACTCTTGGTCTAATGAGGATAGTTCTGAAGGAATATAGTCTTGATAAGCTTTTAGTTTATTCCCTTTCAACCATTCGCTCATCCCATCGCCATCACCAACCGCAAGGACATACCAGTCCGTAGGATTGTTGCTGGGGTAGTAGCGTTCAATTACTGTTTGAATCTGACCCTGGTATTCTAGTTTTGTATTTCTGATCTCTCGATTCCAATGTTGTTGAATTACCGGGTCTTTTTCTCGATCAAAGTTGCGTTGTAGTTGCTGAATTTCTTCTGTTTCTATATCTTCTACTAACCAGCCCGCGTTGAGCAAGCGAGGATGATATTTTTGGGGAGAAGCTTTCTCATCTTGCCAAGGAATTCCCCATTTATTTCTCATCTCCTTGATGGCGTTTTCTGCCCAAGGGAATTCAGCGATGATGGCTTGACAAGCTTGCTGAAAGTGATGCTGATGGTCAATTTCTGAGTCGAGGTGGACTTTAAGATATCCTGCTACTCCAGCGGTTAAGTCCGGGTAAGAAGCTGCGATCACATCGCTCTCGGTTGCTAGAAGCTGTGGTAGGATTTGCTCTAATCCCCGTTTGAGCGTTTCTGTGGCATTGAGTTGTTCCTTGCCATCAAACAATCCTGCTTGCTGCTGCCAGTAGTTCTGGGTTTCTCCTTCGCTTATCCAATCTTTGCCTGGATGCACCACGGAACCCAAACCGGAAACAGTAGAACGAGGACCAAAAGCGGTGGGAATTTGCCAAGTTCGGGCATTTTTAACGGCTGTCAAGCTATGGCGCATTTGGTCGAAAATGGGAGACCACCAAGAACCAACGTTAATGCTAGATTCTTCGCTTTGGCTTTGTTTGTAGGCATCTCGCAGGAAGTTAAGTTCTGCGGTTTGAAATAGTTTATCGGGTTCTGTTAAGCCATAGGCTTGATTTTGCGCCTCTAGCCAGTTTGCAAACTGTTCTTCGCGTTCTTGGACAATAGCAGCGCTTTTCAGTTCGGCTTCTTCCTTACCAATGGGAATTGCCGTCCAGTAAGTCTGCCATTGGGCATCCAGCCAACCTTTCCAGGTGTGATGATGGAAGGAGAGTGGGCGCATCCAATGCCGATTCTCCTGTAATTCTGCCAGTACCTGCTTGCCCAAATCTCGCCAGCTTTCGATGAGGGTATTGCGTGCTGTCTGCATGGCTGCCTCAACTTTATTTTTGGGCAATATCAGCACTAGGACGTTGGGAAATCCGGCAGTAAGGAGGGCGCGATCGCGGGGTTGCTTCACCCATTTGCTAAACTCAGGGTATTGTTGCAGTAACCAGTGATCAATCAGAGGTTGTTGGTAGAGGCTGGGATAAAGTAAGCAGTCGGGACCATACTGTTGTGCCAGTTTCCAACTAACTCTGGCAGAAAGGTAGTGCAACACCCACGAACCTGCCCAGAAGTCGCGCATTTTGCGACTCGCTTTGATTAGTTCCTGAACGGGACAGAAGCTGAAGCTGGCAAGGAAAGGATGGGATAGGGATTTATCAGGATAGCAATCTTTATCTATATCAGTAGGGGTAAGATTGTACCCAGCTAATGCCCCAGCGAGGGCAGCGGTGAGGCTAGCGTGACTCCAAATGGAACTATCGGGAAGCCTGGTTTCTGCTGGCATCAGCAGTAAAGTTTCGTTTTCAAATAGCTGGCAAGCGGCTTCGGGTAAGCAACGCCACAACCACCAGAAAAGTTGTTGGGAATCGCTTCTAATTCCTTCTGGAATGAGATCTCGCAGTTGCGCCTCTTTTTGTTGCAGATAATTTTGGCGGTTTTCTAATAATTCCGAATGTTGTTTAAGTTTAAAGTGGTGCTGTTCTCCTGATAGCAGGTGGGCAATGTTTAATCCCTGATTTCTGTCGTGATTAGGGGCGTAATTAATACTCTTGGAAAGACTCCCAATCGCACCACGATCACTAGCTGAGGCGATATAGTCAGCAAGGTGGATATGTTCGAGGATTTTTTTGCCAGAACTTTCTGGATTCCAGCCTTTCTTTTTCCACTCCTGCATCACTTCTAGGTCTTGCCAGAGGCTATTATCCCCTCGCCCAAACTGGTTGTTTTGTAATGCTTTGAGGATAGGCTCGTGGAGAATCCCCCAGATTTTTGCTTGCCAGTAAGTTTCCGACACAAGCTACTCTCTTTCGTTGCATTCAACACGGTGCTTAGTTCAGCCTTCCCAATTTTGCTCTAAAATTATCACCCCATCTGATTTTTTACTATAGAAACTTAAGAATCCCCCAATTTTGTTTAGCCTTAACTTTTGTTTCTATAGCAGTTTTCGACGACCTGAGGTACACCCTGGTTGAAATCGGGGAAAAGGTTAAAGGGAGTCTCCCCTTAACCCTTAAATTCCTAAGTGAAACGCTGTACTTCATTGATCTGCAAACCGCTATATATGACAGCAAAATTTCGACTTTGGTATGAAATTACTAGAGCCTGGCAAGCTGCTTAGAGGTGCATCTGGGATAACACGCTAGTTGGATTGAACCATGCCAGTATCTGGGGGAAGATTTCGCCATTCGCACAGTCTCTACTCTGGCTCTCCAGTTGCGACAGTATTGTTGAAGTGTCGGCTCGCCATTGGTTTTCGTCATGCCCATTCCCACGCTGCTACTACTGCTCGCGATCGCCATTGCCTTGGGCTTACTCAGTCCCAAGCATTTGGGTGCCCTGGTAGCTTGGCTGCTGCTGGGAACGGTGCTTTTTGGTATGGCAGCTCATGCTTATCGCGCCATCACCGAAGGCGGCGCATCGCCCGAGGATTTCCTGCTAAGAGGAGCCTTCGTTGCGATTGGCAGCCTGTTCCTGCTCAAAATTACCCTGCCGCGTCCCGTTTGGCGCAAGCTCTGGCACGACGGTATCGAGAAAGTCCTGCGCTCGGGGCTATCCCTGCTCGGACGGCTAGTGGGGCGATCGCTGCGGCGGTTCTAAGAGGCAGAGCATGATAGTAGTGCTGCCTCACGTAGGTACTAGTGAGCGACTGGAAAGGGGTTTGGTAAGGAAACTATGCATGTCAATCCCGAACGACTGCGAGCCGCGTGGGAGCGCGCCCGGCGCGGCAGTAAGGCTGCCGGCATCGATGGCATTACGCCAGATCTGTTCGCCGGCGTCGCCGAGGAGCAGTTGAATCAGCTCGCTCGCCTGCTGGCCCAGGAGCGCTACTGCCCGCAGCCCATCCTGGGGGTCCCCATCCGCAAGCGCGGCGGCAGGCAGCGCCTGTTGGGCATCGCCACCGTCCAGGACCGGATTGTGCAGCGCTGGCTACTGCGCGCCCTCTACCCGGCACTGGAAGAGGCGCTGAGTCCGGCCAGCTACGCTTATCGGCCGGGATGCTCGATCCATCAAGCCGTGGGGACGCTGCGCGCGCACTGGAAACCCTGGCTCCTCAAGGCCGACATCGCGCAGTTTTTCGATGCACTGGCTTGGCCGGTGCTGCTGGCGGCCCTGGATGACCTAGCGCTGGATCCGCCCCTGCAGCAGCTCGTCGAGCAGTACTTGCAAGCGGGTTGGGTTCTGGGCGGTCAACAGTGGCGGTCCACCCGGCGCAAGGCAGTGTCTTATCGGGGGCGCTGGCCAATTTGTATTGGAGCGAGTTCGACTGGCGCTGCCTGAGGAGCGGCTGGGCGCTGGTGCGCTACGGCGATGACTTTGCCATCCCTTGCGATAGCCGCCCCCAAGCCGAGCGTTGCCACCAGCAGCTCGAGCAGTGGCTCGGAGAGGTGCATCTCAAGCTTGCGCCGGAGAAAACGCGCATCATCGCCCCAGGCGAGTCGTTCCACTTTTTGGGCTACGAGCTCTGCGATCGCGCCATCCGCTCGCGCCCGTGACAGAGACCATCGCATCGCCACTCTTCGCGCCAGCCAGCGTCGCCGCCAGCGAAACCGCGACCAGCTTGCTCGCGCGTCCCGCGCCCGTCGCGTTTACCCACTCACTTAACGGACTACTGGAGGGTTCCTATGACTACGCTCTACATTACCGAACAAGGCGCCCAACTGCGGGTGAAGCACCAGCAGTTCAAGGTGTTCTGCCAGCGGCAACTGCGCTGTGAGCTGCCGGTTAATCAAGTCAGCCACATCGTGCTATTTGGTACCTGCAATCTCACCCATGGGGCGGTGAGATTGGCGCTGCGCCGCCGCATTCCGGTGTTCTACCTATCTTGCCGCGGTAAATATTTCGGCCGCCTGGAGGCAACCGGGCAGGCTACAGTTACCCGCCTGACGCAGCAGGTGCAGCGCTCGGCGGAGTCAGCATTCGGCTACCGCATGGCGAGCGCGATCGTCCAAGGCAAGCTGCGCAACTCGCGCCTAGTCCTGCAGCGGTTACAGCGGCGTCGCCCGGCTGCCAGCATCGCTCAGGCAATTGAAGACCTGGAAACGTGGCAAGCCAAGGCGGCAGCCGCTAGCGACCAGGAGCAGCTACGGGGCTTTGAAGGGCAGGGCGCCCACGCCTACTTCCAGGGGATGGCGGCGGCATTAGTAGCGCAACCCTTTGCCTTTGAAAAGCGCACGCTGCGGCCGCCACGTGATGCGGTCAACAGCCTACTGAGCCTGGGATACACGCTGCTGAGCCAAACCATCTTTTCGCAGGTGCTGGTGATGGGATTGCACACGCACTTCGGGCACCTGCACGTAACCCGCGACCAGCACCCAGCGCTGGTGATGGATTTGATGGAGGAGTGGCGCGCGCCGCTGGTGGATTCACTGGTAGTGTATCTAGTCAATGCTCGAATTTTCGACCCGGAGGATTTTACACCACCAGACGCGCGCAAGGGGGTTTACTTGCAACCGGCGGCGCTGCGGCGCTTTCTCCAGCACTGGGAAGAGCGGCTGCAAACTGAGGTTACTCACCCTCACACCGGGCTCAAGGTGAGCTATCGGCGCTGCATGGAGTTGCAGGTGCGCGAGTACCTAGCGTACCTAATGAACGAGCGAACGGAATACCGCCCAATGTACTGGAAGATGTGATGGTGTACCTAATTTGCTATGACGTCGTGGATAACTATCGGCTTGACACTCCCACGGCTGAAGCACGTGGGATTCTTGGATCACTGAGGAGCCAGATGGGCGTGGTGATAGGAAAGTGGGGTATCACGTTAGCTGAAGCTAACCACGCTACATCCCACGTTTACAAAACGTGGGCTTTGCTTCCATCTCTGTAATAAAATCTCGCAGGTCTTGGAAGGGTACGGATTGCGGGTGCAGTGGAGCGTGTTCGAGTGCGAGCTCACCAAGAAGCAGTGCCAGACGCTCCAGAGCAAGCTAACTCGCTACCTGAACGAAGGAGAGGACCAAGTTCGCTTCTATCCCGTATCGGCTCACCACTGGCGGAATGCGCTCATTTTGGGAGTGCAGCCCCAATTTCAGGTGGGCGATACTACCTTCATTGTTTGAAAGGAAAGCGCTAAATGGCTTGACAAAACAATTCAAAATTCAAAAAGGGTACATGCCCATTCCGTTCAGGGAATAAACAATTAAAAGAGTTTCCTTTTTTAAGCTCGTTCCTTTTAAGGAATTGAGTCCCAACTTTTAATTTTACATTTTGCACCGACGCGCAGAAATCCATGATTTCAAGCATCGTTGCATTCGGAAGCCTCGCCGACTTGACATGCGGGCAATTGAAGCCCAACAAGACACTGTCGAAAGTGCCGATTTGGGGTATAGCAGCAATCTCCAGGATCCCCATTATTTCGTGTCCCCTAGCAAATGCCCCACTTGGCGGTGATTTAGAGTCGGTTCCCCACTTGACTATTGCAAATATTAGCTAATAAGAGACCGCCTGTGTTGACCCCTCCAAAATTGGCTGCTAGGATGCGTGCCAACTGCGACTTCACAGTGGCAGTCTCTTCACTTGCTGGAGAAATTAGTTGAATGGAAAC
>PXPT01000001.1:2198-16160 GCA_003021505.1 Cyanobacteria bacterium QS_4_48_99 | reverse complement strand
GGTAGGCTTTTCTGCTCATCAGTTGAGTTTGATGCAGTTGTCAGCTAGAGTCACGACTCCTTTCTATTACTGTCTTTATCTTTTCTTGATCAATTACCTTTTAGGATAGAGAATTTCTACTTTCAATGAAACAGTGATCGCGTCCCTGCTCTATAACTAACTCATCCAGCGAGCTTTGCATGTGGCTGCGAACTTTCTCATAGCAAGCATCCACGTAGCGATGATCCGTGGCAGCCTTTCTACCGTAGCGCTCAAACTGAACTGGAGCACAAACGCGGGTGTGAATTGGTATAGGTAGAGGCAGATTGGGCACTGGTCCCAAAGCTAATCCCCAAGGTAAGCCCAAGTAAATTGGAAAGACATTATTCCAAGCCCACTCTGACCAAGGTAAACCCCACTCCTTGAGCTGTTTGACTTGCTCTTGGCAGTCAGTTAAAACAATTAGGGTGTCATGGGCGCCAGTGGAAACAATGGGCACAATGGGCACACCTTCTCGCAAAGCGAGCTTAATGAATCCCTTACGTCCAGCCAGTTTAATTTGGTGGCGTTGGCTGTGAGGGCGGAAGAGATCCTCTACTCCCCCTGGATAGACCAGCACTGCCGCTCCTCTTTGTAGGGCAGCGGTCGCCACCCTGGGTTCAGCAGGTAACGCGCCAATCTTAGCAGCCTGCCGAGCAGTTCTAGGAGACTGGAACAACTCTCGAAATGTCAGTCCATAAGCGGGGCGTTGGGTTCCGAAGCGACGAAACCAGTCGTAAAAAAGCATGTGCATATCGGGGGCTGCTGTGCCGCCATTGTGGGAGCCAACGACTAAGACGCTTCCCCAATCAGGGAAATTGTGCCAGCCATCAGTAGTGACTCGAAAGTAGTAGCGATAAAACCATTCCCACAGCGGCATTAATGACTTAATTGTGTGGGGGTCTCGTTCGTCTAATAAGCAATTATTCACAGTAATGACGCTATTGAGTAGTTGCCTGATTGTAAGAGGCTGAGGAGGTGTCGGTTCGGGACCCTCTCCCAGTCTAAGGTAGCGATCACCGCGCAGATGTCATCAACCGGAAGGCTTAAAAGAGGTACTAGGATAGGACTGAGCCAAAGCGTGGATTTAAGCAACCACAGAGTCACAGAGGACACAGAAAAAAAACGGGTTGAGTGGGAGAAGTGTTGATTTTAGGGCAGGGAGGTGGAGCAGTAGATAATTGATCCTATTTTAATCAGGAACGAGTGGCGATTACTTTTCTGTGGGAGTGGTTAGTGGAGATGTTCTTGGATGAGCCACAGTTTTAATTCGTAGCTCGTAATTTGTCATCAAACTAGCAACGCATAAGCGATCAAGAATGACAAATAATTAAAACTTTTAAATTCAAGATTGCACACTCAAGAGGAATTTAATTTTTCATGGGAGCGGAGCGAGTTGACTACCGAGCGCACGATTGCCGAAATTAATGATAAGATTCGCCAGCAACGGGCGGTGGTTTGGACAGTCGAAGAACTCAAGGCTCGGGTGGCAGAGAGCGGAATCAAGCAGGCGTTTAAAGAAGTCGATGCGATCGCCACTGGCACTTTTGAGCCGATGGAATCTTCTGGGGCAATCATTAATATCGGACATACTGACCCCCCCATTAATATTCGTCAATGCTGGCTCGATGGAGTTCCCGCCTACGCTGGGTTTGGTGCAGTGGATCTCTACCTCGGGGCTGCGATCGCCGCCGACTATGCTGGCGAACCTACAGATGGAGAGATGCGCCAGGGCAACGCCGTGCAAGAGCGGGGTGGGGGGAATGTTATCGAAGACCTGATTGCTCGCAAACAAGTCCATTTACGGGCACTCGGACAGGTAAGTGACTGCTACCCCAGAGCTTCTTTTGAAACCACCATCACCCGCGACACAGTTAATCAGTTTTATCTCTCCAATCCCCGCAATCTCTATCAAAATTTTCTGGTTGGGGTAAACGCAGGCGAACGTACCCTATTTACCTACCTTGGTCCTTTACAACCCAGGCTCTCCAACGCAGTTTACTCCCATCCTGGTGCAATTTCTCCGCTTCTCAATGACCCAAATCTAGAGCTGATTGGCATCGGGAGCCGAATTTTTTTAGGTGGCGGCATTGGTTACGTTGTCGGTGAAGGCACGCAGCACTTCCCAAGGCAAAAACGCCTGCCCAACGACACTCCTATTGGACCAGCAGCTACACTGGCTTTGAGCGGCGATGCCAAGCAGATGAACCCCCGTTGGGTGCGGGGTTGCTACTTCAAACATTATGGTCCCTCCCTTATGCTGGGGATAGGAGTTCCCATACCCGTTTTACACGAAGAGGCGATCGCTCACTGTGCTGTTTCGGACAAAGATATTGTTGCGCCCGTGGTCGATTTTTCCATTCCTCGGCGTGTCCGTCCTACCTTCGGCTTAGTCAGCTACGCGCAGCTCAAAAGCGGTCGGATTACCATTGAAGGGAAAACTGTGCGGACTGCGCCCCTTGCCAGTATTCCCCTCTCACGACAAGTCGCACAGGAACTCAAGCGTTGGATGGAAACGGGTCAGTTTACCCTCAGCGACTCAGTCACCCCCATTCCGATGGATCGCTCCTTTTTCCCGCAAGACCGCTGGGGGTCTCAAATTAAGCTGGATTAATGTTGCAGTTGTCATCGAATAAGGCAGAGGGCAGAGGGCAGATGGCAGAATTAGGAGGTGTGAGGCATCAGTCGCGCTCCTATTTTAGGTTCTGCTTCTGGTCAGTTAATGGCGTGAAGTGTTACCTAAACGACTAAATTTGCTGACACCTGATCCTTCCGTCTGCCTTCGTTCTTCTGAAAGGGAGGGGTCGTGTTTCGAGGTTCCCTTTCGTACCTTGAGGGTTCCCATCTTTCCGACAGCGATTGCCTCTGTCAATGAAATTATTGTCGCAATGCCTAAAGTATCGGACCATTCCTGCTTTTGTCTAACTCCAATGTCTAGTTGATTAGAATGGATGCAGAAAGCGTAACGATTGAGCAAAGCCCTACCACTTTTCTTCCAAATGTTTGATATGGGGTGGGCTAATAGCGGGGGATGATTTGGTGGACGTTTCTGCGATTCCTTCTGAGCTAAACCTAGAAAAGCTGTTTCCGTTTGAATTAGATAACTTTCAGATTCGAGCCATAACCGCCCTTGATGCCCAAAAATCGGTAGTGGTCTGCGTTCCCACCGGATCTGGAAAAACATTAGTGGGAGAATACGCCATTCACCGCGCTTTAGCTAGAGAGAAGCGAGTTTTTTACACCACGCCCCTCAAAGCCCTCTCTAACCAGAAATTGCGGGATTTCCGTGAATATTTTGGAGCCGACAAAATCGGCTTGCTCACCGGCGATGTCACCATCAACCGCGATGCCCCCATCCTGGTTATGACCACAGAAGTCTTCCGTAATATGCTCTACGGAACGCCGCTTGGTCGAGTTCAGGGCTTGCCCTCCTCCTTGGAAGGCGTAGAAGCGGTGGTTTTGGATGAATGCCACTACATGAATGACCCCAGCCGAGGCACAGTTTGGGAAGAATCAATTATCTATTGTCCTGAGGACATCCAGTTACTTGCTCTCTCTGCAACCATTGCCAACGCAGGTCAACTCACCGACTGGATTAACCAGATTCACGGTTCCACCGAACTAATTAAATCCGACTTTCGACCGGTTCCGCTACAGTTTAACTTCAGCACTCCTAAGGGGCTATTTCCTCTCCTCAATCAAGACCAAAGCAAAATTAATCCTCGCCTCAAGCAGAAGAAGCGCTCTAGGGGAAATCGGCAGCGCGTCAAACCAGAAGACTGTCCCAGCCCTGAGGAAGTGATCCGCCAGCTACAAAGGCGAGATATGCTACCCGCAATCTATTTCATCTTCAGTCGCCGGGGCTGTGACCAGGCAACGGAAAAATTAGACTCATTGAGCCTGGTGAATGAGCAAGAAGCCGCCGAAATCAAAAAGCGGGTTAACACCTTTTTGACACAGCACCCAGATGGTGCTAGAGCAGGACAAATTGAGCCACTTACCCGAGGGTTTGCTGCTCACCACGCGGGTATCTTACCAGCCTGGAAAGGATTAGTCGAGGAACTATTTGGGCTGGGGTTAGTGAAAGTGGTATTTGCCACAGAAACGCTGGCAGCCGGGATTAATATGCCTGCTCGGACAACTGTAATTTCCGCTATTTCCAAACGGACTGACCGGGGATACAGGCTACTGAGGGCATCAGAGTTTTTGCAGATGGCAGGTCGCGCCGGACGGCGCGGGATGGATGAGCGCGGCTATGTCGTCTGTACGCAGACGCGATTTGAAGGAGCAAAGGAAGCTGCTTATTTGGCAACGAAAGAGGCAGATCCGCTCGTGAGCCAGTTCACCCCTACCTACGGTATGGTACTGAATTTGCTGCAAATCCATACCCTCGATGAGGTGAAGCGCTTGCTAGAGCGGAGCTTTGCCCAGTATCTTGCCACGCTGAGAGTGGCTCCCGAACAAAAAGCGATCACGGACTTAACTACAGAACTAACCAAACTGGATGTGGAACTTGCCCCCATACCAGTAGAACAGTTTGCCCAATTTGAAAAACTCCAGGCACGGCTTAAACAAGAGCGCCGCATTGCCAAATACCTGAAAAAGCAAGCAGAAAAGGATAGGATCCCCGCGATCGCTGCTGCACTCTCGCAAGTTTCCCCAGGACGCATTCTATACTTAAAAGGGAAACATATCTCGGTTTCCTCTCCCCTACCAGCAGTATTATTCACCAAGGCATCGGGGCAGGGGCAATCGGAGATTTTAATTTGCTTAGGGTCAGATAACCGCTGGTATGTCGCCACTCACGTCGATGTGGCAGAGGTGGAGGAAGAGTCTTTACCCAGCTCAGTTCTAGATCCGCTAGTCCCTCCTAAAGACCTAGTGATTAAGCCCGGGAAGCGCCGCCAAGGTGACGACGCAACAGCAGCCGTTGCCGATGGGATTCCCAAGGATGCTGCTGCACTACCAGAAGCGCCCGAAGTGGCTGCCCAACAGCAAAAGTTGGAGGCACTGCAAACACAGTTGGACGAGTCCCCCCTTCACAAGTGGGGCAAGCCTGGGAGTTTAATCAAGCGTCATAAGCGCCGTTTAGCACTGCGTGAAGAACTGAGCGAGCGTCAAGCCAACTCCAGACAACATCAGTCACAACATTGGCAGGAATTTCTCAACTTGATTGAAGTTCTCCAAACATTTGGCGCTCTAGAAAAACACACCCCAACGCCTTTCGGAAAAACCACAGCCGCGATTCGGAGTGATAATGAGTTGTGGCTCGCCTTAGCGCTCACCTCAGAAGAACTCGATTCCCTAGACCCGCAACACCTGGCAGCAGCCGTTTGTGCCTTGGTGAGCGAGCCTCCTCGCTCCGATAGCTGGACGAGCTATCATCCCCCAGAACCAGCGATGCAAGCATTGGCTCGACTGCGGAAAATTCGACGTAAGCTTTTCCAAGCCCAACATCGACATAATGTGGGAATGCCCATCTGGATGGAATCTGACTTAATCGGCCTAGTCGAGCAGTGGGTGTTGGGCACAGAATGGAGCGAACTTTGCGAAAATACCAGCCTGGATGAGGGAGACATCGTCAGAATGTTGCGTCGCACCATCGATATTCTCTCGCAAATCCCCCACATCCCCAATCTGACCGACGCTTTACAGCGCAATGCTCAAAGAGCGGTTCGTTTGATGGAGCGCTTTCCGATAGAGGATTGAAAAGAGGCAGGGGAGCAGCAATCAGCAATCAGCAATCAGCAATTGACAAATGACACAACTGCCCATTGTTGCCATTATTGGACGCCCGAATGTGGGCAAATCTACCTTTGTTAATCGTCTGGCAAGGACTCAAGACGCTATTGTCGATGACCAGCCAGGCATAACGCGCGATCGCCTCTATAAACCTGCTTTCTGGCAAGACCGGGAATTCTTCGTAGTCGATACAGGCGGCTTAGTGTTTGATGATGACACCGAATTCTTGCCCCACATTCGAGAGCAGGTCATGGTTGCCCTAGCAGAAGCCCATGCCGTTATTTTTGTGGTGGATGGTCAAACTGGAGCCACTGCCCTAGACGAAGCGATCGCCTCCTGGCTGCGCCAACAATCCGTTCCGGTTTTCCTTGCCGTCAATAAATGCGAATCCCCAGAGAAAGGAATCATACAAGCGGCTGATTTCTGGGAGGTCAGCTTAGGCGAACCCTTCCCCGTTTCGGGCATTCACGGCAGCGGCACTGGCGAGTTACTCGATGCTCTCATTTCCTACTTGCCTACCCAAACCACACTCCCAGAGACCCAGGAAATCAATGTGGCGATCGTTGGGCGTCCCAATGTGGGTAAATCGAGTCTTCTCAACGCCATCACTGGCACTACCCGCTCCATCGTTAGCCCCATCTCCGGTACTACCCGTGATGCCATCGACCTGGTGGTGGAAAGACAGGGACAACCTTATCGTCTGATTGACACCGCAGGCATCCGCAGAAAGAAAAACGTCGCGTATGGTCCAGAATTCTTTAGCATTAATCGCGCCTTCAAAGCGATTCGCCGCGCCGATGTGGTTTTGCTCCTCCTCGATGCCACAGAGGGCATCACCACTCAAGACCTCAAACTGGCAGGGCGCATTAGTGACGATGGGTGTGCCGCCGTGTTGGTTGTCAACAAGTGGGATGCCATTGAGAAAGACTCCCACACGATCTATCAATACGAAAGGTATCTTAAGGATCGGCTATATTTCCTGGATTGGGCAGAAACAATCTTTGTCAGTGCCCTCACCGGGAAACGAGTGGAAAAAATTCTCGATCTCGCCGAAGCTGCTGCCACCCAACACCGCCGTCGGGTAAGCACTTCTGTCATCAACGAAGTGCTACAAGAAGCCGTAACCTGGTATTCTCCCCCAACGAATCGCCAAGGTCGTCAGGGGAGAATTTACTATGGCACTCAAGTGAGTAGCAAGCCACCCACAATTGCCTTATTTGTTAATGATCCCAAACGCTTCAATGACGGATATCGCCGCTATATTGACCGCCAGTTTCGGCAGGGGCTGGGCTTCAACGGAACGCCCCTACGCATCCTCTGGCGCGGTAAAAAAAAGGGTGATTTCGAAAGTAGTAACATGAATCGGGCAACGCAAGTTTAATCGTCTGAGTCCCTTATCCGGCAGTACCTCAGTCCTTGGTCATTAGTCCTTGGGACTAACGCTTACAAAGTTTAACTGCTAGCGACTGATGACTTTGGACTAATGACTAACTAATTTTTAATTGTTTATGGACTTACTGCGATCGCTCCCTCTGTGGCTGCACTTAGAACAACCAGTCACCTGGCTACACAAACTCGACCCGAGAGTGAAACTCGCTTGGTTAATGAGCTTTCTTCTCACTCCCATCCTTGCCAGCCCTTTTTGGCGTTTGGGGCTAGTGGGATTGCTGATTCTAGTGACGCTACTAGCAGGAATTCCGCTGCGTGTTTGGCGCAAGCAAATGGGTTGGTTGCTAATACTATGCGTTTTAGTCTTTATCCTCACTTGCCTGTTGGATGACGGGGTCAACGTTGATAATCAGCCACGCCTCCCCGACAGCGAACTGAAGCTTCCCCAGCCTGGTTCCTACCAATACGTGCTATTTGAGCAAGCCTGGGTAACAATTACCCGTCGGTCTGTGGATTTGGCAATTCGCGCTAGTACACTGCTGTTTACCCTAATTTACAGCACCAATCTCTACCTACTTACAACTGCCCCCGAAGAAATTACCGCTGGTTTAGAACGCGTGATGCAACCGCTGCGACGTTTCAAAGTGCCTGTCACAGAAATTGTTTTGACCCTAACCCTTTCGTTACGCTTTATTCCCCTCGTTTTAGAAGAGGCGCAAAATTTAGTGCGTTCGGTACGCACCCGAGCCATTAACTGGAAAAAACTAGGCATCCGCAAAAGTTTTAAAGTCTGGTTAATTGTTGCTGAACGATTACTTAACAATCTGTTATTGCGAGCCGAGCAAATTGCCACTGCAATGGAAGTGCGAGGTTTTACCAGTCCCAATCGCCATCGCGTACAGTGGCATCAGCTCCGCTTGTACTGGGGCGACTGGGTGGCATTGGGAGGTTTGGCTGTCCTTTGGGCAGGACGATTTGTGTGGGGAGGAGGTTGAAAAATTACAAATTAGAAATTAGAAATTAAAAATTGGTGAGTCATCAGTCCAAAGAGCGTTAGTACTAATGACTAATGACCAATGACTAATAATATTTTGCCTTTTTAATTGTTTTGTAACATGATGCCCAGGCAGTGGCGATCACTCCCTTTAAATAATCGTACGGGTTCTGAAGTTTTTGATGCTCTGTTTCGGCGCCATCACGCGATCGCCACTCTCCTAGAAACCCCTTCCCCCACCGAGCAATCCCAACTGGCTCGTTACTCCATCTGTGCAGGCTCCCCACGCATCATCAACGGACAGCAACAGCTTTGGACACCACCCCTCGGTCAGATTATCCCTTTCCTTAAACGCCTCCTTCGTCGAGGTACGGGAGCAGAGGGGCAGAGGAGCAGAAGGGCAGAGGAGCAGAGGAAAATTAACCTGCAACCTCCAATTGACCATCTTCCTTTCACAGGTGGTTGGTTAGGTTGGCTAGGTTACGACCTTGCCTGGGAAATTGAGCAGCTGCCGCGCCTAAAAGACGATTCCCTTCCCTTTCCCATCGCCTACTGGTACGAACCTGCAACCTTTGCCGTCCTCGACCACCTCGAACAAACCCTCTGGCTGGCAGCCACTCAAACAATTGAACTTGACCAATTGCAGAACCAGCTAGACTCCTCACTCGGAACTCGGAACTCGGAACTCGGAACTCGGAACTCCTCACCCTTCACCCCCTCCTTCCTCACCTCCCAAGCCGATTACGAAAATGCGGTGCGGCAAGCCAAAAAGTACATTCATGCTGGCGATATTTTTCAAGCGAATCTCTCCTTGCGCTTTCAGGTCTCGACAACTGCTGATAGTTGGGCGATTTATCGTGCCTTGCAAACGATTAATCCTTCCCCTTTCGCCAGTTTTTGGCAAACTCCTTGGGGAGCGGTAATTAGCTGCTCTCCAGAACGGTTAATCAAGCTGGAAGAGCGCCGTAGCCAAACCCGACCCATTGCCGGAACACGCTCCCGTGGCGCTACACCTGCCCAAGACCAGCAATTGGCACAAGAACTGACTGCCAACAGCAAAGAGAACGCCGAACACATCATGCTTGTAGACCTAGAGCGCAATGACTTAGGACGGGTATGTGAGTGGGGGTCAGTCAAAGTTGAGGAACTATTTACTATTGAATACTACAGCCATGTCATGCACCTAGTGAGCAACATTGTCGGTTGCTTACGAACAGACTACGATGGGATAGAGCTCATCCGTGCTCTGTTTCCCGGCGGTACGATTACTGGTTGCCCCAAAGTCCGCTGCCTAGAAATTATCGAAGAACTCGAACCCCTGCGCCGCAGCTTGTTCTACGGTTCCTGCGGCTATTTAGATTGGCGAGGACATCTCGACCTGAATATTATTATTCGCACCCTTCTGTTTGCCAATCATCACTCAGGACTCAATCGGGTTTGGGGACAAGTCGGGGCGGGAATTGTAGCCGATAGCGATCCAGAAAAAGAATGGTATGAGTCACTTAATAAAGCCCAAGCACAGCTAGCAGCCTTGCAAATTGCGACTCAATCCTAGCGATCACTGAGGGGCGATATCCTCACAAGCCAGTTCCCAGCCAAGATATCATCAATCTGACCGATTTCCCGATAGAATTGGGGTTGTTTGAAGAATAACCCCTTTTTGTTGCCATGATGGGATGGGCATTTTTTGTGAGTCAGGATGAATGATAACGAAACCTACCTGAATCACCCAAATTTTGGTCTGCTGTACAGAGTTTGTTCGATAGAACAAAACCGGGAATTGTACACCACTCTCTACGCCCAGCGTCTATTCTTTTTAGTAACTCTGGGTTCAGAAGGGAATCTGACTTTTGAATCCCTTGGTCGTTCGGATGCTCGCCTCGTGATGGAAAATCGCCTGCGTCAGCTACGCCGCAAGAGATTGTCTGTAGAATACGAACAGCTTAACGCTACTTATCAGCGCATTTTCCGATGACTGGCTCGATTACCCAACGCATTCACCAAATTCAGCAACAGCTACCAGGCGATGTCCGTTTAATTGCTGTCACTAAGAAAGTTTCGGTAGAAGCCATCCGAGAAGCTTATGCTGCTGGCATCCGCGATTTTGGGGAAAGTAAGATTCAAGAAGCTTCCTTCAAGCAAGAGCAACTGCAAGATTTATCCGATATCTGTTGGCATTTAATTGGTCACTTGCAAAGCAATAAGGCGAAAAAATCTCTGGAACAATTTCAATGGATTCACAGTTGCGACAGCCTCAAGCTTGCCCAAAGACTGAATCGATTCGCAGGGGAGCTATCCTGCTATCCTAAAATTTGTCTTCAGGTTAAACCGCTACCTGACCCGGATAAATCTGGTTGGACAATATCGGAATTGCTTGCCGATTTACCAGAACTTGAACAGTGCCAACATTTAAAAATTCAAGGTTTGATGACAATTCTCCCGTTAGAGTTATCAGAGTCAGAGGTGCTAGCAGCCTTCGAGTCAATGCGAGAGCTTGCCGAGAAAATCGCCCAACAAAATTGGTCGCATTTGCAAATGCAGGAACTCTCAATGGGCATGTCATCCGACTATCAGCTAGCAGTTCAAGCTGGAGCGACGATGGTACGCTTGGGACAAACCATTTTTGGTGAAAGGACAACTTGAGGAAGCACTGGAATGAACCAAGAAGGGCTGAGGGCTTAGGGCAGAAAGTATGACGCGGAGATGGGTAGACGCGGAGAGCGGAAAGTCAGGAGTGAGGAGTCAAAGAGGTGAGGGAGTGAGGAGGTAAATGGGCTTGTTTGCTCGAAAAATTTCTTCCTATTTCCCACTCTGGAACGCGCTCACGCCTCACTTTCCCCAGCTCTCACGCTCTCACTTCTTCCCCGCGTCCTTGTGTCTCCGCGTCTTTTTCCCCTCCTGCCATCAAGCGCGAAGCGAGGATTAATTCCACGTTATTAAAATTTGTAACAACTCCGAAACTATTAATTACCGAAGCGAGACTATGGACACCTAGAACTTTTTGAAGCTAACTTGTGAGTGACATCACATCTTAGGGCTGCACTCGCGTGTATACTCTGGGGCTAACTTGTTTTATTTGAGGGAAAAGCGGAAAATCTGACCACAAATTGCACTTTTCCCTAGTGTGGTGCTTCTCTAACCAAGCTGTAGTATAGAGGAAAAACGGAAGTGAATCAAGTGTTTACAAAGCTAAGAGATTTTCTGGAGTTCAAAGGGTCTGATGAAGACGGCTATCTTTACGACGAAGAGTATTATCCTGAGGAGGATGACGACCAATATCTTCAACAGGAAGAGTCTGCTCAAACAGCACAGGAAGAGCGTCAAAACCGTTGGCGCACAAGAGAAGAACGTTCAACTGGCACTGCTGAAGCCAAAAGAGGTTCAGTGGGGACTTCGACAGGGAACGTGATTGGAATGCCTGGAATGAACAATGGGCTGTTTGAAGTAGTTGTAATCGAACCCCATTCTTTTGAAACCATGCCAGAGGTGATTCAGACGTTGCGAGAACGCAAGTCTGTGGTTCTCAACCTCACCATGATGGAGCCTGAAGAAGCGCAACGGGCAGTAGACTTCGTAGCGGGTGGCACTTATGCGCTGGAGGGACACCAGGAGCGAGTTGGGGAAAGTATTTTCCTATTCGCGCCTAACAGTGTTAAAGTTACTAGCAAGTCTGGTGCAGAGCAGGAACAGGAGGAAGTAGGGTATCCTTCTGGAGAATCTTCCTCCCCAGCATCACCAACGCCTGCCTGGGCAGAACAGCCTAATCAGATAGCTCAGTAGTCACACCAATTCACAATTAACAATTCGCAGTTAACAATTAAACTGCGAACTAACAATTAACAATTCGCAGTTAACAATTAAACTGCGAACTAACAATTGACAATTACGGGGATGGGCATAAACCCAAATTGACAATTGCGAATTGCGAATTGACAATTGTTTTGTCAAAGGACTAAGTCGTGTCTATCAAGTTCGGTATGATTGGGGGCGGGGTGATGGGAGAAGCCATCTTATCCCGCCTTCTGTCTCAACAAGTTTATGCACCGGATGCTGTGCTAGTAAGTGATTCCTCACCGCAACGGCGCGAGCTTCTACAGCAAAAATACCAAGTCGGGATCACCTCAGATAATCGGGCAGCAGCAACCGCAGATGAGGTTTTGCTGTTGGCGGTTAAACCCCAGGTATTAGATGTGGTGGTAGCAGAGCTGTCTGGCGAAGCTAAGGGGGATAACAAGCCCTTAGTGATTTCGATTTTGGCGGGAGTGACATTAAGTCGGCTGGAGTCGGCGTTTCCCGGAAAACCAGTGATTCGGGCAATGCCCAACACGCCCGCAACTGTAGGGGGTGGTATGAGCGTGATAGCGCCTGGTTCGCAGGTGCAGCCAGAACAGATTTCCCAAGCTCGGACTATCCTAGAAGCAGTCGGGCAAGTCGTGGAAGTGCCGGAGCCCCTCATGGACGGTGTGACAGGAGTTTCTGGTTCAGGACCAGCTTATGTGACAATTATGATCGAAGCCCTTGCTGATGGCGGCGTAGCAGCAGGATTGCCCAGAGCGATCGCCTATCAATTAGCAGTGCAAACAGTCTTAGGAACAGCCCAATTGCTCCAGGAATCAGGGCAACATCCCGCCCAACTCAAGGACCAGGTAACAAGTCCCGGCGGCACTACCATTGCTGCGGTTGCCGAATTAGAACGATCCGGTTTCCGTTCCGCGATCGCAGAAGCGGTACAGGCTGCTTATCAACGCTCTCAGGAGTTGGGTAAGTAATTGCAGGGGAGCAGGGGAAGTAGGGGAGGCAGTGAGCGCGTGAGAGCGTGAGAGCGTGAGAGGGTGTTTTAAAAGTCAGGGAGCTTCCATGGCGTAGGCTGTCCAACCGAAGAACAAGGAGGACAGGCCATGGAAGCTACCATCCCAGCCTATCCCACGCGGCTGAGCGAGACACAGTGGGCGACACTCGCGGCCTATTTCGCCGCTGATTCCCAGTTGGGGCGGCCTCGCAAGACCAACCTGCGACCCGTCGTCGAGGCCATTCTGTACGTCTTGCGTGCCGGTTCTGGCGCATGCTGCCGTCGGACTTCCCGCCGTGGCAAACCGTCTATGGCTACTTCCGACGCTGGCGCGACAACGGCACTTGGCAGCGCATTCACCGCTACCTGTCGGGAGCTAGCGCACTAGGATAGAGGCGGTGAGCTGAAGTTAGCGGCCGCCATGACTACTGTCTTCAACACCGAGATTGCCGAGTCCCCACAGCAGCTCCAAAGCCTGCTGCGCAAGCACCAACACGCTCGGGACCGAGACCGGTTGCGGGCGCTGTAGTTGCGCAAGACCGGTCAGGTGCGAACCCGGCGGGACCTGGCGCGCTTGAGGGGCTGCAACGAGTCCAGCCTCTAGCGCTGGTTCTGGCTCTACCAGCAGCGAGGGCTGGAGGGGCTATGGGAGCATCAGTTGCCCTCAGGGCGACCGAGCGAGCTGACGCCCCAAATTCGGCAAGCATGGGAGCAAAAACTGAGCCACCCCAACGGCTGGCGCAGTTACGGCGAGCTCAAAGCGTGGTTGCAGCGAGAGTTGGGAATCAGCAGTTCCTACAGCAGCGTCTATCGCTGGGTCAGCTAGAAGCTGCCATCCCAGCCCAAAGTGCCGCAGCGACGAGCTCAGCAAGCCAGGGAGCGGCAGCAGCAACAGTTCCAAAACACTCCCACGCCTGCTGAGCGTCATGCACCAGCACTTCGGCGCCTCCCAGCCACTGCGCTACTTCTGCATGGACGAATCCCGTTGGGGCCTCCAAACCGAGCTGGGGCGAGGCATTACCCTCCAAGG
>PXPT01000001.1:0-1997 GCA_003021505.1 Cyanobacteria bacterium QS_4_48_99 | reverse complement strand
TAACTCGTCCGTAAGGTTCCCGAGGGGTCGTGGTTCGAGGAAACCTCGAACCCCTGAGAGCCCCGTTCGAAATCGTGAGATGCCTATCCCCTAGAAAGGGATGGGCATGTTTTTTGGAATTTTGAATTTTGAATTGTTTTGTCAAAGTGCTTCTTTAACAGATAATCTAGATAGACTTCCTCCACGAAAACTTGAGGGCTAACACTGAGGTATCCGTTAAGGCACTTTGCTCCGTAACTAGGATTAAGCGTAGGTCCGACACTCCTAAAGTTGGGATTAATCAGTTATCACGTTGCTAGTGTGAACCGGAATCGCTCATTAATTTGAGGCGAACAATCTGCTCGCCTGTCTCGTCGAGAGGAACTTCAATCATGTCGTTGGTGAGGGTTTCAAGGCAGGAGAGTAGTGATCGCAGTTGGGGATTACTTGCTCCGGTATCGACGTACAAGCGGTCAGAGAGGCTTCCCAAGCGCTTCCAGGTGGTATAGAGTTTGGCAACGGTTTGTTCTAGGTTTGAGGCTTGTTTGACGAGATCAGAGGCGGTGTTTAAGCAGTCGAGGCGCAGTGCTTCTTCTAGTGCCATTTCCATATCGATAGATGACTGGTTAATCGCTTGCACTTGGGCAGCAGCGTCAAGATACTTCGATAGGTTGCGGGCTTCTGAGGTGAGGTGCTTCACTGTATCGACATCGGCACTCTCTTTGACTTCTTGTTGCATTTCCTGGAGGTGGGAATCGGGGAGTTTTTCCCATTCTTTCACCATTGGTGCTAAGTGGCGCGAAGGTAAGGAACCATCTCCGGCTTTTTCTTTAACTTCTTCTGGCAGCAGTTCCGAACTCATTGCTGTCCAGTCATCCGAAAGCTGTTTGACTTCGCGGCGGGTAATGCGATCGCCACCTTGGGCAGCTTCACTGACCAGCTTTTGCACTTCTGGCTCAGATTTGGAAGTTTCGACAAATGCTCTTTTGCTAAAGTTGTTGATGGCGTCTGGATGCAGTTGTCCTTCTGCGAGAAGAGTATCGGCACTGTTTGCTAATTGAATCAGCGAGTATGCCTGACTTTTAGTGATTTCCCTGGTTTTTAGCCAGTTGAGAAATCCGGTTCCACGTCCATCGCCGCCTTGTTTCTCTCTATCCCTTACTGTCCGCATAATCCGCCCGCGCCAGATATCGGTTTGCAAGTCGAAGCGATCGCAAACAGTCCACGCATTCTCAATGCGCTTTTGAAACTCTTCCTCTTCGATCTGGTCATCTTCGGGATCAGGCAGTTGAAAGTCCAGGTCTACCGGGGTTTCTAGGGCAGCCGCTAGTTCGGCGCTAGATTCAGGGGTTTGAACCATGAGACAGCAAACGTTGATTGTCTTGCAATTCCCCTATTCTAAAAGAGCGCTACATACAGGGGATAACGACAATTTTGGCAAGGGGTAAGCGCAAAATATCTTGTTGGGGATGAGGCGCGTTCGCCTACAGCATTAGCAAATTAGGCGCAGTATGCTGAAGATACGAGTAAACCCACCAGGTATGTATGTCAACAATTACAGACATTGGTACATTAATCGTCCGTACTCCTGAAACTTGCGGAGGTCGTCCCCGAATTCCTCCAACAAGAGTTTCCGTGCAAAACATTGCCATCGACCAGGAGGCTGGTATGAGTCCAGAAGAAATTGCCGCTCAAAGAATGCACTTGACTCTAGCGCAAATTTATGCAGCGTTGACTTATTATTACTCCAACAAGGAGGAAATTGATGCAGACATAGCAGCTTACTACGCCGAGTGCGAGCATTTGGAGGCGGAATCAATAGCGGGTAAGTCAAGTGAGCAGAATTGGTTGGTATTTGGATGAAGATGTGATTGAACGTGGCTTGGTGGAGGCTTTGCGGAATTCTAATCTAGACATAATATAGCAATCCTAGATAATTTTAGAGATCATAGGAGGTTAGTCTCTGTAACCTGCCCATGACTCTGGAAGAATTCCTTGCCAGTAATCCCGACCCTAGA